>QXXL01000007.1 GCA_009911505.1 Lachnospiraceae bacterium | reverse complement strand
CGCCGTCGAAATTTTGCCTTGCACTGGCACAAAGCAGATGGTTCCAAACTTCAATTCCTGTTCGGATGGAGTACTAGTTGGGAAATGCCGGGGCGCAGCCGTATGCAGTGTATGGAAAATTTTTATATAAGAGAAAGTAAAGCAAATTATAAATGGTGAAAGGGATATATTAAGCAACCAGCTGCTTTGGTGTGTGGCGGTTGCTTTTTTGTATTAGAGCGTGTTAAAGGGTGGCTGACGGAAGGTCCGTCAGACAGGGGAAGGGTTTTATGGCATAGCCCGCAACTGTGTATTTACTGTGAAACCAATTGAACCCCTTCCTTATCTCTGTTAAAATATATAATATCAGATGATAAATCCCAAGGAGAATATTAAAGTGCGTGATATCAGGAACAAACAAGTAAAACATTCCCTTACTTTGCAGTATACAGGTACGATTTTGGGCATGGTAGCGGGTACTGTGCTGCTCTGCTGGTTTTTGAATAATACTTTTTTGGAGGATTACTACATTTATAACAAGCAGAATGCCATGCTGGAAGGCTTTTCTACTATTGATGCCAAAAGCGCGGCTGGCATATTGGACAGCGCTGGGTTTGATGTCGGTTTTGAGAAAATTTGCGAAAATGGCAATATTGCAATTTTAATTATCAGTGCGGACGGTACGGTGATAAGGACTTCCGTTAATGATACTGAGTCGCTTCGCATACAGTTTATGGATGTGCTCTTTTCTAGTTCTAAGGGGACTTCTACGGAGCTGCTTGAAAAGACCAACAACTATTTTTTGTTACGCCAGGTGGATACAAGGCATAAGTCTGAGTACCTGGTGCTGTGCGGTACATTAGCGGACGGCAATGTGATTTTTATGAGGACGGCGCTTGAGAGTATCCGCGAGAGCGCTGGGATTTCTAACCGCCTCTTATCATATATTGGAATTGCAGCTGTTATTTTAAGCGTTGTTATTAGTATTTTTGTTTCCCGCAAAATTGCAAGGCCTATTCTTGAGCTTACTGAAATTTCCAGGCGTATGACGAACCTCGATTTTAATGCCAAGTACAATGGCAAGGGGGAAAATGAAATAGACCTTTTAGGCGAGCATATCAACCAGATGTCAGAAACGCTTAAAAGCACGATTTCGGAGCTTAAAAGCGCCAATAACGAGCTGCAGATGGACATTGAAAAGAAGACTAAGATCGATGAAATGCGAAAGGATTTCCTTTCTAATGTTTCCCATGAGCTAAAGACCCCGCTTGCATTAATCCAGGGGTACGCGGAGGGGCTGCAGGAATGCATCAATGATGACGAAGAGAGCAGGAATTTTTATTGTGAGGTCATTATGGATGAAACGGATAAAATGAACCAGATGGTTAAAAAGCTCCTCACATTAAACCAGCTTGAGTTTGGGAATGATACAGTGGCGATGGAAAGGTTTGATTTGACGGAATTGATACGGGGCGTTATCCAGGCATCTTCTATTTTGTTAAAACAAAACGGGATCAGCCTCACATTTAACACGGATATGCCGATGTATGTATGGGCGGACGAATTTAAGGTGGAAGAGGTTGTTACGAATTATTTGAGCAATGCTATCCATCATACTGATTTTGAAAAGAGGATTGATATTAAGTATACGCAGAACGGGGATTATGTCCGTGTGAGCGTTTTTAATACCGGCAAGCCTATTCCGGCTGAAGATATCGGGAATATCTGGGTGAAATTCTATAAGGTGGATAAGGCAAGGACCAGGGAATACGGCGGCAGTGGGATAGGGCTTTCGATTGTTAAGGCTATTATGGACTCCTTCCACCGGGAATGCGGTGTGATAAACCATACGGACGGCGTGGAATTTTGGTTTGAATTAGATACAAAAAATAATTAACAGTTGCCCATTCCCCAAAAAAATGTTAAAATTGTTATAATTTTTACAGATCAAGTTTATGCAGTGGAGGCAGAGGATGAAAGGTTCAAAGATGAAGATTGCTGCAACGCTGGTTGCGGCGGCTGTTACACTGGGCGGCTGTGGAGAAGCCCTTTATGAAATGACACCTGAGGAACAGGAGGCGGTTGTCAGCTACGCTTCGCATGCGGTGGCAAAATTTAACAATTTCCAGAAAGACGGGGAAGTGTTTGTAAGGAAGGATATTCTGGAGGAAGGTACAGATACGCAGGAGAAGGCGCAGGATGTGCAGACGCCCCCGGAAGATGGGGCTGCCGGGAATACGGATGCTGCACCAAAGACAGACGATTCTCAGGATGGAGCGGAAAATGCCGGCAGCCCGTCCGCACCGCAGGGCCAGGAAACAGAAAGCTCGTCTACCATCGGAGAAGCGCTTGATTTGGGTGTGATACGTGCAGATTTTATGGGAAGCAGCCTGTGCGCTACATATGAAAAGTCCGCATCTTATGCTGTTGACGCACCGCCCGGCTCACAGCTTTTGGTACTGAATGTGAAGCTTGTGAACCAGTCGTCCGAAGATCTTGCCATTGATATATTAGCGATGACCCCAGCATTTTCGGTGACGGTGAATGGGGAGTATACGGCAGCGGCACAGACGACAATTCTTCCGAACGATCTGTCTACATTCCAGGGCAGCCTCTTGGCGGGGGAGTCGGGCGATACGGTGTTATTGTTTGAGATCCCACAAGAGATAAGTGCGGTTTCTGATCTTTCGCTGAAAGTCACAATGAACGGCAGCCAGAATACGATTAAATTATAAAAAACTTAAAAAAATAATATACAATGGCCTTATTTGTGTTATAATGGATACATTGAGAACGCAGAAACATATGTGTGCCGGGAGGGAAAAGCTATGGATTCAAACATACTGTTGGAAAGTGGAACAAACGAACTGGAAATACTGGAATTTACGTTGGGGGGCAACCGCTATGGTATTAATGTCGCAAAGATCCGCGAGATTTTATCATACCAGCCGGTTACGCCGATACCGCATTCCAATCCAAGTGTAGAGGGCATTTTCATGCCAAGGGATATTATGATTACAGTTATCAGCCTTAAGCGGTGTATTGGTATCCCGGAGAATGATGACGAGAAAAAAGGTTTATTTATCATTACAAATTTTAACAAGCTAAATGTCGCTTTTCATGTGGATGAAGTGCTTGGCATCCACAGGGTATCCTGGCAGAGCATCATCAAGCCGGACTCTACGATTAACAACGACAGCGGGGTATCGACTGGTGTTGTAAAGCTGCAGGATAACCTGATTGTCATTTTGGATTTTGAGCGGATTGTAACGGATATCAGCCCGGAAACAGGGCTTAAGATTTCCGATGTGGAAGAATACCAGGGCAGGGAACGCAGGGACTGCCAAATATTGGTGGCTGAGGATTCACCGTTCTTAAGCAAGCTGATCACGGATTGTTTAAAGAAGGCGGGATATACAAAGATTATTGTTACAGCGAACGGGCAGGAAGCGTGGGATCACGTATGTGAATATAAGCAAAACGGCACGCTTGACGATATGGTACATTGTGTCATTACGGATATTGAGATGCCGTTAATGGATGGGCACCGCTTGACTAAGCTAATGAAGACAGACGAAGAATTAAAACACATACCACTGATTATTTTTTCTTCCCTTGTCAACGACGAAATGCGCCGCAAAGGGGAACAGCTTGGTGCGGATGCGCAGTTGACCAAACCAGAAATAGGTGATTTGGTCCGGACGATTGACGCGCTGATTGAAGCAAACAGAGGAGCCATAGGAGCAGAAGGATTAGAATAGTTGAGGGATGTGATACACCATCACATCCCTTGATGGGTTTCATACAGGAGGGATTGCTGTGAGCAGAACTGAGGATTATCTTGACTCTTTATTGAATAATGTTACTCCAGAGAGGAAAGCAGAATCGAAGAGGAAAAGACGCAAAAGGACTGCTGATTTTGAAGAAGATTTTGAACAGGAATTAAGCGGTGTGGGCAAGGATGGCTTTATTTCAGATTTTGAAGCTGATTTGGAAGGTTCCGGGGATACAAACGGGGCAGACGACAGCTTTTTTGACGATTTGGAAGGCATTATCAACAATATAAACGAACAGCCCGGCAGTGAACCGGGGGATGAGCCTGCAGACAGCCCTGTGGAACCGGAAGAAGACGGATTTGAAATCAATACGCTGGCTGACGATACCTGGACGGAAGAAGTAAAGCAAAAGGAAGAGCAGCCAAAAGTAGAGCTTGTGGAAGATATGGCACAGCTGGACGAACTGCTGGAAGAAGAAAACAGCAGCCGGAAAGAAAAGCCCGATAAGAAGAAAAAAACAGGATTTTTTAAAAAGCTTGGTTCGGCGCTGTTTGGCGAAGACGAGGATGAACTGCCGCAGGAGAAAGAAGGGCCGGCTGAGACAAAAAGCGCTTCGGAGGAAGCCGGCTATTCTGGCTTAGACGATGAGCAGCTTCAGATTTTACAGGAACTTGATATGGCAGGTGCAGACGAACCTGCGCCCGCACCAACAGAAAAGCAAAAAGGGAAAAAGAAAAAAGAGAAGAAAATGAAAAAAGAAAAGAAGCCAAAAGAGAAAAAACCAAAAGAGAAAAAACCTAAAAAAGAGAAAAAACCTAAAAAAGAAAAACCCAAGAAAGAGAAGGCTCCTAAGAAACCAAAGGAAGTGGATTTATCTCCGCCGCTTCCCAAGGTGCCAGTGATCCTAATCTTTATTATGGCCGTCTCAGCAGGGGCGTTTGTGCTGATTAGCTCGAACCTGACGGGTTATTCTTCCAGCATAGCCGCGGCAAAGCAGGCATATAATTCCCAGGATTATGTGGAAGCATACCGCCAGATGGCAGGCTTAAAGGCCAAGGAAGAAGATACCGAGTTTAACGGGCGGGTAACATTGCTTGCCGGGGTTCAGGGTGAAATCAACAAAGGCAATGCATTGTATGACAACAAACAGTTTACGATGGCATTGGATGCATATATCTGCGCATTGGGAAGGTATGACGCCAATTATAGTGAAGCTTCGGAATACGGCGCGCAGGCGGAATACGACGTCTTAGCATCCCAGGCAGAAGCGCAGATAGCAGAGAAATTTGGTGTCAATGCCAAAGACGCACGGGAGATTTACGGCCTGGAGGATCGTACGGAGTATACGGTTCGGATTTATAATATTGTAAAAGCATTAGGGCTTAATGATAAATAACGGGGAAACTATATGATTGCAATTTTAGATTACGATGCCGGCAACTTAAAAAGCGTGGAAAAAGCGCTAGGGTTTTTAGGGGAGGAAAGCATCATTACACGGGACAGGCGCGAAGTGGAACAGGCAGATAAGCTGATTCTGCCTGGCGTCGGCTCGTTTGGTGCGGCAATGCGGCAGTTAAAAAAATATGAAATAGACAAGATGTTGCAAGAAGCTGTGGCAGAAGGAAAGCCTTTGCTGGGTATTTGCCTGGGGCTGCAGCTTTTGTTTGAGGAAAGCGAAGAAAGCCCAGGGGTAAGGGGCCTTGGTATTTTAGAGGGTCAGATTCTCAAAATTCCGGAGAAAGAGGGTCTAAAAATACCGCATATTGGATGGAACAGCCTGCAGTTGATGCGAAATGGCAGGCTGTTTTTGGATATTGCGCCAGAATCCTATGTATATTTTGTGCATTCCTATTATTTAAAAGCAAAAGATGAGAAGATTGTTACGGCGGCTACGGAATACGGTACATATATCCACGCTTCCGTGGAATGCAATAACGTATTTGCATGCCAGTTCCATCCGGAGAAGAGCAGTGCGGCCGGACTAAAGATCTTGTCAAATTTTGCAGCTATACAGAGGGGGGATGGCTGATGTTTACTAAGAGGATTATCCCTTGTCTGGATGTCAATAAAGGCAGGGTGGTAAAAGGCGTTAATTTCGTGAACCTAAGGGATGCCGGGGATCCGGTTGAAATCGCGGCGGCATATGATAAGGCAGGCGCGGATGAAGTTGTTTTTTTGGATATAACGGCCTCTTCGGATAACCGGGGGACAGTGTTGGATATGGTGCGCCGGGTAGCTGAAAAGGTATTTATCCCGTTTACAGTTGGCGGAGGAATCCGGACAGTGGAGGATTTTAAAGCGCTGCTACGGGAAGGGGCTGATAAAATCTCAGTGAATTCTTCTGCAATAAACCGCCCTGGGCTGATTTCAGAAGCGGCGGATAAGTTTGGCAGCCAATGTGTCGTGGTCGCGATTGACGCTAAGCGGAGGGATGATAAAAGTGGCTTTGGCGTTTTTAAGAATGGAGGCAGGATCGATACGGGACTGGATGCAGTAGAATGGGCGATGCAGGCGGAGCGTATGGGGGCTGGAGAGATTTTGCTTACCAGTATGGACTGTGATGGTACGAAGGCAGGGTATGATATTGAACTGACGCGCACGATTGCAGAATGCGTGTCCATTCCTGTAATTGCATCCGGTGGCGCCGGTACGAAGGAGCATTTTTTTGAGGCGCTTACGGATGGAAAGGCAGATGCGGCGCTGGCGGCTTCACTGTTTCACTATAAAGAGCTTGAGATTTCAGAGCTGAAGGAATATCTGGAGGAGAGAGGGGTTTTCGTCCGGAAGTAGCATAATTGGTTGTTGCCCTGCCATCGATATCGGTACAAAGGAGGATTATTTTATGGGAATGATTACAAATGACTGGCTTGAAGCCGTGTCAGAAGAATTCAAAAAACCCTATTATCGTGAGCTCTATGGGTTTGTGAAAGAAGAATACAGCAAAGGCGCAGTTTATCCGCCGGCAGATGACATATTTAATGCGTTTCATTTCACTCCGCTTAGCAAAGTAAAAGTACTTTTGCTGGGGCAGGATCCATACCACAATGTTAACCAGGCACACGGCCTTAGCTTTTCTGTCCCTGTTTCCCAGAAAAAGATACCGCCTTCTCTGCAGAATATTTATCAGGAGCTGCATGATGATTTGGGATGTACAATCCCCAATCATGGCTATCTCAAAAAATGGGCAGATCAGGGAGTCCTGCTTTTAAATACGGTTCTTACGGTACGCGCACACCAGGCGAATTCCCATCAGGGGAAGGGCTGGGAGAAGTTTACAGATGCCATTATCCAGGCGGTAAATGGGCAGGATCGGCCGATTGTTTATTTGCTTTGGGGAAGGCCTGCACAGAAAAAGGCTTCTATGCTTACAAATCCCAAGCACTTGATTTTAAAAGCGCCGCATCCAAGCCCATTGTCGGCTTATAACGGTTTTTTTGGCTGTAGGCATTTTAGCCAGGCAAATGCTTTTTTGGAGGAACACGGGGAAGAGCCTGTCGATTGGCAGATTGATGATACTGCAGCGGTTTAAAATAGCCGCTTTGAACAGTTATAAGGTATTTTAGATATGAATAAAAACCGGAACCTTGGTATATAGCTATGAAAAAAGGGGTTCTTTTGGAATGTTATATAGGATAGGCGAAACCGGGATACAGGAAGTAAGCCGTGCGGACTGGGAGGAAATGCCCGGCGGGATTGCGGTTTTTGATGAAGATGAATGGGGCGGGGAGCTCGCGCTTAAGGAGGCGTTTTCTCTTGGGAGAAAGGAAGAAGATGCTTTCTTTTGCAAACTGGAGTCCCACGCCTCATATCTTTTTGGGACTTTTCATATTCCAGTGAAAAAAAAGGAGCGGAAAAACTACGATTTTGCCGTTTATATTTTAAAGGATCGGTTGATTTTTATAGAAGAAGGCTCCTTTGTAGATGATTTGGTTACGCTCCTTAGAAAACGCACTTTGGAAAAAATGTATACGATGGAGAAGTTTTTAAGTGATTTTTTTATGGCGGCGCTGGAACAGGATATTTTATATCTGGCGGAATTGGAGCGGGATATTGCCAGTATGGAAGAAACAGTTCTGGAGGGGGATACGACACATTTCCATTACCGGATGCTTGGGATTAAAAAAGAGATTTCCCGTTTTTATTGTTATTATGGGCAAATGACAGATATTGCCGAAATCCTTACAGAACAGAAACGGGCCGGTAAGGGGTTTTTGGAACGCGTGAAGCGTCTGCAGGGGGAGGCGCAGTCGCTGCGGGAATATGCGATGCAAGTGCAGGATGTTTACCAGGCGGAAATCACAATACGGCAGAATAATGTGATGAATTTGCTGACGGTGGTTACAACGGTATTTCTGCCCCTGACATTGGTAGCGGGATGGTATGGGATGAATTTTTATAATATGCCGGAGCTTAACTGGAAGTATGGGTATATGGTGGTATCCGGTGTTTGCCTGGCGATTATTGTTGTGATTTTGCTGTTTTTTAAGAAGAAGAAGTTTTTTTAGCGGTTTTTTTGTCAAGCAGCGTGCCATCTTAATCTGGATGCCGTACTTATATCAGTAATAAATTTAGCGGAAAGGTTTGCATAATCAAAAAACTGATTGTGTAAACCTTTTTTGTTAGGATATGATTATTGGGGAAGACTATTGATATTGAACATGCTCTTATATTTGACAACCACGCATACATACGTTAGAATATTTCCTATATAAAGAAAGGGGCCCTCCTAATGAAAATCGGAATCCTGTCAATTAATGCACATACGAGGGTATTAAATTTTGCTTCTCCTCTGCATACGTTTGCGTTCTGGCAATTTTTGAAAAATCATGGAATAGAGAGTACAATCATTGATTATAAGCCTGTCTATTTTGAGGATTATGACGTAAAGCATCCTTTGTTTTATCATATAGACCATCCCCAAAAGGTGATGTCAGAATGGAAGCCTGTTTTAAAGAAGTGGAAAAACCTGTTTTATGAACGGGAAATCCGGTACGAACGATTTGAAGAATTTATCCGCAAATATTATCATAAAACGGATCGGTGCTATACAGCAGAGCTTTTGGAAACGGAGGATCCGGGCTTTGACTGTTATATTTGCGTAACGGATGTAATTTGGCAGGACAATGTTGGATTTGGGTTTGACCGTGGCTTTTTTCTGGCTTGTAAACAGTTAGCAGGCAAAAAGAAAATAGCTTATGCCGCAAGCCGGGGGCCGCGGAAGTATACGGCGGAGAGGGCAAAAGAATTTTTTGATTATATCAGTGATATAGACTACCTGTCCGTGAGGGAGAAAAGCCTGCAGGATTTTATTCGCCAGAATTCTAACCTTCCCGTAGCTTTGGTGCTCGATCCTGTTTTTTTTCATGAGAAAAGCTTTTATTATGAGATGGCAAAGCCTCCAAAACAAAAAGGGTATGTGCTTATCTATATTGTCATGGAGCGATCGAGGGCCTTGGTTAAAACGGCAGTAGGTTTTGCGGCGCACCACAATCTGGAAGTGATTGAGCTGAGCGAGGATTTGAAGGATGCAGATATCCCAAAGGGGACGCATCATGAAGTGGTTTACGGGATTGGCGTTGAAGAGTGGCTGGGCTATATGCAGAATGCGGCTTATATTTTTACAAATTCTTTCCATGCATGCTGCTTTTCTATTATATTTGGCAGGCAATTTTTTGCAGGTGCACGCCGCGGGGATAAAATAGATTCTATTTTAGCGTTATTTGGGCTTTCTGGCCGCCGTGTATTTAAAAATTCTCCGGATGTGGCAATCCAAATGCCCGATATTGATTTTTCGGATGTGGATGCATTGCGGCACAGATATGTACAGGAGTCGTCCGATTTTATTTTAAATGCGATCCATGCGCTTGAAAACGGCGAGCATAAGAATTGCAGGGATTTGGTAAATAAGGAGATATATCTGGCAGAGGATCCGGTAGAAAAGAAGGCTTCTGTGCCGCAAAAGGGCTATTTAAAAAGCCTTAAGCAGAAATTAAAGGGTTTTATACGGATACAAGCAAATTAACCCTGTTTTAATTTTGGGTATTTATGCTGTATTTTATGTGGGATTGGGGTATAATACCACTGAAATGTAATAGTATACAAATGACATGTGGAGGCAGGCTATGGCTACCAGAGCGCATAAAAAACTTGGCAGTAAGAAAATATGCCCGGCGATTTGGATTGTCTGGTTTCTTTTTTCTGTAATTACTGGATTTAGCATTTCCGCGGTATACATTACCCAGGGTACTATGTCGGATTTTTACAATACGGGCGATGTATGGGATGTTTCAGCAGCCCAGATCGCCCTTACTGCTTCAAATGTGCAAAATGATCCCAACAGCGGTGTATTTCAGGTTACACAAGCACAGGCACAGATGGTGTTTAACAGCAATATGAAGAAACGCAAATGGAAATATATGGATATTGAGTTGTCTGCCCTTTCTTCAAATTCTTTGAAAGCGGATTTCTACTTTTACAAAAAAAACGGCGAACCGGCAGGCGTACAGGCCGTTACCCTGACAGAAGGGGCAAACCGGGTGAAGTTAAAGTCAAAAGCGTTTTCTTATATTGTAGCCGGGGTGAATAACCAGGAGGGGGTAACATTTTCTATAGACGGTCTCCGGATAGCAGTCAGAGAAGATAATGTAAGCCATAAGCGGCTTTTGGGCATAGGGCTGATATGTTCAGCGTTTTGTTTTTTGCTGTTGTCCCTGTTTAGGCCTTTGGCACGGCAGGCTTTAGATACAGGCGTTTTTTATGTACCTGTGTGGGGGCTGCAGAAGCTATATTGTAAATGGGGGGATTGGATCCCGGCCCGGATTAAAACGATTCCTTATAAATACAAAAGAAAGATACGTGTCTGCCTGCTAATTTGTCTATTTTTGACGCTGACGATACTGAATGTATACGGTATTTTTCTGGAAGAAGCCATACATGGATATGTCATGCTGTTATTGTGTACGCTGTTAGTTTTACTGGCGGTCCTGTCCGTAGATGGGGAGCTTAGGCTGCAAAACTGGAAGAACCCCTTGGCAATGTCCTTTCTGGCGTTGTGGTGTATGGTATGTGTTTCCGATCTGGTTGTAAAGAAAAAAGGGCCTGTATATCCATTTTATGGGGGGATAATGGTTTTGTTAACAGGGTTTCTCTTTTTTGTTTGGAACCAGAAGGGGAAAAGGCTTTATCTTTGGCAGGAAATATGCAGGGCGGCGGAAGGATCGTTTTTAGCTGCGGTAGTTTTTTGTATGCTATGCCGGCCCCAGACAGAGGGGTTTCGTTATAACGGGGCGTATATTAACCCCAATCCCTTTGGGCTATATCTGGCGGTTGTAGGCTGTGTTTTTTTGTGTGAGCTGGATCAGTACATCCAGGGAAAGCAAAAGAACCGTATCTGGCTGGCGGTATGCTGTGCTGGATTAGCTGCGCTGGTGTGTTTTTTACGCAAGAGCCAGTGCACAACGGGGACGCTGGCGCTTGCGGCAGTGGCAGCCCTGTGGATTGGGGGATATTTGTGGAGGGGGTTTTTTAGGAGGTATCATAAGAGGTTTTTATGTACGCTCGTTTTGCTGGCAGTTTTGTATTTTCCGGTCTGCGTAAGTATTAGCTGGGGAATAAGGACTTTGCCATATGTCTTCCATACAACGGTAGATTTTCCGGGGGATCAGGATTATGCTAAAAGAGATGAGCCTGGCCTGTTTATGGGGGAAACGGTATATGCCGCTCAGCAGGGAGCGGTACTAGGGCAGGAGAGCCATTCAAAAACGAGACTGTTAGACAAGCTGTTTGGCTCAAAATCTTTAGACGCCCTGCTAACGGGCAGGCTGGTTAACTTTACTTCTTATTTAAAGGATATGAATTTGCTTGGCCATTCCCAAAGGCCGTTGGTATATGGGGCGAGTACCCGTTATGCCCATAATGGGATATTGGCATATGCCCATATGTATGGCGTATACGCTGTAATTCCGTATATCCTGATGAATTTGTATTTTCTATATTATGCTTTTCTGTATTATAAACGGAAGAAGGGATGGCATGCGTTTGCGTATCTGCCGTTGTCTGTTTGTCTGGTATTTGGGATGGAAAATATGATGGATAATGTAGATATTCCATTTCACTGGATCGTGTGGTTTATATATATTTTTATGCTGGGATCGTTTTTTAATTTTCAGGATAAAGAAAAAAAGGTGAAGAAAGGCAGTCCATGAAACAATTATTTGAAGATAAAAAACTGTGGATACGGCGCGTTTTTTTAATGTGTTACGATTTCTGTGCCGTATTTATTGCAAGCATGCTGGCGCTTTCTGCGCGGTTTGATTTTCATTTCGACGAAATTCCTCTGGATTTTTTGGAAAACGCATGGAAATCACTCCCGGCAGCGGCTGTTACTACATTGCTTGTATTTTGGATTTTCCGGCTGTACAGCAGCCTTTGGAGCTATGCCGGGGCAGTGGAAATGATGTACCTGGTATCCGCATGTATTGTGGAAACCTTTTTAAATATGCTAATGATCCTGTTTTCCCATCCGGAAACGGGGTATCCGGTGCCGCGCAGCTATTATGCTTTTTTTGGAATATTCCTGTTTGGGCTGATTTTGGTCTGCCGCTACAGCTACCGGGTATTCCGGGCGGTAAAAAATCTGGTGCGGGACGCAGAGTATACGCGCAACGTGCTGATTGTGGGCGCTGGGGACGCCGGGAACGCTTTGATTAAAGAGATCAAAAACAGCCGTTTCCTCAAAAAAAGGGTGGTCGGCGTGATCGACGACAATATGGAAAAGGTGGGCAGCTACATCCATGGCGTCAAAATCGTCGGCAGCCGCGGGGATATTATAGCACAGTGCTTAGAGCGCCATGTGCATGAAATTATTGTGGCAATGCCGTCGGCGTCGCCGCAGCAGATGAAGCAGATTTTGGATATCTGCAAGCAGACCGGATGTGAGCTAAAGCGGCTGCCCGGCATTTATCAGCTGGTGAACGGGGATGTCAGCATCAGCAGCTTAAAGGAAGTGGACGTCAACGATCTATTGGGGCGGGAGCCGGTCCAGGTGGATTTGGATTCCATTATGGATTATGTGTCGGACAAGGTGGTTATGGTGACCGGGGGCGGCGGCTCCATTGGGAGCGAGCTGTGCCGCCAGATTGCGGGGCACAGGCCGAAAATGCTGGTTCTGGTGGATATTTATGAAAATTCCACATATGATGTACAAAACGAACTGAAAGTGAAGTTTCCGGATTTAAAGATGGTTGTTTTAATTGCGTCAGTGCGCAACAGCAACCGGATGAATTATATTTTTGAAACGTACCACCCGGATATTATTTACCATGCTGCGGCGCATAAGCATGTCCCGCTGATGGAGGACAGCCCGAATGAAGCGATTAAGAACAATGTGCTCGGCACGCTAAAGCTGGTGCGGGCAGCTGATTTTTACCAGGTGAAGCGGTTTGTGATGATTTCTACGGATAAGGCGGTGAACCCGACGAATATTATGGGGGCGTCGAAGCGGATTTGCGAAATGATTATCCAGACGTATAACAACCGTTCCAAAACGGAATATGTGGCGGTTCGGTTCGGCAATGTGCTTGGGAGCAACGGGAGCGTAATCCCGCTGTTTAAGAAGCAGATTGAACGCGGCGGGCCTGTAACGGTCACGCATCCGGATATTATCCGTTATTTCATGACGATCCCGGAGGCGGTTTCTTTGGTGCTGCAGGCGGGCGCGTATGCAAAGGGCGGCGAGATTTTTATCTTAGAAATGGGCGAGCCAGTTAAGATTGTGGACTTGGCGAAGAATTTGATCCTGCTTTCGGGGCATAAGCCGGGGGAGGATATCCAGATTGTATTTACGGGGCTTAGGCCTGGAGAGAAGCTGTTTGAGGAGATGCTGATGGATGAGGAAGGGCTGCAGAAGACGGCGAACAGGAGAATCCACATCGGCAAGCCGATTGAGTTTGACGAGGAGCGGTTTTTGGCGCAGCTTAAGGAACTGGGCGAGTACGTGGTGACAGAACCGCCAGATATCAGGGAATGGGTGAAGCGGATTGTACCGACGTATCATCCGGAGGAAGCGCCGTCGGGGCTGTGCTGACGGGCAGGAAAGGGGGATGGGCTGTGAGCAGGCTGTCGTTTCAAACGTTTTGCATTGAGTTTTACAGCCATCATATTAAGCAGAGCAGCGATAAGGTGTTCCGGCTGTTTGAAAGGGAAGGCGTTTTGGATTTGCTGGAGCGGGAATATGAGGATTTGCACGGTATGGGGATGGAATACATGATGCAGTTTTTGGATGAATATTTAGGGGAGCAGGTGGAAATTTGAAATTGTATCATGGTTCCGTTGTGGCGGTAGAATCTCCCCGTATCATTAAGAACGAAATAGGAAGGGATTTCGGTTTTGCATTTTATACGACGGAAATAAAAGAGCAGGCGGTAAAATGGGCAAAAAGAAAAGCGTTACTGGAAACCCGCAGGCAGCATAAAGAGGTATTGCCCGTTGTTTCCTGTTATCGGTGGGAACGGGATAAGGCAAATGATGCATTGCGGGTAGCGGAATTTCAGGAAGCGGATCTGAATTGGCTGGAGTTGGTTGTAACATGCAGAAGCCGGCTGGATTATGTCCATGGGTACGATATCGTAATCGGGAAAATAGCAAATGATAATGTAGGTGAAACGGTTTCTTATGTGGTGCGCGGGATTATGCGAAAGGAAGACGCTGTAAAAAGGCTTAGATTTGAAAAAATCAACAACCAGATCGCGTTTTGTACTGCAAAATCCCTGGAATATTTGAAGTATGATTCTTATTTTGAATGCAGGTGAGGGCATGGAGCATTATTTGATACGCGCAACGATTATACCGGGTATTGTGGAACGGATAAAGGATTATTACCATATGACGGAACGGGAGGCACTGCGGGCGTTTTACCATTCCGCGACGGGGGCTTCGTTAGCGGATGATGAAACGGGGCTGTACGGGCAGTCGGAGTTGTTTTTGTTTGGGTTATTTTTGGAAGAGGAGCGTAATTTATGGGAAAAGTAAGAAGTGCAGTGCAGTGCAGTCGGAAAAGCAAAAGGAAGCATTGCCTTACGGCGAAGCAGAAGAGGTATCTGAAATTAAAGCGGGGGCTGGATTTTGGAATGAGCCTGGGAGCCTGCGTGGTATTGTCCCCGGCGCTTTTGGCCTTAAGCGCGGCAATTAAACTGGACAGCAGGGGTCCGGTGTTATTTAAACAGAAGCGCGTGGGAATCCATAAGACGTATTTTTCTATTTATAAATTTCGGACGATGAGGATTGATACGCCGAAGGACACGCCGACGCATCTGCTGGCCGACCCGGATCAGTATATTACGAGGATGGGGCATTTTCTGCGCAGGTCTTCTCTGGACGAACTGCCGCAGCTGTTTAATATATTAAAAGGGGATATGAGTTTTGTGGGGCCGCGCCCTGCGCTTTGGAACCAGTATGATTTGGTGGCGGAGCGCGAAAAGTACGGTGCAAACGATGTGCCGCCGGGCCTGACCGGGTGGGCGCAGATTAACGGGCGGGATGAACTGGAGATCCCGGTGAAGGCAAAGCTGGACGGACAGTATGTAAAACGGATGGGGTTCTGGTTTGACGTAAGGTGTTTTCTGGGAACATTCCATGCTGTGGCGAATGCGGACGGCGTTGTGGAAGGCGGCACCGGGCGCATGAAGCGCATGAAACGGAGAAGAAAGAGATAATCCCTTAGGGGACAGTGAGAAAAGGTGGCTTATGAAACGAGTATTGATTACCGGGCAGCACAGTTATATCGGGACTTCTTTTGAAAATTATATCCGCAAATACTGCCCGCGCTGGCAGGTGGATTCGATTAGCGTACATGGGGACGGCTGGAAGCAGTATGATTTTGGCGGTTATGATGCGGTGCTGCATGTGGCGGGTAAGGCGCATGCCGATACGGGGCGTGTTTCTGAGGAAGTAAAACGTGAATATTACAGGGTAAACTGCGATCTGGCAAGGGAAGTGGCAGAAGCTGCAAAGTCGGCGGGGGTGCGTCAGTTTATTTACCCGGGAAGTATTATTATCTATGGGGAGAGCGCGCCTTACGGCAGGCAAAAGATGATTACGGCAGATACGAAGCCTGCCCCGGCAAATTTTTACGGAGACAGTAAATGGCAGGCGGATCTTGCGGTGAGGGGCTTGGCAGACGGGGCGTTTCATGTGGCAGTGCTGCGCCTTCCGATGGTATATGGGGCGGAGGGCAAGGGGAATTATCCGATGCTGTCTAAGCTGGCGAAATGGCTGCCAGTATTTCCGGCGGTGCAAAACAGCAGGAGTATGCTTTATATCGAAAACCTGTGCGAACTGATCCGGGAAATTGTAGAACAGGGAGAGGGCGGTGTTTTTTTTCCGCAGAATGCGCAGTATGCTTCGACCGCAGAGGTGGTGGAAGCCGTTTCGCATGCGGTGGGAAAAAGGGTTGTCCTGCTTCCGTTTTTGAATCCGCTTGTAAAGCTTTGCTGCAGGATGCCGGGGAAAATCGGGCGTTTGGCGAATAAGGCATTTGGGAGCTTTACATATGAGAAATCGTTGAGCGGGTACAATGGGAACCGTTACCAGAGGTATGATTTGAAGCAGTCCATCCGCAGGACGGAGCGTGGGGGCGGTAACAGGGGTATGTCCGGCGGGTATCCCCCCATATCCTCCAAAGGACGCGTATTACGCGGTGGTAATAAGGCTAGAAAGGCTTTGGTTACGGCTTCGGTGGCTTCTATGATTGATTTGTTTAGTATGGATAATATCCATATTTTACAGCAGATGGGGTACGAGGTGCATGTGGCAAGTAATTTTGAGTTTGGCAGTATTACCAGCCAGGAACGGGTTGACACATTCCGGGAGGAACTAAAGCAGGCAGGGATTGCGGTGTACCATATCCCGATTCCAAGGAGCATTGGTGATCTAAAGAATATTTTTCTTTCTTACCGTCAGATGAAACGGCTTTGTACGGAGCAGAAGTATGATTTGATTCATACACAGTCGCCGATTGGCGGAGTGATTGCGAGGCTTAGCGCCAAAAAGCTGAGGGCGGGCGAAACGAAGGTGATCTATACCGCACATGGCTTTCATTTTTATAAAGGGGCATCTAAAAAGAACTGGCTGCTGTTTTATCCGGTTGAAAGATATCTGTCGCGCTTTACGGATGTTTTGATTACGATAAATAAAGAGGACTACAAGCGCGCGAAAGGCTTTTATGCGAAAAGGGCCTGCTATGTTCCGGGGATTGGTGTGGATATTGAAAGGTTTGGTAAGGGGCAAAACGATACGGATAAGCTGCGGCAGGAATTTGGGTTTGCGAAGGATGATTTTGTCGTTATAAGTGTTGGTCAGCTATCTAAAAGGAAGAATCAGGAAACCATGATCCGGGCAATGGCGCATATACCGGATAAAAGTATTAAGTATCTGGTTGTCGGGCTGGGCGAGTGTGAACAGGAAGACCAGAAGCTGATACAAGGGCTGGGGCTAAAAGGGCAGGTTGTATTGGCAGGATACAGGGAGGATGTGGATGCGCTTTTGCAGATGGCGGATTGCTTTGTGTTTCCGTCCATACAGGAAGGGCTTCCGGTATCCTTAATGGAAGCCATGGCGGCAGGCGTACCTGTTGTGTGCAGCAGAATCCGCGGCAATACAGATTTGATTACAGACGGTGTGGATGGGCTTTTGACAGGGCCGATGGATGAAGCCGGGTATGCAAAAGCAGTTTTGAAGCTAAAAAAGGATCCAAGGCTAAAGGAATTGCTTCTCAAGAATGCAAAGGAAAAGATAAAACAGTTTGATATGAAACGGGTACACTGTAAAATGCTGCGGGTTTATCAGGACTGCATTGATTTAAATTGAAATTTAGTTATAATCGTGTTATGATAACAGAAGTTTTAATTATCTGGAATAATATGGAAAGTGTAATGGTAATACAATGAAGCATATTCAGGTACTGATGTCAACCTATAATGGTGAAAAATATATAAAAGAGCAATTGGAAAGCATCATAGCGCAAAAAGGCGTTAAAATATCGCTTTTAGTCCGTGATGACGGGTCATCCGATAGGACAGCCGCCATCCTTAAGAGGTACAGCCAGGAACATGAAAATATAAGTTACTATACCGGGAACAACCTGGGCGCTTCCAAAAGTTTTTTTGATTTGCTGAAAAAAGCTGACCATAGTGCAGACTATTTTGCCTTTTCGGATCAGGACGATTACTGGCTGCCAGACAAGCTAATCAGGGCTGTAAAAATGCTTAGGCAAATAAAACAGCAGGATATCCCGCTGCTTTATGGCAGCATGGTAACATATGCGTCCGAGGATCTGCAGAACGGACAAGCAGTTTCTTACCGCAATAGAAGAAAAACCGGGCTTGGAAATGCGCTGGTTGAGAATATATTTATGGGCTGTACAGAGGTATTTAACCGTAGCCTCTTAGAATTGGTATCGTCCCACCAGCCAAAAGGAGAGGGATGGCATGATTGGTGGCTGTACTTAACAGCTTCGGCGTTTGGGAAAGCAGTATACGACCGTAATGCTTATATTCTGTACCGCCAGCATGGCAGCAACCGGCTTGGCATGCAAAAGTCCTGGAGCCAAAGGTGGAGGAACAGGTTTTCGCATTTTCAGCAGCTAAGGCATTCCTTAAACAGGCAGGCAGTGCAGTTCCTTAAGGCATTTGATGCAAAATACCCGGACAAAGATTTGGTGTGGCTGTTGGCACATTACCGCGAGTCCCCTGGTTTGAGGCTTCGTCTGATTGCGGAAAAGCGGATATACCGCCAGCAGAAAATGGACGATTTGACATACCGGCTGCTTTTTTTATTGGGGCTGTTATAAGGAGAACAAAATATTATGTTTAAGAAGTTAAAGGAATTATATGATTATAGAGAAATGATCATAAGCCTTGTCCGGAAAGACCTGCGGGGCAGGTATAAAAGTTCCGTGCTGGGATTTTTGTGGACATTTATCAACCCGCTTTGCCAGATTATTGTTTATACATTGGTTTTCTCACAAATTTTTAGGATGGGGATTGAAAAATACTATCTGTTCCTGACGGTTGTCATGATCCCGTGGGTGTTTTTCAGCTCCTCTGTTTCGGGCGGATCTATGTCGGTAGTTAACCAGCAGGATCTGGTCAAGAAAATTTATTTTCCCAGGGAAGTACTCCCGATTTCTTTTGTGACAAGCTGTTTTGTGAATATGCTGTTATCTTTTATTGTTGTATTTATTGTAGTGGCCGTATCAGGGATTGGCTTTAATCCTGTGGCGCTGCTGTTTCTTCCGCTTATCATGCTGATCGAATATATTTTGGCGTTGGGGATTACGATGGTTACGTCGGCATGTACCGTGTACCTAAGGGATTTGGAGCATATCATAGGAGTTTTAATGATGGCGTGGATTTACCTGACACCTGTTATGTATGACATTTCATATGTAACAGAAAATGCCCCTGCGAAGCTGGTATCCATTTTCTATTTAAATCCCATGACATCCATTGCTATTGCTTATCGTGATATACTTTATTATAAACGGATTCCACAAATGCAGCATTTACTGGTGGCTGTTGTTGTCGGGGTTGTTTTTCTGGTGGCGGGGAGTATTATATTTGCAAAACTACAGAGAAATTTCGTGGAGGAATTATAAATGAAGCCTGGAAATGCAATTGAAGCCATAAATGTCAAAAAAAGGTTTAAGGTATACCTTGATAAAGGCAGCAGCATGAAAGAGAAGCTGCTGTTTCGGAGCCGGAACCGCCATGAAGACCGCTGGGTATTAAAGGGAGTCAGTTTTGAAGTGAAAAAAGGAGAGGCAATTGGGCTGATTGGCAAAAACGGATGCGGTAAAAGTACTACCTTAAAAATGCTGACACGGATTATGTACCCTACGTCAGGGACAATTGAGTTAAAGGGCAGGGTTTCAAGCTTGATTGAGCTGGGGGCGGGGTTCCATCCTGATATGAGCGGCAAGGAAAATATTTTTACCAATGCATCTATTTTTGGGCTAAACCATGCAGAAATTGAACGGCGCCTGGATGATATTATCCGTTTCTCTGAGCTGGAGGAATTTATTGATAACCCAGTGCGCACGTATTCTTCTGGTATGTATATGCGCCTTGCCTTCGCAGTTGCCATCAATGTAGATGCAGATATTCTGCTGATTGATGAAATCTTAGCGGTAGGGGATGTCAGCTTCCAGGCGAAATGTTTTGAAAAACTAAAAGAGATTAAACGCAAAGGCACAACCATAGTAATTGTGTCGCATGTTATGGGGCAGATCGAACAAATCTGCGACCGGGCCATCTGGATTGAAGAAGGGTTAATCAAAATGGAAGGCAAGCCGCGTGATATTGGGCAGGCCTATCTCGCGTCTATGGAGGAAAAGCGCCTGCAAAAAAAAGAAGAAGAGTTTGCAGAGCAAAGGAAAGGGCAAAAAAAGGCAAGTACAAAAGATCTGCCGGATTTTAGTGATAAAACTGCTACACGCCGCGGGAACCTTGCGGTGGAAATTACAGATTTTAAGACGTTAAACGGGAATGGTGAAGAGAAGGTTGTTTTTTCTACGGGAGAAGATATCCGGTTTGAAATTCATTATAAATGCCACATCCCCGCCCCCCAGGTAGATTTCCGTGTAGGGATTGCGCGGGATGACGGCGTACATTGCTATGGCATAAGCAGTTATTCCGAAACAGGAAAAGGGGCTCCTGTTAAAGAGGAAGGGTATGCCGTTTTGGAAATTAGCCAGAATACACTTTTGTCAGGCAAGTACCTGATTGACGTAGGGATTAAATCAACAGACCAAATTGCGTATGACGTTATCAGCGGCATCCGCGCAGTCCAGATTAAAAATGTAAACAGCTATGAAAGCGGCATTGTAAAAATGAAACACGATTGGATGTTTGGTTGTTAGGAGAGCATATGGGCAAAATATACAATATTGCACAATTTGGGGCTTTTGATGTAAATAGCTTTGGGGATTCTATGTTTCCTGTGGCAGCCCGCACCGAATTAGCAAAAAGGGTTACGGTAGGGGAATTTATCCTGTTTTCCCCTGTTGGTGCAGAGGAATCTTACAATGTAAACGGCAGGGTATATGCATACGGTGATTTTAATGCATTACATCAAAAGATTGGATTTGATTTGATTATAATTGGCGGTGGGGAGATGTTTCATTTTAACCCCATTGCATTTGACAATAAAAAAGACGGCAGGACAGAATATGCGCCGGGCTACATTTGGAGGGAGCCTGTCAGATATGCCATGGACCATAAAATCCCGTATCTGTTTTTTGGGGTTGGCGCGCCATTTTCGTTTTCAGGTGAAGAAAGGGATGAAGTATACCATGCAGTAATGCATGCCGTTTATACCGGGGTAAGGGATATCTATTCCTTACAGCGGGTAGAGGAAGTTATGAAAGGAAAAGGTTCCCTTACGCTTCAGCCCGACGGGTTGTGGCTATTGGATTCTTACTTTGATCAAAAGGAGCTTGAACAAGCAAGAAATAAGCTGCGCAGGCAAAAAGGCAGTTTTGCGGAAAGTAAATATATGGTTGTCCAATATGGTACAACTTATCAATATAGGGCAGTGGCAAAGGAATTGAAAAAGGTGGCAAAGGCGAAGGAATGGAAAATTGTCCTTTTGCCCGTCAATTACTGTCATGAAGATATCTGGGCGCTGCGGCTGTTTTATGAAGAATTGGGAAAAGAGGCAGATTTTTATGATAAGCTGTTACAGCCATTAGAAATCACGGCCCTGATATCCGGCGCGAAGTTTTTTGTGGGGACAAGCCTGCATGGAAACCTGGTAGCCTCTTTATATGGAGTCAAGAACCTCGTGTTTGATATGTATGGTACGTTTGTCAGTAAAATGGACGGGTTTTTGTATTGGAAAGGGGAAGTGCAGCATACCACAATCCAGCCCGAATGTATCAGCGGCGATATTGAAAAAATACTGGCATCGCCCCCCAATATAGAACAGGCCGAAGAAATCAGGAGAAAGCTTGCCATATGCTATGACAGCATGGCGCGCGCCATAAAAGGGGAGGGGCAAGAGCCTTTTGTATCCGCAGATAACGGAGGGATCCCAGCAGGGCAAAAGTGCTATTTTACTATTTACCCGGACTGTGGGGAGATATTTTCTGGTGTTGCCATCGGGCAGATAGAACAGAACTTAATTACATTTAGCCTGCAGCTGCCCAAAGGCAAACAGGCAAACGGCATGGAGGTATGTTTACCCTTAAAAGAAGCGGTCCAGCTAAACATAATTGCATGCCGTGATGAGGGCGGGGACGTCCCGTATGAATACCAAAATATTATTCAGCCAGGCTTTATCTGCCTGGAGAAGATAGCCAAGGTTAAAATATTGTGCAGCGGCGCAAAAGAATTAAGCATAACTGCCGAGCTTAAAACTGATGGCAAAGAACAAATATTAAGCCAGTTTTTTGAACATTATAATAATATGAAAAATGAGCTGGAGCAAGTAAGGGGCCTTCAGCTGCAGGCAGAAGAGAAAATGCAGTTTTACCGTGGTGAGACCGAGTGTAAAAAAGCCCATATCGAGCAGTTAATGCAGTCAGAGCGCGAGCTGCAAAGCCAGTTAGATGCGGTGCATAATAGCAGGACGTGGCGTGCCGCATCCCTTTTGCACAAGCCAGTCCTATGGCTCCTTCCGGCGGATAGTAAAAGAAGGCTGTTTGCCAAAATGTTCGTAAGGCTCGCCCGGCATCCGGTAAATTCTGTCAAAATGCTTTCTCCTATGAAGATTAGGCATTTTATGACATTTTTAAAAGAAGAAGGTCCGGCGTTTGTTTCACAGCGTATGGATGAGAGTATGCTGGGGATTAAAATACGCAAAACAGAATTGGATTTGGAACCAATGGATGAAAAGAAGCCTTTTGAGGAATATGGGCCTTTGTATTTTAATGAAGAACCCAAACCAGTGGTTTCTATTGTAATTCCGGTTTATAACCAGTTTTCATATACCTACCACTGCCTGCAGTCGATCCTGAAAAATTCAGGTGAAGAAATCAGTTACGAAGTGATTATTGCAAATGACTGTTCTACAGACGATACGACGCGCCTGTCAGAAATTGTAGACAATGTCTTGATTGTGACAAACCAGGAAAACCTTCGTTTTTTAAAGAACTGCAACCATGCGGCGCAATATGCCAAAGGGGAATATATTTTGTTTTTAAATAACGATACACAAGTTCAGAAAAATTGGCTGAAACCCCTGGTTGAACTGATGGAACGCGATTCTGCGATTGGGCTTACTGGTTCAAAGCTGGTGTATGCAAACGGTATGCTCCAGGAAGCAGGCGGGATTATATGGAAGGATGCTTCTGCCTGGAATTATGGAAATAGGTCGGATCCCGACAATCCAGAATTTAATTATGTAAAAGATGTGGATTATATTTCAGGCGCATCTATTTTAATCCGTACGTCGCTCTGGAAGGAAATAGGTGGTTTTGATGAATATTTTGCCCCGGCTTACTGTGAAGATTCCGATCTGGCATTTGAGGTGAGGAAGCGGGGCTACCGTGTAGTATACCAGCCGGCATCTGTGGTTGTCCATTTTGAAGGGATTTCTAATGGAACGGACGTTTCGTCCGGGATTAAGCAGTACCAGGTGAAGAATAACCAGAAACTAAAAGAAAAATGGGCGGATGAGCTTGCCGGGCAATTTCCAAATGGAGTGAATGTATTTAAGGCCAGGGAGAGGGGCCAGGGTAAAAAAACCATTGTATTTATCGACCACTATGTCCCCCATTTTGATCAGGACGCGGGCTCAAAGACGATCTACCAGTATTTAAAAATGTTTGTTAAAAAGGGCTATATTGTCAAATTTATCGGGGATAATTTTTACAGGCATGAACCGTATACGTCAGTTTTGCAGCAGCTTGGCATTGAAGTGTTGTATGGCTCTTATTATGCGGCAAATATACAGGAGTGGATTTGCCGTAACAAGGATCAGATTGACGTCATCTTTTTAAACCGTCCACATATTTCGGTTAAATATATTGATACCATATGTGGCCGGACTGATATTAAGGCCATCTACTATGGGCACGATCTCCATTTCCTGCGTTTTAAACGGGAATACGAATTGACGGGCGATATAAAAAAGAAAAAAGAGTCGGAAGAGTGGTTCAAAAAAGAAATGTACCTCATGAAAAAAGCGGATATTTCCTATTACCCGTCAGTGATTGAAGAAGAAGAAGTCCACCGGATTGCTCCTGATATTGCAGTAAAAGCGATTACGGCGTATGCGTATGATCATTTTAAAGATGATATTGAATACGACTTTTCTGAAAGGGAAGGGATACTGTTTGTGGGCGGGTTTGGGCATGAGCCCAATGCAGACGCAGTGCTTTGGTTTGTGGAAGAAATCTGGCCTGTCATACGTGAAAAGCTAAATATAGAATTTTATATAGTAGGTTCACACCCTACCCAGAAAATTCAGAGCCTAAATGGCCAAAACGGCGTTGTCGTCAAAGGCTTTGTCTCCGATGAGGAGCTAGAAGGGTTATATGCCAGCTGCAAGATCACTGTTGTCCCATTGCGTTACGGGGCGGGCGTGAAAGGGAAAGTCGTAGAAGCGCTTTATAATGGGATGCCTGTTGTTACTACGCCAGTTGGCGCGGAAGGTATACCGGACATTGGGGAGGCTGCCATAATTAGCAGTGATCCAAAAGAATTTGCAGCCCAGACAGTAAAGCTTTATCAGGACAACGGGAGGTTAAAAGAGCTTGCGGTGCAGGCGCAGAAGCTAATAAAAGCGCATTTTAGCATGGATGCTGTATGGGATATTATTAAGGATGATTTTGAGTAGGAAGGAGAAATGCTATGATTATTACCCAGACGCCATTCCGTATGTCATTTTTTGGTGGAGGGACAGATTTTCCGGGTTTTTACAAAGAGCATGGGGGGGCTGTCATCTCTACAACGTTTGATAAGTACTGTTATGTCAATGTCCGGCATCTGCCGCGGTTTTTTGACTACAGTACAGAGCTTTCCTATGCCAGGACAGAGCGCGTGACAGACGTGGAGGATATTGAGCACCCGGCAATCCGGGAGGCTATGAAATACCTGGATATGCATGAAATCCGGCTGACTTATGAAGCAGACCTTCCGGCAAGGTCAGGCCTTGGGACAAGCAGCTCGTTTGCCGTAGGCATGTTAAACGCATTTTATGCGCTTAAGGGGAAATATGCGGATAAGCGGAAGCTGGCGGACGACGCAGTTTACCTGGAGCGTACGCTTTGTAAGGAGAGCGGCGGTATTCAGGATCAGATAGCGGCGTCATTTGGCGGGTTTAACCGGATTAACTTTGATGCAGATGGCTATTCCGTCAATCCGGTGATTATTTCACCGGAACGCAAAGCTGCGCTAAACCGTAACCTAATGCTGTTTTTTACTGGATTTTCCCGGTTTTCTTCTGATATCCAGGTATCGGCGGAACAGAACCTAAAGAGTAAGCAGGGCAGGCTTCTAGAGATGAAAGCCCTGGTAGACGATGCAGAGAGGATTTTAACTTCCAAGACAAGCTTAGACGAATTTGGCAGGCTTTTGGATTATACCTGGAAATTAAAACGGGGTTTTAGTGATCAGGTGACGACGGATTCTATTGACGCAGTTTACGAAAAGGCTATCCGGGCAGGCGCTATAGGCGGGAAGCTGCTTGGCGCAGGCGGCGGCGGGTTCCTCTTGTTTTATGTCATACCAGAACGGCAGGAAGCAATTCGTGCAGCACTGCAGGATTTGCTTTATGTACCGTTTGAATTTGAAACAGCGGGGACGCGTGTAATCCATTATACACCGGAAAGCTATGAGCCGAGAGAGGGATAGGGATAAGATATGCAGATTGTAATAATGGCAGGGGGGAAGGGGACTAGGATTGCGTCGGTGAATTCTAAAGTCCCCAAACCGATGATACCGATTGATGGGAAGCCGATATTAGAATACCAGATTGAAACATTAAAAGAACAGGGATATAGGGACATTATCCTGATTGTCGGGCATATGGGCCAGATGATACGCGATCATTTTGGGGATGGCGCAGCATTTGGCGTGTCAATCAAATATATTGCAGAAGAAGAGCCGCTTGGGACTGCGGGGGCGCTGTATTATCTGAAGGATAAAATTACAGATGATTTTTTGCTGTTAAACGGGGATATTATTTTTGATGTGGATTTAGCAAGGTTTTTATCGCATCATAAAAAACAAGGGGCTGTGGCAACGATACTAACGCATCCGAACAGCCATCCGTATGACAGCGGCATTATTATGGCAGATCAAGACGGGCTGGTAACCGGATGGCTTCACAAAGAAGATGATCGCCTGTGGTATAAAAACAGGGTCAATGCCGGGCTCCATATGCTTTCCCCTGCTGTTTTTTGTGCTTTTTCCGAATTAAAAAAACGCGATTTGGATCGGGATATACTAAAACCGCTGATTGCAAAGGGGCAGCTTGCCATTTATGATTCCCCAGAATACATCAAGGATATGGGGACGCCTGACCGTTATTATTCCGTAGCGTCGGATATTAAAGAAGGCAGGGTAAAGGCAAAAAATTTAATGAACCGGCAAAAGGCTGTTTTTTTGGATCGGGACGGGACACTCAACAGATATGTGGGGTTTTTACACAACATTGATACATTTGAATTATTAGACGGCGTGGGGGAAGCAGTCCGCAAAATTAATGAAAGCGGGTATCTTGCGATTGTTGTTACCAACCAGCCAGTTATTGCCAGGGGCGAGGTTTCCCTAGAGGAACTACAAGAAATCCATAACAAGCTGGAAACGCTTTTAGGTCAGGAGGCGCGTATTTAGACGACATTTTTTTCTGCCCGCATCATCCTCACAAGGGTTTTTTGGGAGAGAGGCCTGAGTATAAAATGGACTGCAGCTGCAGAAAGCCAAAGCCGGGTATGCTATTGGCGGCGGCGGAAAAGTATAATATTGATCTGGCAAAATCTTATATGGTCGGGGATACTGAAAATGATATCAAAGCAGGGCAGAATGCGGGCTGTAAGGCCTGCGCGGTGGGAAGCGTTGGAATACCGGGCGTTAATGAATATGAAAGCCTGCTTGCTTGTATATCAGATATCCTGGGATAAAGCCTGGCATATGGGGGAGAGGTTGTGAAATTGAAATAAATCAGGAGGGATGGAATATGGAAGAAAACATAACAGGATATTTAAACGGTTTAATGAAAAGATACCCTGTGTTGGAAGGGCAGAAGGAAAACATTTTCCATGCATATGAAATGATGGCGGAAACCTTTGCAAGCCATGGCAAATTATTGGTAGCGGGCAATGGCGGGAGTGCGGCGGATGCAGAGCATATTGTAGGCGAGCTGATGAAAGGGTTTGTCAAGCAGCGGAAATTAAGCAGCCAGGAGCTGTTAAAGCTAGAGCAGGCGGATGCGCAAAACGGCAGGTATATTGGAGAACTGCTTCAAGGGGCGCTGCCGGCTATTGCTGTTGTGGATCATGTTGCGCTTTCGACTGCTTATCTGAATGATGTAGATCCAATGTTAGGTTTTGCACAGCAGGTTTATGGATATGGACAAGCGGGGGACACCTTACTTGCAATCTCAACGTCCGGCAACTCCAAAAACATTTTATATGCATGTACTGCAGCAAAGGCAAAGGGCATGAAGGTGATTGGCCTAACGGGGCGCGATGGCGGGCAGTTAAAGGATATGGCGGATATAACGATAATTGCCGCAGAGCAGGAGACATTCCGGATCCAGGAGCTGCATTTGCCGATTTACCATGTGTTGTGCCTGATGCTTGAGGAACGGTTTTTTGCTTAAAACCAAATTACTTACAGGAAAAGAGGGGTGGACCTTTATGAATATTTCGCAGCATATCACATCCTATACAAAGCGACACAAGATTGGAATCTGTATTATGGCAGTAGTATTTTTTGTCGACTTGATTTACCTTTCCAATACCACATCTAATGTCCCTATTATGGATTACTGGAGATACGGAGACGAGTTTTTGTATGAAATATTTAACGGCGGAATCCGGTTTGATACATTTTGGGAATCGATTAATGGCCAGCGGGGTTTTCTGACATATCTTCTGTTTTTTATTAATGTTAAGTTTTTTCATTGGAATACCAGGGTTGCTATTTTCTTTGGATCATTTGTAACGTTTTTGACAGGGCTTTTGCTGCTTTATATTATGGATTCCAATGCAAAAGGGCAGGGAAGGAAAGCGAAGATCCTCGAAGGGGCCATTGTCACCGGGGTGTCGATGCTTTTATTTAACTATATCCAATGGGAGATTAAAGTAATTGAATTTGCAGCGCCGTTTGCGGTCATTACTTTTTTTGTAGTTTTGAATATGTGGCTCGGCGATTATATTTTAAACCATCTGGATATCGGTTACGGGAAGATATTTGGCTATGCGGTATTGCTGGGGCTTTCTATATGCTTTATATATTCTGCTTTTTTTCCGGCAGTTGTAGGGGCGATTGGGCTTTGCGGCATGTTCCATTTCTTTGTCCAGTTTAAAAAAGACGGGTTTTCGTATATTGGCGCATACTTGATAGTTGGAGCGGGGATACTCTTGGCAGCGGGATTTTATCTGGCTGGCATCCAGGGGATTAGTGGAAGTGATTTTAACCTGGTGGAGTTTGGCAAGAGTATTTTAGATGGGGAGTTTTTTAAAGGGTATGCGGTCTACCTTGGAACGACTGTTTTGCATGCTTTGTTTTCGGAAAAGTTTGGTATAAGGGTAACGGGCTTGGCGGGCTGCGCAGTTGCGCTTTTTTATTTGATTTCCATTTGGATTTATTTGAAACACAGGGAACAGATAAAATCTTATTTTCCAGTGATGCTGATTGTTTATTCACTGCTGGCAGGCGTATTACTGTCATATGGACGGGGAAATGTATACGGCGTTGCTTATATGGCATCGTCGCGGTATGCTTTCCAGTCCAAAATGGGGCTGATTGGTGTGCTGCTTATTCTCAAAAGTGTGTTAAAGGCTGATGGGCAGCAGATAGCCAGATGGCGCTATGTGTTAAACGCTGCCGCGGCAGGGTGTGTGATTGGGGCATTATTGGCTTCCCAGGCAGCAGAGTTTAAGCTGTCGCCTTACCGCAGGGCAAATTATGACGCGTTGATTGAGACGATGCACCATATTGACAGTAAGGAGGATGATGAACTGGTGGGTTTTCAGGCAACTACGCCTGAGCAGGTGCGAAATACGGTTGAATATATGAAAATGTACCGGCTGGGGGTGTTTGCAAATTTGCCGCCGGACGGAAGGTATGATGGTACAGGCAGGGAAGCAGACGGGGATTAAATGGGAAATCTTGACATTCTATGGGGGATAGAGTATCATTTTTACAGTTTATGGGTAATTAAGGTATGATATCATTTATATTTTTAGGAGGAATTGCCATGAAAGTTGCACTAATCGGATACGGCTATTGGGGACCCAATATTGCCAGGAATTTAAACAGGAGCAAAAAAGCAGATTTATATGCAATCTGTGACATAGACGAAAAGAACTTAAACAAGGCTCGTAAGCTGTACGGCGACGACGTGAAATATGTAAAGGATTACCATGAGGTGATAGACGAGGTGGATGCTTATGCCATTGCCTTGCGCCAGGATATCAGCTATCCGATTGCATGGGAGCTGTTGTCAAAGAAAAAAAATCTGTTTATGGAAAAGCCTCTGGCTACTTCAACTGCACAGGTAGATGCGTTAGGGGAGTTAAGCGAACAGTATGGCGTTGTATTACATGTGGATCATATTATGGTGTTCCATCCGATTATCCGCTATGTAAAGCAGATGATAGAATCCGGCGAATTGGGCGAGCTGCTGTATTTTGATATTTCCAGGATGAATCTGGGGCCTCATATTAAGAATGATATCAACGCTATGTGGGATCTTGCGGTTCACGATCTTGCCGTACTTGATTATCTGTGCGATGGCATGGAAGCAAAGCGTGTCAGCGCGGCGGGGCTTGCGCATTTTGGAAACAGTGAGGAGCTGACTTACCTGACTGTAGAGTACGACGGGGTCATTGCGTCAGTGCGTTCAAGCTGGATTTCCCCGATTAAAGAGCGTCGGATGATCATAGCCGGAACAAAAAAGATGGCTATTTTTGACGATATGCAGCTGGATGAAAAGCTGACCATTTGTGATAAGGGTATTGATATTTTGGACGATTTTGAAGAGTATGGAAAGTATGAGGCAAGAGTCCGCCTGGGGGATTTGAAAATGCCGCATATAGAGACAGAGGATATTTTGCTTAATAGCATTGAGCATTTTGTTGACTGCATCAATGAAGGCAGGGAGAGTATTTCAGGGTATAAGCAGGCGCACCGTGTGATCTCCATACTGGAACAGGCAGATCAATGCATGAAAGGGTAAGGGGATGTTATGAAAAGTATACCGGTTACAATACCTTATTTTGACGGGAAAGAAGCAGAAAATGTAAAAAAAGTACTGGATTCCGGCTGGGTTGCACAAGGGCCTGTAGTAGCGCAGTTTGAGGAGGCTGTCTGTGCCCATGAGAAGATTGGGCATGGCGTTGCCACAACTTCGTGTACGACAGCGCTGCATCTGGCAATGGCGGCAGAGGGGCTGGCAGCTGGCATGGATGTGATCGTGCCTGCGTTTACTTTTGTGGCGACAGCGAACGCGGCTGTAGAAACAGGGGCTGTCCCTGTATTTGCGGATATCTGCCAGGAAACGTTTAATATTGATACAAAGCATGTACGAAAGATTATTGAGAAGGATTATACGTTTGACGGCGGTAAGCTATATAACAATGAAACTAAAAATGTACTTTGGGGGATAGTCCCGGTGCATGAGTTTGGGCTTTGCTGCGATATAGGGGAAATCAACCGGATTGCAGAGGAATACCATTTAAAAGTAATTGAAGATGCAGCATGTGCTTTGGGTGCCAAAATTGGCGGTACCCACCAGGGGGGGTTTGGCAATACGTCCTGTATCAGCTTCCATCCCAGGAAATCCATTACGACCGGGGAGGGCGGCATGGTCCTGACAAATGATGCTGCACTGGCAAAGCGGATGAAAGAGCTTAGGACGCATGGCAGTACGGTATCAGCAGATGCACGTCATGCCGGGAAGGGCTTTTTGCTTCCAGAATTCCCTGAGGCTGGGTATAATTACCGTATGACGGACATCCAGGCGGCCGTCGGGATGGCGCAAATAGAAAAACTAGATCAGATTGTCGGGGAAAAACGGAGGCGCGCTGCGATTTATGACAAACTGATTGGGCAGACCCTGCCGGAATTTCGTGTACCGTATGTACCAGAAGGGTATTTCCACACATACCAGTCTTATGTATGTATGCTGGATTTGGAAAAGCTGCATCTGGATTCTGTGGAATTGGGCGGACAGTTCCGTAACAGGCTGCTTTCTGCGCTGGAAGAGGCTGGGGTTGCGACAAGGCAGGGGACCCATGCAGTGCATATGTTAGGCTATTACAGGGACAGGTTTGGGTATTCGCCAAAAGATTTCCCTAATGCATACGCATGTGACCATCTGTCGGTGACACTGCCTCTTTATATCCAGATGAGTGATGATGATCAGGCATATGTAGTGGAAAAAATACGCGAAACAATAGATAAATTATAAGATATAGGAGAGATATTATGGCGGCTATAGCAGGTAAAAATATTTTAGTAACCGGAGGCGCAGGGTTTATCGGAAGCCATCTGTGTGATGGGCTTTTGGCGGAGGGTGCTGCAAAGGTAGTATGTGTGGACAATTTTTTCCTTGGGAAAATGGAGAATTTGGAAGATGCCCTTTCCCATGATAATTTTGTTTTATACCGGGATGATGCCCGTAACTTTGGCGTCCTTCTGGCAATTATGGAAAAAGAAGAGATTGAGGTTGTTTATAATATGGCGACCATTGCGCTCAATTATTCTTTCTTTAATCCATTTGACGCTTATATGGTTAACGTGGAGATTGCGAATACGCTGCTTGAATTATTAAAAGTAGGCGCTTATAGGACGCTTGTCCATACGTCTTCTTCGGAGGCTTATGGCACGGCTTTGTATTCGCCTATGGATGAGAACCACCCGACCGATCCGACGACGCCTTATGCAGCGGGAAAGGCTGCGGCTGATTTAATGGTGCACAGCTTTTACAAAGTGCTTGGGCTTGACATTTCAATTGTGCGCCCGTTTAATAATTACGGCCCAAGGCAGAATGCCCAGGGGTCATTGGCAGCTATTATCCCGGCCACTGCAAGGCGTATGAAAGAAGGCGGCAAGCCTATGGTAGAAGGGGACGGCGAACAGACGAGGGATTTTATTTATGTGGCAGATACTGTCCGCGGCTTAATACTGGCCTATGAAAAGGAAGAATCCAGGGGCAAAATCATTAACTTAGGCTCCGGAAAGGATATTTCTATCAATACATTGCTTCAGGGAATCTGCGATTATATGGGATATACAGGCGATTGGGAGCGGCGCCCTGCGAGGACAAGCGATGTCAGGAATCTGTGTGCGGATTCCAAACGGGCCAAAGAACTGCTGGGCTTTGAGCCGCAAACCGGGTTTGAGGAAGGGATTAAAAAGACACTGGACTGGTACATGAAAAGGATATAAACCAAAATGAGACGGCATTTTAATGTGGAGGAGCATGAGTGGAAAAGTATACAATAGAAGATTTATATGAAGGTCAGTACTATGAAAAGAGTTTTGTGATTACGGAAGATATGGGCAGGGCATTTGCTGAAATCTCCCAGGATTTTAACCCCATCCATTTGGATCATAAAGCTGCAGAAGAATCCCGGTTTGGAAAAAAAATTGTCCATGGTATGCTGATTGGAAGCTATTTTTCAGGGATTATAGGCAATCAGTTCCCAGGCGCAGGTTCTGTTTATATCAGCCAGGAAATTTTCTTTAAAGCACCCGTATTTTATGATACAAGCGTTACGGTGCGGGTGGAGGTTGCATCTGTCAACCGGGAGAAAAAGCATGTACTGCTAAAGACAACATGTATGGGGAATGACAAGCTTTTGGTAGATGGGAAAGCTAAAATTTTGTTTGAATAAGATAAGGAGGTATGTATATGGCAAAAATATCTTACATTGATAATGATTTAAAATATGTCAGGGCTTTTATAAGCAGGGATTACAGTGGTATTGCAGATGAAATACAAAGGACCAAAGATGAAATATCTTATTCTTTTGAGTCTGGCGGTAAAATCTATGGCTATAACATTACAAAGAACAGCCTGTTGAGTGAAGTTTACCAGACGGATTTTCTGGTCGTACATTTTTGTTTCCGGGATATCGAAACGCTGCATGATCCGGAACAGGAAAACTGTATTAGCAGGCTTCTGGATCATTTAGTGGCCGAAATGGATCAAAAAAAAGCATATTATAACTTAAAGCTCCCGGCAAATGTTGTAGATTTAATCCGGGCATACAACCATTTGGATCAGCCGTTTATCTTTTGCGGCGGGACAGTAGAGCAGTATATTTATAATAAAGCGGTACCAGACAGCAACAAAAACGGGCTGCATATTTTTATGGCTGATAAAGCTTATGTAGCTGCGCATCATGAAGAGCTGCTTGAAATGACATACCGTTCCTTTGAAACGTACCAGGGGCAGTACCATTTGTCATATGTGACAGGCGATATGGCGGGCGACATCTATAAAAAATGGATACAGGGCAGCCTAACGCCGGAATCCACGGATAAGGTTATTGTAGCGGAATACGGGGATATTCCGATTGGGTTTGTCACAATTATAGAAGATGATTTTTCTGTTGAGGGAATTTTATCTGCGGTATCTAGTGAACACAGGCAGTATGGGGCATATAAAGCTATGATCGCGTACATTATCAATTATGCGCACAGTATAGGAAAGAGTTTTATTACGGGTACGCAGTTTGATAATTTTATTGTACAGGGAGCTTGGAATTCTTTGGGCTTAAAACCATTTTATTCCTTTTATAATATCCATATTGATAAAAGATAACGGTTAAAAGAGGGCGTTGGATTTGAGTATGGTTGCAAAAGAAAGAGAACAGGGGCTGACAGTTGTCGTGCCATATCTGAATGAAGCGGATGGCATTGAAGAATGCTGTAAAGCAGTGGATCAGTATGCGGGTACAATAGATTTTCCGCTGGAGGCCATTTTTGTCGATGATGGATCGACGGACGGTACAACGGCCATTATCCAGAAATTCCATTTCCGTCAGATAAAGAAGGTCAAGGTGATTACGTTTGCCAAGAATTTTGGCTCCCACGCAGCGATCCGGGCGGGAACTTTGCATGCGCAGTTTGATGTCTGTACCTGGATGGGAAGCGATTTGCAGGAGCCAATTGAATTTTTGGAAATTGCCTACAGGAAAATAAGACAGGGGTATGACGCTGTTTATGTAGAAAAAAATTCCGTGAAGGTGTCAAAAGCAAATCGTTGTTTTTCAAAGGTTTATTCTTCTTTGATGAGGAAATATGCAGTGCCAAATTATTCTTCAGGGGGGACAAGCAATATTGTTTTTAACTGGAAGCTGATAGATTTTATCAACCAGAATATTGAAACTAATTCTTCAGTGGCACTGCAGCTTATGGATGCGGGGTTTAAAAGCTGTACGATTTCAATGGATTTTCATGAGCGCTTTTCAGGGGTGTCAAAATGGACATTGTCCAAAAAAATCAAATTATTTATTGATTCCTTTGTAGCTTTTTCGTTTATGCCAATCCGGATGATAAGCCTGATTGGGGGCGGAATGTTTATACTGGGCGCGGCTTTTGGTATTTTTACATTGGTCAATAAAATACTCAATCCGGCTGTGCCGCTTGGATATTCTACGCTGGCTACCATTATGGCGTTGGGGTTTGGCATTACCAATATTTCACTAGGGATTATTGCCGAATATTTATGGAGGACATTTGACGCGGCAAGGAACCGCCCCGCATTTATTATTTCAGAAGTGGAAGAAATCAAAACAGAGGCATCATCAGGGAACAATGTTGTATAGCAGTTGAGAAAGAAGGGTATTGATATGGAAGTAAAAATTTTAGATCTGGCAAGGCAGTATGAATTAATCCAGGATGAAGTAGAGAAGGCCGTATGCGAACAAATGAAAAGCGGTATGTACATTGGCGGCAAGGCAGTAGCAGATTTTGAACAAGAATTTGCGAAATACATTGGCGTAAAGCATGCCATCTCTGTGAACAGTGGTACGGATTCCCTGGTCATTGCGTTAAAGGCGCTTGGAATAAAGCCGGGTGATGAAGTCATTACTACGCCGTTTACATTTTTTGCAACGGCAGAAACGATTGCCATGGTAGGCGCAGTCCCGGTTTTTGTCGATGTGAAAGAAGATACCTACAATATCGATCCAGATAAAATCGAAGAAAAAATAACAGATAAGACAAAAGCAATCCTGCCTGTGCATATCTTCGGCCAGCCGGCAGATATGGAACAGATTAGCCAGATTGCCAAAAAACATGGCCTTGTTGTAATCGAAGATGCATGCCAGGCGGTCGGCGCGGCGATTTCCGGCAAAAAAGCGGGTTCATTTGCAGATGCCGGATGCTTTTCTTTCTTCCCGACCAAAAACCTGGGCGCATTTGGGGATGCCGGGATGATTACGACAAATGACGATTCAGTTGCGACTATCTGCCGTGCTTTCAAAGAGCATGGAATGGCGCAGAACGGTGCAAAAGCCAGATATATTCTAGAAGGGGTGGAGGATGAGCTTGAGGGGACAGCTTCCCCCGATGCATTGTATAACCCATATAAGTATTACAATTATCTGATTGCCTACAATTCCAGGATGGATGCCATCCAGGCAAGGGTGCTTGGCATTAAGCTTAAGCATCTAAACGAATTTAATGCTAAAAGGGCAGCGATCGCAGCGTTTTACAACGAAGCTTTTTCTGGGTGCAGCGGTATCACCACCCCAATAGTAAAGGAAGGCTATACCCCTGTTTGGCACCAGTATGCGTTCCGGTGTACCCAAAAAGACGAGATGGGCAATTTCTTAGCGTCAAAGGGTGTTGGCAGCGCTGCGTTTTATCCTGTGCCGCTGCACTTGCAGAAGGCATTTACTTACTTAGGATATAAAGAGGGGGATCTTCCAGTTGCGGAGATGCTCACAAAGCAGACGGTATGCCTGCCAATCTTTCCGGAGCTTACGAAAGAAGAGCTAATGTATGTTACAGAAAATGTCAAAGCGTTTTTTGCTGGATAGGAGGGAATATGTCAGTATATATCCATCCGTCTGCGGAAGTATCAGAGCAGGCCAAAATCGGCGATGGTACAAAGATATGGAACTTAGCGCAAGTGCGTGAGGACAGTGTGATCGGAAAGAATTGCATTATCAGTAAAAATGTATACATTGACGCCAAAGCTATTCTTGGGGATCGTGTGAAGGTGCAGAATAATGTCAATGTTTATCATGGTGTAGAAATTGGGGACGATGTATTTTTAGGCCCGTCGATGACGTTTACCAATGATTTTTATCCCAGGGCTTTTAATGCAGACTGGGAAATTACCAGGACATATGTAGAGAATGGGGCGTCCATCGGGGCAAATGCTACAATTGTCTGTGGCGTAACAATCGGGGAATACGCAATGGTCGGTTCCGGCAGCGTAGTGACTAAGGATGTACCTGCTTTTGCACTTGTGGCAGGCAATCCGGCCAGGCGGATCGGCACGGTTTGCAAATGTGGCAGGCGGGCCAATACAGCAACATGCCCTCATTGCAAATTTACGCTTCCAGAAGATGCCTGGGAGAAGAAATAAATAACGGGAGTAGACAAAGAAGAAAATGTTTAAATGGGATCACAGGCGCATCCAAGTGTCTTGCGTCGTGGTATTTATACTATTTTTGCTGCTTGTAGCAGCCCGGCCGCAGTTTGGGGCGCCGCAAGGGTATACAGGCATGGTGATCCGGGGCTACCGGGTATCGCTGCTGGCGGGGTACCTGGCGTGTACGGTGTTTCTTTGCAGTATGGTTCTATGGAAAGGGAATATTAAGAACCATTTTCTTTACGGCAGCAGTGCGGCAATTTTATTTATTCTGCTGCCTGCTGCCAGTTTTATTATATTTGAAACTATTGCGGGGAATATAGGTTCCATTATTCAAAACGGGCAGGTATGGATGTTTTTAAACTTATGTATTTGGTATCTGCTGTATGGGGCTGTATTTGCCGTTACAAACAGCACGCGGGGCACAGCGTTTTTGATGCTGGCATTTACTTATGTGCTGGCAGTGGCAAATGCATTTGTCGTCATGTTCCGGGGGCAGCCAATTATGGCAATGGATATCCGCTCTATCCGTACGGCGGCATCTGTGGCCGGAGAATTCCAATATACGCCTACGGCAGAAATGATAATTATGGGCCTTTTTACGGTTTCATGCTGTCTTTGGGCGGCAAAATCCAATTTTAAGCTGCCTGGCTTCAAATCCCGTGCCGTTTATACTCTGGTAATGGCCGGGTGCATCTGGTATGGCCTTTATGGGATGCTGGTAGGGGATGTGTTTGCAAAAGCGGGTTCAGACCGGATGGATTTTTTCCGGTTTAACCTTACCTATCAGACAGAGGGGTATATGGCATGTACAATGAAAAGCATCCGGTTTCTGCGTGTAGAGCCTCCGGAAGGATACTCAAAGGAAGCTGTTCTTGCGGCAGTGGATGGAACGGGAGGACAGGTGGACGGGCAGGGCAGGCAGCCGCAAAATGTAATTGTTATTATGAACGAGTCATTTTCGGATTTGTCTGTATTGGGCGATTTTGAGGTATCGGAACCAGTGCTGCCCTATATGGAGAGTATATCAGATCATACAAAGCAGGGGATGGTATCCGTATCGGTTTACGGCGGCGGTACGGCCAATACTGAATTTGAATTTTTGACAGGAAACACGGTGGCATTTATTCCTGCAGGTACGATTGCTTACCAGATGTATGTGCGTAAGGGGGCTTCTTCTATTGTATCCTTGTTTAAAGGGCAGGGGTATAAAACAGTGATGTGGCACCCATACCGGAAAGACAATTATAACAGGCCTGCTGTGTATGGGATTTATGGATTTGACGCATATTACGGCAAAGGTGATATTAAGGTAAAAAAAATCAGGCAATATGCTTCGGACCAGTCGGATTACAAAGGTATTATAAAGCTGTATGAGCAGAAGGAGCCGGGGGAAAAGCTGTTCCTGTTTAATATTACCATGCAGAACCATTCTGGATATGACGATAAACAATATAACAGTACGGTTTCTCTGACAGAATATCCGAATGAGTTTCCGCAGGCAGAGCAGTTTTTAAGCTTGATGCGGGAATCGGATCAGGCGCTCGAAATGCTGATATCTTATTTTTCAAAAGTGCCGGAAGATACGGTAATCCTTTTGTTTGGCGATCACCAGCCCTGCCTGGAGGAGGATTTTTATAAGCGCGTTATGGGCGAAGATACGCCGGAGAATTTGCTTTCCCACACGCAGAAAAAAATGCTGACGCCATATCTTTTGTGGGCGAATTATGAAATAGAGGCGGATGAACCAGAGTATATCGGCGCAAATTATCTGGGGACATACCTGTTGAATGCTGCTAACATTCCGATGCCGGCGTTTAACCAATATCTATGGACACTGCACAAGAAGATACCTGCGATTAATGTCAATGGATTTTCTGACGCTGCGGGGAATCTGTACTGGTGGGGGGAAGAAGGTATATTACAAGAGGAGCTGGATTCTTACCGGATGCTCCAGTACAATAATTTATTTGACCAAAAAGGCCGCATAGAAGGTATTTTTAATGAAAGCGGCGTTTTAACACAACCTTAATATAAGTATGTTGGAATAAAAGGGAGGTACACATGGCAAAAACAACACTAATGATTATGGCGGCAGGCCTTGGCACCCGGTTTGGCGAAGGGATTAAGCAGCTTGCCCCGGTAGGGCCGGGCGGGGAAATCCTGATGGATTACTCCATTTATGATGCAATGGAAGCAGGCTTTGACGAGGTGGTATTTATCATCCGCCATGATCTGGAAAAGGATTTTAAAGAGGTAATCGGCAACCGGATTGAAAAAATCATTCCGGTAAAATACGCATTCCAGGAGCTTAATGCGCTGCCGGAGGGCTTTGAGGTATCGCAAGGGCGCAAAAAGCCATGGGGCACAGGGCAGGCGGTGCTTGCGGCCAGAGGGCAGGTGGAGAACCCGTTTGTAGTTATCAATGCGGATGACTATTACGGCAAAGAAGCGTTTGTGAGGCTGCATGATTACCTGACAGCCGGAACCAATACGCCGCCAGGGATACATGACATCTGCATGGCAGGGTTTATATTAAATAATACGTTAAGTGAAAACGGCGGCGTGACAAGGGGGATCTGTGAGGTTAACGGCGGAGGCATGCTGCAGAAAGTAACGGAAACATACGATATCCGGTTTGAAAACGGCGTATTAAGTGCAAGGGAAGAAGACGGTACAGAAAACATATTAAATGCTACACAGCATGTATCCATGAATATGTGGGGGCTTCAGCCAGAGTTTTTAGACGAGCTTGAGGGCGGTTTTGCGCGCTTTTTATCCGGGCTAAAGCCAGGGGATGTAAAGTCGGAATATTTGCTGCCGCGGATTATTGACAGCCTGATTCAAGGTGGGAGGGCAAAAGTAAAAGTTTTAGAAACAAAAGACAAATGGTTTGGCGTGACTTACCAGGAAGACAGGGAGAGCGTAATGGTAGCTATCCAGGAATTAATAAAGCGGGGGATTTACAAAGAGAAATTGTTTTAAATTACATCGTGAAGGAGAGGACGGAATATGCGAATGAAAAATGACAGCAGCAGATGTATATGGAAAGCAGCGGTGTTTTTGCTGCTGGTTATGATTTTGTCTGCGGCAGTAAAGCCGCAGGCAATACAGGCGGCGCAACAGGTCTCGGTAACTTCCTGTAAATTAAACGCTAAGGGCACTAAGATCACCGTAAAGGCGAAGGTAAAGTCTAAAACATCTGGGATGGGCAATAAACTATATTTGCTTGCCCTAAATGCGAATGTGTCCGAGAGCGGGAATAAAAGCATAAAACCAATTGCATCAGTGAAAGCAAAAAAGGGGAAGGTAACGTTTAAAGCCAATTACAAAAACTCTATGCTTTATAAGAAGTTTGTAGTGGCATATAAAAAGAATAATAAATATACCATTGTCAGTGACGCACGGTATATCACAAACCCGGAAGTGCTTGCGGTATATACAGGTAAAGGCCCAACGGCATCTTCCAAGAAAGGCCTGCAGGTTGAAGAGCTTTCTGACTCCTTAGAGATTGGGACACAGCATGCGGTGATTAACTGGACGTTAAACTCTCTTTTGAATAATAATGCAGCCAATAAAACAGAATTTACATATAAGGGCAAAAAATATTATTTTGATGCAGATCAGCTACAGCGCAATGACGAACAGGTACAGGCTTATAATGCAGCTGGTGTAAGGGTAAGTATCATTTTGCTTTTGCCAAAGGATCCTGCTTCAAGCGGCACGTCCTCTATGCAGTTCGGAGGTAATTCGTATACCAAATTTTCTTCTTTTAAAACAACATCTGCAGCAGGCTGCCGTACGTTTGAGGCAGTTATGACTTATCTCGCCATGCGGTATGGGACAAAAGAGAACCTGGTCTGCGGCTGGATATTGGGAAATGAGGTAAACAGCGCAGCTATATGGAATTATGGAGGCGGTAAAAGCCTGGACGCCTATATGGCAAATTATGCGAGGGCATTTAGGATATGCTATAACGCCGTAAGAAGCGTCAGTAAGCATTCCAAAGTATATATCAGTTTGGACAATAACTGGACCCGTGATTTGGACGGAAAAGGAAAGCAGTACTTTGGCGCAAGGGGTACGGTTGATAAATTTTACGAAAAAATAAAAGCACAGGGTACAATCAGTTTCCAGATTGCGTTCCATGCATATCCCCAGGGGATGTCTGATCCAGTATTTTGGGACGATACCCAGGCGACAAATTCTAAGAATTCGCCGATTATCAATTTCAAAAACATAAAAGTGCTGACCAGCTATGCAAAGAACAGGTTTGGCAAGGATTGTACGGTGATGCTTTCCGAGCAGTCTTTTAATTCCAGCAAAGGGCAGGAGGTACAGGCGGCTGCCTATGCCTATGCTTATTATATCAGCGAGGGCAACAGCCGGATTGAGGCATTTATTTATGGCAGGGAGTTTGATCATCCGGAAGAAATGAAAAGCGGCTATCACTGGGGGCTTTGCGACAACTGGCATAGTAAAAGGCTGATTTGGAGCGTATTCCAGTATATTGATTCTAAAGAGTCGTTTACATTTACGGATCCGCTTTTAAAATATACGAACTTGAAAAAATGGAATAAAATCAGCGGCCACAAAAAGGCCAATTTTACCAAAAAAGCCTCCAAACTAAAGAAAGGTGCAGTGCAGTCAATTACACCCGCATCATCAACATCGCTTACCGTTACATGGGAAAAAATGAATACCGGGGATGGTTATGAAGTATTCCGTGACGGGAGTATTATAGCAACGGTTACCGGCAATTCTACAGTGTCCTTTACGGATAAAAAATTAGTTACGGGCTCCACGCACATGTATCAGGTGCGTATGTTCAAGGATGCGCCAGGTAAACGGCTATATGGAGAGTTTTCTGATGGCGCATGGGGGACGGTGACCGCGGCCCAGGTGGTATTAAATGAAGACAACTGCGAAGTGGACGGAAACGTGATTAAGATTGCCTGGAAAAAAATGTCTGATGTATCAGGCTTTGAAATTTACCGTTCGACAGAAGAAAATGGCGCATATACCCTGCTTGCAGCGGTGGCAGGAGATAAGGGCTCATATAAAGACAGCGACACTGTATCCGGGATGACATATTATTATAAGGTGCGTGCGTTTGTTGCACAAAATGGCTTGAATTATTATGGTGAATTTTCCGGTATCACTGCGCAGATGGCCCGTATTCAGCTTACGGCGAGCGTTGTAGACGGTAAAGTGGTGCTGAATTGGACAAAATGGCTGGATACGGAGCGTTACCGGGTATATTGTACACCAAAAGCAGCAGGAAGCTATGTGCGTACGAAAACCTTGAATGCGCTTACATACGAATGCAGCCAATATACTGACGCTGCCGGCCAGAAAATCGAATTTGCAGTTGGGGAAACGTATTGCTTCCGCGTACGGGCCGATTTTGGGAATACGACATTTAGCAAGTACTCAAATGTGGTTGAAGTCGTAATTAGTGCCCCTGTCCAGCCAGTGGGCATATCGCAGGAGGATGCGGCTGCTGTGGATTCGGAGACGGAAACAGAGATAGAAGATGAAACGGAGACAGAAACAGAGGCAGGAACGGAAACTGAAGCAGGGACAGAAACAGAGACAGAGGCAGCAACGGAAACTGAAGCAGGGACAGAGGCGGAAACAGAGACAGGAACAGAAACTGAAATGGAAACGGAAACAGAGGCAGGAACGGAAACTGAAGCAGGGACAGAATCGGAAACAGAGACAGGAACAGAAGCAGATATAGGTACTGAAACAGGGAGGGAAATGAAGGCAAAAACAGAAGCAGAAGTAGAAACAGAGATATAACCTGAAACTATAGCTTGAGCCAGGACGAAAGCGGATTGAAAGACGGGAGTGTGTTTGAAAAAAGCTTTCTGGCGGATGTATTAATCGGAGCAAATCTGTGTAAATAGCGGATTTGCTCCGATATTTTTTGGAGTTTGAATAGAAGTTTTATTGGTGTAAGAATTATTTGTGTTTCATTATCAATGGGGGTGTATGTTGTTTAAATAAGGTTTTTATGTTGTTGTTAAAGTGTATGTTTTATTTGACGAACCCTTAGCCACCCACTTTCTACATTTCGCCGTCATTTTTCAACACGCTCTAAGACGCTCAAAAGGTATAAGCCAAAACAAAATACTGATATGAAAGGAATAAAAACTTTTCTTTCCTATATGCCGATTTTTTATGTTAATTTTCCGTAAATAAGGTTGACGTGTTTTCCTTCATTTCCTATAATAATAATGCTGCAACACGGATTTAAAAAAAACAGATAGGATAAAATATTCCTATATAAATGTGTATTTCATACTATACACAGAACGGAGGGAAACATGAATCATAAGTGCAAACATATTATAGCATTTTTAACAGGCTGCTTGGTTTTGCTTTGGGGCTCTACCTGCGTATTTGCGGCAGGCAGGCTTTCTGTTGCTGTATCGTCTGGTACGGTGAAAACAGGCGATACCGTTACTGTCACCGTTTATGCTGTTAATGCCAATAACGAAGATGTAATTGCAGACATGAACATTACCTATGACACCTCGCTGTTAGAATATATCAGTAGTTCTGATTCTGATGCTGGGTACGGCAACGGTAAAATAACTGCGGCCGGATCAGATGTCAGCATAAAGTTTAAAGCTATCGCATCTGGCGACGCATATGTAAAAGCGGAAGGGGCGGCTTTAACAGCAGCAGGAACCCATATTAATGTAACAGGCGGGGCTGAAACATCCCCGGATGATGAGGGGGCGGATGCTAATTCGGTCAAATCAGGCGATAATTCCCTGTCTTCGCTTAAGATTTCACCTGGGGCGCTTTCGCCGGCTTTTAAAGGGAGCGTTACGGAGTATACAGCGCAGGTTGCTGGGGACGTCAGTGAAATTAGTGTAGATGCAGTGACATCCAATAGTAAGGCCACCATAGAATCTATAAGCGGCAATAAGGATTTAAAAAGAGGCAAGAATGTTATTACTGTTTTAGTTAAAGCAGAAAACGGAACTGAAGCTGCCTACAAAATCACGGTATCTAAGGGGGAGGGCAGCACTCCCGCATCCACAGATATACCGCCTGCTTCTTCTGAAAAAACAGAGGGGCAGGAAGCGCAAGCTGGTGAAAACAGTACGACAGACGGCTCTGGTGACAGTATTACGATTGACGGCGCTTCGTACCGGATTTCGGAAGAATTTAGTGATGAGGATATTCCCGCTGGCTTTGAGAGGGCTGATTTTGAATACAAGGGTAAACCGTATAAGGGGATTTCTTTTCAGCATGGCCATCTAGGAATGTACTATCTCGTTAATGATGCGGGGGAGAGCAGGTTTTTTGTATATGATGCCGATCGTGATAAATTTTTTCCTTATGTACGATTAAACAGCGGCGATCATTATATTATTCTGATGGTAGTGCCTAATGCGGCTATCCCGCCGGATAATTACAAAGAGGCAAGTGTAGCGGTTGGCGACTGGGCTACGGTTTCTGCATATCAGTTTGCTGGCCCTGCCGATAAAGAAATTGTCAAATTTGACAATCCGGAAGAAGAGGCTGCATACAATGCAGAGTCTGATTTTTACCTTTTTTATGGGATGGACGATACCGGTGTGTCAGGATGGTACCAGTACGATGCGAAGCAGGGCACATACCAGAGGTTCAACCAGGATGCCATTATTCCTGCTGATACCGGGAAAAATTATGATATGCTTCTTAAGTCCTATAATGAACTGGATGAGCGTTATGACGATGTTAGGACAAGGGACAGGAGACTGATTGGGGCGCTTATCTTTGTCTCTGTAGTGCTGCTGCTTTTGGTGGTTAACTTTATTTTAAAGGTCAGGGAGCTAAAGCTGGATGAAGGCGCATCCTATCATGAGGAAGAAAAGCTAGGCAGGAAAAGCCGCACTAAAAAAACGCGTACAAAAAAGAAAAACAAGACCAAAAATGTGGGTAGGGCAAAGGAGTATGCCGTGGCAGAAGAGCCGGAAGACGGGCAGGGCTTTTATGACGCGGATGACAGGGATATTATAGACGAATTTGAAGAAGATCCAGAGATTATAAGCAGCAGGAAAAAGAAAGAAAAGGAAGCCAGGCAGGAATATATAGATGTGGCTCCAATCCGGGCGAAAAAGAAGGACACGGAAGATGAGGACATAGAATTTTTAGATTTAAACTAAAATAAAAATAAAAAGGTGGAACTATGCAGAAATCATTCACAAGTAAAGCGCTAAAAGCGATGAAACTGGCGGAAAAGGCAGCGAGGGCAATGCAGCATAATTATATAGGGACGGAGCATATGCTGCTTGGGCTGCTTAAGGAAGGAACGGGTGTTGCGGCTAAGGTTTTAATCGATAATAAGGTTTATAAAGAACAGGTAACGGATTTGATCCAAAGCCTGATTGCCCCGTCCGGAGATACGATGGTAGCAGATATGGACGGATGGACGCCACGGTCGGAACAAATTATAGAAAATGCCGGACGGGAAGCAGACAGGTTTGCAAGCCGGGAAATTGGGACGGAGCATTTTTTGCTTGCGATGATAAAAGAAACCGAATGTGCAGCATCCAGGCTTTTGACCACGTTAAGCGTCAATTTGCAGAAGCTGTACGTGGATACTTTAGTTGCGATGGGGGAAGACAGCAGCTTGTACCGTGAGGATTTTGTGAACGGTAAGCCAAGCAAACGCAAAAGCTCAGCTAATACCCCTATGCTAGACCAGTATGCCAGAGATTTGACAGGGCTTGCCAAAAGCGGCGAGCTCGATCCGGTGATTGGCAGGAATGAAGAAATCCAGCGTGTCATCCAGATTTTAAGCAGGCGTAGTAAAAATAACCCTTGTTTGATTGGGGAACCCGGTGTCGGTAAGACGGCAATTGCGGAAGGTTTAGCGCAGCGCATTGTTATGGGCTTAGTGCCAGACACTGTGCTTGACAAGCGGGTTGTTACGCTGGATCTTTCGGGTATGATAGCAGGCTCAAAATACCGTGGTGAATTTGAAGAGCGGATTAAAAAAGTAATTCATGAGGTCGTACAGGCGGGGAATATCCTGTTATTTATTGATGAAATCCATACTATTATTGGTGCGGGGGGCGCCGAAGGCGCCATTGATGCGTCTAATATTTTAAAGCCTTCCCTTGCACGTGGTGAAATCCAGCTGATTGGAGCGACAACTATTGCTGAGTACCGCAAATATATTGAAAAAGATGCGGCATTAGAGCGCAGGTTCCAGCCTGTAACGATAGATGAGCCGGACCGGGCTCATGCCATCGAGATTTTAAAGGGGCTTCGCGGGCATTATGAAGCCCACCACCATGTGGCGATTACAGACGAAGGGCTTGAAGCCGCAGTTGATTTATCCATCCGTTACATTAATGACCGTTTCCTTCCTGATAAGGCAATTGATCTTATGGATGAAGCGGCATCAAAGGTGCGCATTGCGGGCTATCAGATGCCAGACAACATGATGGATCTTGAGCAGCAGCTCCGCGGGTTTGATTGTAAAATAGAAATTGCGCTGCGTGAGGACGATATAAAAGAGGCTTCCCGTATCAGCGCCAAAAAACGTGATTCAGAGATGAAATATGCAAAATCCCTGCGAAAATACAAAAAAGAAGCCAATAAAAAAGAGCTGGCTGTGGGTGCAGAGGAAATAGCTGACATCGTTTCTGGCTGGACTAAAATCCCAGTCAAAAAATTAGAAGAAGGGGAAGCCGAAAGGCTGCGCCGCTTAGAAAAAACACTGCATAAGCGTGTCATTGGCCAGGAAGAAGCAGTTGCCGCCGTAGCAAAGGCTATCCGCCGCGGCAGGGTAGGGTTAAAAGATCCAGGCCGCCCTATCGGGTCTTTCCTGTTTTTGGGGCCGACCGGAGTGGGCAAGACAGAAATCACCAAGGCGCTGGCGGAAGCTATATTTGGAGACGAACAGGCGATGATCCGTGTAGATATGTCAGAATACATGGAACGCCACAGCGTTTCCAAAATGATCGGATCGCCCCCCGGCTATGTAGGTTATGAGGAAGGCGGGCAGCTCAGCGAGAAAGTACGCAGGAAGCCCTATTCTGTAATATTATTTGACGAAATTGAAAAAGCGCATCCAGATGTATTTAATATATTACTGCAGGTATTAGATGACGGTCATATCACAGATGCGCAGGGGAGGAAAGTAGATTTTAAGAACACGGTGATTATTATGACTTCAAACGCTGGCGCACAGGCCATCATCTCCCCCAAAAAGCTGGGGTTTGGCCAGACAGACGATGCTAAACAGAACTACGAGCGGATGAAAGAAGGCGTAATGGAAGAGGTTAGGCGTATTTTTAAGCCTGAGTTTTTGAACCGCATTGACGAGACAATTGTATTCCGTGCATTGGACAAAGCAGATATGAAAAAAATCGTATCCCTGTTGTCCGAAAACCTGGTTTTGCGGTGCAAAAGCCAGATGGGTATTACGCTTTGTGTAAAGGATTCTGTAAAAGAATATATTGTGGAAAACGCATTCGATCCCAAGTATGGGGCGAGGCCCTTGCGGCGTAAAATCCAAAATACAATAGAGGATGCTTTAGCAGAAGAGATTTTAGGGGGCGGGATTAAAAAAGGCGATACCGTAGATGTTCAGATGCAGGAGGGTGCTGTACAGTTTGAGGTTACTTAACGCAGCGTCCTGCTGCGTTTCTTTTTTCTGGCAGTAAGCTGATTTAAACACTCTTTTGTACTGCAACGGACTTTTATCAGTCGTCCTTGTAAGGCGGCTCCCTATAGATTGCCCTAAATGCATTTTTTAGCTGTATGTATCCAGCATCCGTGTTATATTTGATTTAAGCATTTCTTTAGGATATCAAAGAAGAAGCCAAAAACAAGCTGCGGAGGGACAAATAAAATGTACAAAAAATGCAGTCGAAACTTGTCCTTTTACAAGGAAAAACAGGGACAAGCTCATACGGGTTTGTGCAGAATACCCAAAATTGGAAGTGGTTTCCGATATAAAATGTCAAAAAGAACAAAAAATACAATAATCTGTTAAAAAGTACAAAGACGCCTAGGGTAAAAAGAACTATAATAAAGTTACTCTGGATGGGATTTTTCAGGGAATTTATTATTATTTTAAGGAGGGAGTATTATGCCCAATATTGTTTTGACAAGGATTGACAACCGCCTGGTTCACGGACAGGTGGCCACCCAGTGGTACGGTAGTATTGGAGCAAACCTTATCTTGGTTGCAAATGACGATGCAGCTGGCAATAAGCTTCGTCAAGGCATGATGGATATGGCGGCGCCATCCGGTGCGGCAATGCGCTATTGGACATTGGAGAAGACGATTTCAACTATCCACAAGGCATCTGACAAACAAAAGATTTTTATCGTTTGTGAAACGCCGCAGGATGTGCTGAAGTTAGTAGAAGGCGGAGTTCCAATCAAAAAAGTTAATATTGGTAATATGCACATGGCAGACGGGAAGCGTCAGGTCGCAGGATCGGTAGCAGTAAATGACGACGATGTGGCGGCTTTCAAGAAAATGCGTGAGTTGGGCGTTGAGCTTGAGATCAGGCGCGTGCCGACAGAAGGTGCAGAGAACATTGAAAAATTGTTCAAATAAGTTTTATGACTTATGACAGTATGAAGGAAAGGAGATTAGTGAATTATGCAATTTAATGCTATTCAGATTATTCTGGTCGCTGTATGGGCGTTTATCGTCGGTATCGATCAGTTTGACTTTTTAGAATCTCTGTACCAGCCTATTGTAACCGGCGCTGTAATCGGGGCTATCCTCGGTGATTTGCAGACCGGCCTTGTCGTAGGCGGTACATATCAGTTAATGACAATCGGTAACATGCCGGTTGGTGGGGCTCAGCCTCCGAATGCCGTTATCGGCGGTGTTATGTCAGCCGTATTTGGTATCGCTTCCGGGCTTGATACGGGTGCGGCAGTTGCTCTTGCCATTCCGTTTGCTTTGATAGGACAGTACATGATTACATTGGTATTTACCGTTATGTCACCGCTCATGTCTTCGGCAGACAAACTGGCAGAAAAAGGCGATACAAAAGGTATTGTTCGTTTGAACTATTTTGCTATGGCTATGCTTGGTGCTTTGTTTGCAGTTGTATGTGTCGGCGGTTTGCTGGGCGGAAGCGCTCTGGGTACGTCATTACAGGAGTTTTCCGATAAATATAAGTGGTTCATGAACGGTTTAGACGCTGCTGGTAAAATGATGCGTTTCGTTGGTTTTGCCACACTGCTTCGTATTATGCTTTCCAATGACCTTTGGGGCTTTTACCTGTCAGGATTTGCGCTTGCAGTTGTAATCGGCAGTATTGAGGGCACAGCTGGTGCTACTCTGTTGCTTGTTGCATTTGTAGGTTTTGCAATCGCATTTTATGATTTCCAGACGCGCGTTGCAATGAGAAAGAATGCTGGAAGCGGAAATGGAGGAGGTGACGAGGATGGCATCTAATGCAACACATTATAACAATTTAAAACCGGCTCAGCCGTTAGACAAAAAGACGTTAAACAAAATGGTATGGCGTTCCTTGAACCTGCAGGCATCCTTTAACTACGAAAGAATGCAGGCTGCTGGATGGTTATACTGTATCCTCCCGGGGCTTGAGAAAATCCATGGAGACAACAAAGAAGATCTTGCAATTTCTATGGGTCATAACTTGGAATTTTTCAATACGCACCCGTTCCTTGTAACATTTGTAATGGGTATTGTATTATCTTTAGAGCAGCAGAAAACAGATATCAGTACCATCCGCTCCGTCCGCGTTGCGGCAATGGGACCTTTAGGTGGTATTGGTGATGCTATTTTCTGGTTTACACTTGTGCCGATCACGGCAGGTATTACAGCGAATATGGCGATTGACGGTTCTATAGCCGGGCCGATTATATTCCTGCTGATATTTAATGGTGTTCAGTTTGCAATTCGTTTCTTCCTGATGGGCTGGTCTTATAAGCTCGGAGCGAAGGCGATTGAAATTATGACGGAAAACGCAAGGGAATTTACCCGTGCCGCATCCTTACTTGGTGTATTTGTTGTCGGCGCTTTGACAGCTAACATGGGTAATATCACCGTTGCATTGGAAGTTGCAAACGGCGAAAGCCCAATCGTTATCCAGAGTATTTTAGACGGTATTTTACCGAAAATGATTCCGTTGGCTCTGACACTTCTTCTTTATTTCCTGATGAAGAAGAAAAACTGGAAGCCGGTTATGTGTATTGGACTTTTATTGGTAATCGGTATTATTGGAGGGCTCATTGGCCTCTTCTAAGATAGCTGGTGCGGTTATATTTGATTTTAATGGCACGCTGTTCTTTGATTCATGCTTCCATATGGAAGCATGGTCAAGGATATTTAAGGAGTTGCGTGGAGAAGCAGAACCAATACCGGATGCTGCTTCCTTTTGCGGCCCGAACAACGATGATATTCTGAAAGTGATTTCATCCATGTTGACGGCTGAAGAAAGAAAGATGTACTCCGTTCGTAAAGAAACAATATACAGGGAGCTTTGTAAGCAGAATCCCGATAAAGTACACCTGACGAAGGGAGCTGTAGAACTATTCGAAGCTCTCAAAGAGTTACAAATCCCCTTTGCACTGGCTTCCGCATCCATTATAGACAACATTGAATTTTATTTTAAGGAATTTGCGCTAGCTCAATGGTTTGATCGGCAGATATGTGTCTATGATGACGGTACCTACGCGAACAAGGGTCAAATGCATATGGAAGCCGCAAAACGTTTAGGGGCGGCATTTTCAGATTGTATCGTAATTGAGGATAGTATAGGATCTATTAGCTATGCAAGAGAATACGGTGCAAAGAAAATCATAGGTATTGGAAGTGATTCGATTCATCCAGAGTTGATTCGTGCAGGCGCCACTCGCTGTATCCGTGATTTTACAGAATTTGATTTAGAGTGGTTGCAAGACTAAAATCCCAAAAATGGCTACTTGGCTGGTATCTACCGGTCAGGTAGCTATTTTATTACGGTATGCGTAGTGGAGGGGTATGTATACCAGATGTCTTGGTGGCACGGGAAATAATAGAAATATTACAATATAATTTTATTAGCGGGTTTGGTATGGAATTTTCCATATCAAATTTTTTGTGTAGGATGGATTTATGGTTTGTCAAATGATATGTTATGCCTAAACAGGAATTTTTGTAACAGTAAATCCCATTCTTGCTCCAATGTCCGATCAGTGGAAAAAATAGTATACGAAATTCCGGTAGTTAAATTCAGTTGCCCATTTTGGAAAGATATGTTTAAATAAATACCAGTAATATCATGCAGGGAGTAGCCACTAAGCGATTGTGCAAGTACATTGGCTGTATTGTCAGGAGAGAGCATAAGGACAAATTTAAAACATACAGGGGTATGTTTACCACGGATTAATTGGTAGCATACAGGGCGCAATTTGGAATAGGGAAGAATTGTATATTCGCACAAGCCGGCTTCCTCGCGTTCTTCCGGGGAATAAAAAGAAGGGTTGATGTGCCCGTTAATGATAAAAGTGGCGTCTTTTGTAATGGATGCTTCCAGCAGCAGAAAGTTGTCAAAGGTTTCGCTGCAAAGTAGTTGGTTCATAAAAAATTTGGTGTCGGTAATTTTTAAAGAGATCAATTGTGTCACCTCAAATTTGAATTATATGTGTATTTTAACATAAGTACTGGGAAAAGTTCAAATAATATAGTAAAATATACAAAAAATGCAATTGCTCAAGAAAGAACGGAGGATATAGTGAAAATTAAGAAATATTGCCTGCTGGTGGTGGTGTGGGCCGTGGCTTTGCTGTCTGGATGCGGGATGGTGGAGAAGATACAGGGGTTAAAGGCAGAGTTTATTCAAAAGATTAGTGAAGCAGAAAAGGAAGCTTCTCCGGGTAAAAAGAGTGGGAACAAAAATCAAAAAGAACAGCATAAAAAGAAGGCGAAAGAAACAGGGGATACACAAGAGCTTGCAGAGAGAAAACAAGGGGATTTTTTAGGTTTGGGGCAAAATGCTGTATCACAGGGGGATTATGCAGATTATTTTGCATATCATACTCTGGACGATGAGGAAAAACAGGTATACCATGAAGTATTGACAGCGATTCTTGGCCATGAGGAAAATACAGAACTATCAACGACAGATGTGGATGTATTGGAAACGGCTTATAAGGCGGTTTGTGCGGATAATGGGGGCTTATTTTGGATATCTGGCTATGTATATACGCAGTATACAAGAGGAAAAGAATTGATTAGCATGGATTTTACGCCAAAATATACAATGGAATATGACGAGCGGGAACAAATCCAGCAACAGATTGATGATTCTGTAAAAGAGCTTTTGTCAGGGATTTCCATTTCGAATACAGATTATGAAAAAGCAAAATATGTATTTGAGATTTTAGTTCAAAATGTAGATTATGATGCTGCTTCAGAAAATAATCAGAATATTATCAGCACTTTTTTGAACCGTGCAACAGTTTGCCAGGGATATGCGTGTGGGACACAGTATTTATTGCGTTTGCTTGGCATCCAAAGCACTATTGTATCAGGAACGGCAAATGGAGAATCACATGCATGGAATCTGGTGCGTTTAGACGGGCAGTATTATTATATGGATACTACATGGGGGAATTCCAGGTATTTAGACAGCACAAGCCAGGCAGAAAAATATGTAAATTATAATTATCTGGCAGTTACTTCAGAAGAGATTGGCAGAACACATAAATTGGATAATAGCTTTCCATTGCCGGATTGCACGAGTAAGGACAATAGTTATTTTATAAAAGAACACCGGTATTTTTCAGAGTGGGATCCTTCTACAGCTGGTATGGTGTTAAAGGAAGCATGGGTTGCCGGACAAGGAAGCGTTGCGTTAAAATTTGCATCGGAAGAGCTCTATCTTATGGCGCTGGAGTATTTTATAACAGAACAGCATATTGCGGAATATTGTGAAGGTATTTCTTCGATATATTATTTGGAGGACAAGGAATTGTATGTACTGACATTTCGGTTTTAGCTGGCAGCAGCCCAGTAACGTAGTCAGGTGTGGATCAAAATGTGTTATTGAAAAACGGTTTCTGTTTTGCTATACTGTATACATAATTTTGGAAGAAATGCAAAAAATAAGTATACCTTGGCATTCTGTTAAGGTATATCCTCCGGGGGTACGTTTGCCACGTGGTATTTTACAAAAATGCCCTTGGGGGCACGTGCCCTGCAGCATTTATCAGAAATGGATCAAGGTGCGATATGTATAAAAAGATAAATATTTTAGATATTTGTGTAGATAATTATTCTGTTAGGGAATCTTTATTGCGGTTGGATACTTTTATGAGTAATACGGTTTTGAATATTATAGAAACCGTTACGATGGAAAAGCTAGTGTCGGCTGGGGAATATCCCGTGATTAAAGAGTGCCTTGAGCAGGCAGACCTCTGTATTATCGGGGAACGTGAAATCCTTTCAGAGACAGGCAACGATACAGCGCAGAGGGTACGCGAGGTCTGTGGGCAGGATTTTCTGCGGGAACTGCTTAAGCGTGTTGTGCGCAGTAAAAAAAGGGTATTTTTACTTGCTATGACAAAAGCAGAAACGGAAGATATGCAAGAGACGTTCCGGGAATTTGTGCCCCGGTTTGCGGCGGCAGCAAGCTGTGCGATAGAGGAATGCAGCAGTGATATGGAGGCCATTGTCAATGAGATTAACGGGGCGACGCCAGATGTGGTTATTTCTGGCCTGCCTACGCCTTTGGAAGAAGAATTTATCCAGATGCATAAGGATAAGATCGGGGCGGGCGTCTGGTATGGGGCAGGGATCTGCAGTTACCCTAAAGGCCGTGCCAGGGTTGGCAGTACTCTGCGCAAGCTGCTGTTAAAAGGCAGGCTGCGCCATTCTGTGGCCAGATACCAAAATGAAAATAAGGACAGGAATTGATGAATGGGGCTATTGGGCAAAAGGACGATATATGCGGACGGCATAAAGTTGATACTTGGTACAGGAGGCATAGCGCTTGGCATACAGTGGTTTTACGATCCGGGCGGATTTGTGACTGGAGGGTTTACAGGTATTGCGATTATGATAAGGCAGACAACGCTTTTTTTGGTAAAGGGGGGCGTTCCTCTGTGGCTGACCAACCTATTGCTTAATATTCCGGTTTTTCTTGCTGCCCTGCGGATTAAGGGCAGACGTTTTGTGGCAAAGACGGCTGCGGCTACGTTTATGCTGTCGGGATGGCTGTATGTAATCCCTGCGGTAGATATGGCACAGCAGGATTTTCTTCTGGCGTCGGTATTTGGGGGCGTGATATCTGGTGCGGGGATGGGGCTTGTGCTTTTGGCGAGGGCAACGACTGGAGGCACTGATATGGTAGCAGTTTTGATCCAGAGGAAGCTGCGGCATTACTCAGTGGTGCAGGTGTTGGAAGCGGTAGACGGCCTCATTGTGCTTTTGGGTATTTTTGTGTTTGGGTTAAAAAGCGGAATGTACGCAATGATTGCAATTTTTATTGCTTCTAAGGTGTCGGATGCCCTGATGGAAGGCATGAAATATTCCAAAGCCGCATTTATTATAACAGAGAAGTATGATGAGGTGGCAGGGGAGCTTATGGAACAGCTAGACCGCGGGGTGACTGGGCTTAACGCGAAAGGGATGTATTCCGGCGGGGAAAAGTGTATGCTTTATTGTGTGGTTTCCAAGAAAGAGATTGTGGCGTTGAAGGAAATTGTGGTGGGGATTGACCGGCATGCGTTTGTGATTGTTTCAGACGCCAGGGAGGTTTTAGGGGAAGGGTTTATAGAGCATGATGTGAAGTGAAGGCTGTCCCCATGATTTTTCAAACACGCTCTAGTAAATAATAAAATTTGGGGAAATGCATAAAAAGTATTGCGTTTCCTCTTTATTTTTTCACAGTTTTATGCGAAAATGAAAGAAGGAGATTACGAGAAGGAGAATGGGATATGATTTCAAACCAGATATTGCAGAATACGATTGACGGCTTAAAGGGGATTACACGGATTGATCTATGTATTATTGACATGGAAGGAAAGGTACTGGCGGCGACTTTTCAGGATGCTGAGCGTTATGTGCAGGCGGCAGGGAATTTTGCGGACTCTCCTGCAGACTCACAGGTGATGATGGGCTGCCAGTTCTTCAAAGTATTTGATGAGCGCCAGCTGGAATATGTCCTCCTTGCGGATGGGGACAATGATGATGGGTATATGATTGGCAAGATTGCCGTATTTCAGATCCAAAACCTTTTAGTAGCCTATAAGGAACGATTTGACAAGGATAATTTTATCAAGAACCTGCTGCTTGATAATCTGCTGCTGGTAGATATTTACAACCGCTCCAAGAAACTGCACATTGACACGGAGGTACGCCGGGTGGTTTATATTATTGAGGCGAACCGTGACAAGGAGGGCAATGACCTTGAGAGGGTTCGCAGCATATACGGCGGCAAGTCCAAGAATTTTGTGACAGCGGTGGATGAAAAGGACATCATAGTCGTACGGGAGTTAGGCGAGTACGAGACGTATGAAGATTTAAATAAGACGGCAGAGGTAATCCTGGATTTGTTCCGGGGGGAAACAAGGCAGGAGATCCATATTGCGTATGGTACAATTGTCGGAGATATACGGGAAGTATCGCGCTCCTATAAGGAAGCGCGGATGGCGCTTGACGTTGGCAAGATTTTCTTTAAAGAAAAAAATATTGTGGCTTATTCCACGCTTGGGATCGGGCGATTGATTTACCAGCTTCCGATTCCGTTGTGCAAAATGTTTATCAAGGAGATTTTTGATAGTAAGTCCCCGGATGATTTTGACGAAGAGACACTGACCACCATTTATAAATTTTTTGAAAACAACCTGAATGTTTCAGAGACTTCACGACAGCTTTATATCCACCGGAATACGCTTGTGTACCGGCTGGATAAGCTGCAAAAGAGCACAGGGCTTGACTTGCGTGTGTTCGAGGATGCCATTACATTTAAGATTGCGCTGATGGTGGTGGAATATATGAAATATATGGAGTCTTTGGACTATTGATTGGAGGCATACATGATTAAGCTAGAGCACGTCAGCAAAGCATATTCTGCCGGGATTCCTGCGCTGAATGATGTGAATTTAGAGATAAGGGAAGGGGAGTTTGTATTTGTGGTAGGGGACAGCGGTTCTGGTAAGTCCACACTAATTAAGCTTCTGTTAAAGGAACTTGAGCCGACGGAGGGCGCAATTACTATTGGCGGACGCAAGCTACATACAATACGCCACAAACAAGTACCCAAATTCAGGCGGAATATTGGCGTGGTATTTCAGGATTTCAGGCTTTTAAAGGACAGGAATGTGTATGATAATGTGGCGTTTGCCCAGCGGGTAATCGGGGCGTCGGTTAGGGATTCCCGCAAAAAGGTGCCGCAGATGCTGTCTATGGTCGGGCTTGCGCCTAAATACAAGTCGTTTCCGCGGGAGCTGTCCGGCGGGGAGCAGCAGCGGGTGGCGATTGCAAGGGCGCTTGTCAACCGCCCCAAAATCCTGCTTGCGGATGAGCCTACCGGCAACTTAGACGCGACGAATGCCTGGGAGATTATGAAGCTGTTAGAAGAGATCAACGAGCGCGGGACGACGGTCATTGTAGTGACCCACAATATGGAGATTGTTAAGGTTATGGGCAAACGTGTCATTACGATAAAGAAAGGCGTCGTCATTTCTGACGTAGATGGTGAATATGATGAGGATTAGTACCATTTCATATACGTTCCGGCAGGGGATAAGCAATATTTGGCGCAACAAAATGTTTTCCCTTGCTTCGATTGCAACGATGTCGGCCTGTATTTTTTTGTTTGGCCTGTTTTTTGCCATTGTTACGAATTTTCAGGCAATGGTAAAGGAAGCGGAATCCGGTGTGGCGGTTACTGTGTTTTTTGACGAAGGTGCGACACAGGAGCAGATTGAAGAAATCGGCAGGCAGATTAAAGGGCGCGTAGAAGTATCCGAATATAAATATGTATCTGCAGAGGAAGCATGGAGCGCTTTTAGGGATGTGTATTTTGAGGGCAGCGACGAAGCGGCTGCAGGGTTTGGGGAAGACAACCCGCTTGTTAATTCTGCGAGCTACGCGATTTATATGAATGATGTTGCTATGCAGCAGGTGCTGGTAGATTTTTTAAATGGGCTGGATGGTGTGCGTGAGGTACGCCATTCCGCTACCGTTGCTAATACGCTTTCGGATTTTAACAGCTTAATCGGCTATATATCGGTCGGCATTATTCTGATTTTGTTTTTGGTTGCAATATTTTTGATCAGCAACACAGTAACGACAGGGATTGCGGTCCGTAGGGACGAGATTGGAATTATGAAGCTGATTGGCGCGACCGATGCGTTTGTGCGTGCGCCTTTCATTGTAGAGGGGGTGCTGATTGGCTTAATCGGTGCGATCTTGCCCCTTGTTTTGCTATATGTGCTTTATAGCCGGATTACGCAGTATATTGAAATGAAATTTAGTTTCTTAAGCAGGCTGCTTACCTTTGTTCCGGCTCAAGGGGTGTTCCATACATTAATCCCAGTGGCTCTGGTACTTGGCGTGGGGATTGGGTTTATTGGAAGCCGGATTACGATCCGTAAACATCTAAACGTATAATACTTCCGTGTTTGAAAACGCCCCTGCCGTATGGCGGGGAATTTCTGTGTACATCATTGTTTTGGAAAGGAAAGGAAAAAGCTATGGACTTCGAGGAATGGAACAGCGATCAGGAGAATATGCCGATGCCAAAGAAAAGTGGCAATAATTTTGCAAAAGGGGTTGCAACAGGGGTTTTTGGGACACTAATTGTAGGATTTGTAGCAGTTATGATTTTTACAACAGTAACAGGGGCCGGCAGCAGCATGAAACGCCCATCCCTGTTAAGTGATAAAGTCGTGGGCAAAATTGGGGAGCTTGTGGAACTGATCAATTATTATTTTTACGAAGACACGGATGAAGAGGAGATGGCAAACGGGCTGTATGCAGGCCTTTTGGCAAGCTTAGACGACAGGTATACCGAATATTATACAGTGCAGCAGCATGCGGATCTGCAGATTGCCGCTACGCAGAATTATTATGGGATAGGCGCCAAATTAAAACAGGACGCAGATTCCATGGTAGTGACGATTGACCATATATACGAAGGATCGCCAGCAGAGGAAGCGGGGCTTAAGGATAAGGATGTTGTGATAAAGGTAGAAGAAATTGAAGCGGTGAGCATGGAGCTTCCCGATCTGGTTACGCATATCCGCGGGGAAGAGGGGACTACAGTTCACTTGCAGATTATGCGGGAGGGCGAAAAGGATTACCTGGAGTTTGACGTGATGCGCGCAAACATTGATTTGCCTACAGTTGAGCACAAGATGCTAGACGGCAATATTGGTTATATCCGCATCCTAGAGTTTGGAGCGCCGACTATTAAGCAGTTTGACGGGGCTGTAAAAGAGCTGGAATCGCAGGGGATGCAGGCAATGCTTTTGGACGTGAGGGATAACCCCGGAGGTATGATCACAGCAGTGAACGGGATCTTGGATGAAATGCTTCCAGAAGGGACGATGGTATATACCCAGGATAAATACGGAAAACGGCAGGTATATACATCAGATGATGAAAAACAGATGGATTATCCGACCGTGGTTTTAATCAATGGCAACAGCGCAAGTGCGTCAGAGATTTTAGCGGGGGCAATCCGGGATTTTGAATATGGGACATTGATTGGCACAAAGACGTTTGGCAAGGGCGTGGTGCAGTCGATTATCCCGTTGGAGGATGGTGATGCCATTAAGCTGACAACGGCAAAATATTTTACGCCAAAAGGGGAAAATATTCACGGTACAGGGATTGCCCCAGATATTGAACTGCAGTTTGAGTATCAGGGGGATCTGGAGGGTGAGTACGACGAAATGCAGGATAACCAGGTATTAAAAGGGATAGAAGTACTGAAAAAGGAGATTTCTACAAAGGAATGAAATGGGTGTATGAAAAAAGGAAATATATTCTGTTCTTGGCGCTGGCTGTCTGGATGGGTTTGATCTTTGGATTTTCGCATCAGAAGGCGGCGCAGTCGAGCGAGATCAGCGGTACGATCACGTACCGGGTGGCAGAAGGGATTAACGAGGTGTTTGCGCTGGATTGGGAGGAGGAAACGCTAAAGGGGTATGCAAAGGCGTGGCAGCATCCAGTCAGGAAAGCGGCGCATATGACAGAGTATGCGGTTTTGGCATGTATTTTTCTGGCGAATGCGGTGCAGTATCCACGTTGGAAGAAAAGGGCATATTTGTGGGGATGGCTTGGTGCAACGGTTTATGCGGCGACGGATGAATTTCACCAGTTGTTTATTGAAGGGAGATCGGGGGAAGTTAAGGATGTAGGGATTGACAGCCTGGGGGCATTCTTGGGGATGGCGGCAGCCTGGCTGGTAATATGGATTTGGGGGAGGCTATACAAAAGTTCTAACCGAATAAAAAAATATTAAAATGAGAAAGAGGTGACACACATGGTAGAATTAGATCAGTATAAACAAATGCTGGCCGCATACAAAGGACCATTGGTGGAAGTGAGGGATTCACTTTGACTTAGCTGTAAAAGAGCAGCGTATTGAGGAGCTGGAGCGTGAAATGGAAGCCCCAGGCTTCTGGGATCATGTGGAGGCTTCCCAGCAGAAAATGAAAGAGCTAAAAAGCTTAAAAGACGATGTGGGGACGTTTGCAAAGCTAAAGGGGCAGCTTGAGGATATTGAAACGTTGATTGAAATGGCTAACGAAGAAGAGGATGCATCCCTGGTGGAAGAGGTTAAGGCCGAGTTGCCGAATTTGAACAGACGTTGGAAGCAATACGTATGAAAACGCTTTTGTCCGGAGAGTATGACAGGGATAATGCAATTGTTTCTTTACATGCGGGGGCAGGCGGTACGGAGTCCTGTGACTGGGCGGCGATGTTATACCGGATGTTTACACGGTGGGCGTCGGATAAAGGCTTTAGCGTGGAAGTTTTAGATTCGCTGGATGGGGAAGAAGCGGGTATCAAATCTATTACGTTCCAGGTCAATGGAGAAAATGCATACGGCTACCTAAAATCCGAAAAGGGAGTACACCGCCTGGTGCGTATTTCCCCGTTTAATGCGGCGGGTAAGCGCCAGACATCGTTTGTGTCCTGCGATGTGATGCCGGATATTGAGGAGGATTTGGACATTGAGGTGAAGGACGATGATATCCGGATAGACACATACCGTTCAAGCGGCGCGGGAGGGCAGCATATTAATAAGACCTCTTCGGCGATCCGTATTACGCATTTTCCAAGCGGGATTGTGGTGCAGTGCCAGAATGAACGTTCCCAGCATATGAATAAGGATAAGGCGATGCAGATGTTAAAGGCGAAGCTGTACCTGCTAAAGCAACAGGAAAATGCAAAAATTGCGGCAGGTATCCGCGGGGAGGTTACAGAGATTGGCTGGGGCAACCAGATTAGGTCGTATGTAATGCAGCCTTACACGATGGTTAAAGATCACCGTACAGGAGTAGAAACAGGTAATGTGGACAGCGTGATGGACGGCAAAATTGATTTATTTATGAATGGCTATTTGAAGTGGCTGTCTTTGGGCGCACCTATCAATAAAGAGGATGAGTGATATGGCAGGAATAAAAAGAATAGCGGCGGCCCTGGTATGCGCCGTAATATGCTTGTGCATGTTTTTTGGCGTGGCGGACTGCTGGGCAGGGGAAGCAAAAGAGGCGCCGGGCGTAACGGTTGCGGATGATGCAAATGTTTTGATGGAGGAAGAAGCTGACTGGTTAAAGGGCATAGCCCAGGCACTTTCAGAGAAAAGCGGCTGGAGTGTTGTGGCGGCGACTTGCAGCGATGCCGGGGGCAAAAAGGCCCAGACGTTATGTGAGGAATATTTTAACAAGTATACAACGGGAGATGACGGCATTAGCTGTCTGGTGGATTTGGATAATGGCGAGCTTTATCTTGCGACTGCTGGGGAAGCCCAGCTTTACCTAACTGGCAGCAGATTAGATAATATCCTGGAAAAAGCCCATGCGGCAGCCCAGAAAGAGGATTATACGCAGGCGCTTTACCTGATGATGTATGAATCGGATCAGGCGTATACAAGGGGGATGCCAGAGGATGTCAAAGTTACGGACGAAGGGGCTAATAAGCCCGGCACAATAGGCAGTATTGCGTTTATGGCAGTAGCTGCAGTGGGAGGGTTCATACTTGGCAAAATTGTAAGGGGCCGTACTAAGGGCAAAAGGGCAGGCTATTACAGAAGGCCATACAGAAGGCCGCCAAATGCGGCTTCCAGGAGGACGTCAAGGCCTGCAAACCGCAGTACGGTGCACAGAGGGGCAGGCGGACGCAAATTCGGGGGCAGGGGCAGAAAGTTTTAGTGTAAAGAAGGTTGCAACAGCCCTTCTTTTATGATATTATCTTTGTCACATGGACAACTGTACCCCTGACACATACATTACACACGGAGGATTCAGAAGTTATGGCAGTAAAATCAAATTACTTTGTCCTGAAAGAAAAAGCCATACCCGAAGTACTCTTAAAGGTCGTAAAAGCTAAGCGCCTGCTCGATACCGGGAAGGCGGCCAGTGTGCAGGAGGCGGCGGATGCTGTTGGGATCAGCCGCAGTTCTTTTTACAAATACAAGGATGATATTTTCCCGTTCCATGACAATACGAGGGGGATGACGGTTACTATGATCATCCAGATGGACGACGAGCCGGGGCTTTTGTCTGAGGTACTAAAGTCAGTAGCGGACTACCATGCCAATGTTCTAACGATCCATCAGAGCATTCCGGTAAACGGGGTGGCTTCCTTAAGCATCAGTGTGGACGTGTTGCCGGATACAGGGGATATTTCCGAGATGGCGGAGGAGATTGAGGGGAAAACGGGGATTCATTATCTGAAAATACTTGCAAGGGAGTAAGTCCCTGGAATGGAGGAAACATGTTAAAAGCAGCAGTAATGGGATACGGCACAATTGGCTCGGGCGTTGTGGAGGTACTTGACATCAACCGGGATTTGATTGCAGAACGTGCCGGGCAGGGCATTGAGATCAAATATATTTTAGATATCCGCGATTTTTCGGGCACACCTATCCAGGAAAAAGTGGTACATGATTACAAGGTCATCGCAGAGGATCCAGAAATACAGATTGTAGTAGAAACGATGGGCGGTGTAGAACCGGCTTATACGTTTGTAAAAGCAATGTTAGAAGCGGGCAAGCATGTGACGACCTCAAACAAAGCACTGGTAGCGGAAAAGGGGGCAGGGCTTTTAGCCCTTGCCAAAGAAAAAAATGTGAATTTTATGTTTGAAGCGAGTGTTGGCGGGGGTATTCCAATTATAAGGACAATGCTTAACGCGCTGACAGCGGATGAAATGGAAGAAATAACAGGGATTTTAAATGGGACAACTAACTATATGATGACGAAGATGAGCAGGGAGGGCCTGGAATTTGCAGACGTACTGCTCGATGCGCAGCAGAAGGGCTATGCGGAAAAGGATCCTTCTGCGGATATTGAGGGCTATGACGCCTGCCGCAAAATTGCCATTCTGACCTCGCTTGCCTGCGGCCAGCAGGTGGATTACCAGGATATTTATACGGAAGGGATTACGAAGGTTTCAGCAGTGGATATAACATATGCAAAGCAGATGGGGCGTGCGGTGAAGCTTTTAGCCGTCAGCAAAAAAACGCCGGAAGGCTATGCTGTTTTTGTAGCGCCGCACCTGCTTTCCCCCGAACATCCGCTATATGGCGTAAACGATGTATTTAACGCAGTATTCGTACATGGAAACGTACTTGGCGACGCAATGTTTTATGGCAGCGGCGCAGGCAAGCTCCCGACGGCTTCGGCGGTTGTAGCGGATATGGTTGGTCTCGCACGGCATATGGACTGCAATATCCCGGTGGAGTGGAAGCCAGAAAAGATATCGCTTTTAGAGTTTGGCAAAATAAAAAACGCATTTTTTGTGCGTACCTCTTCGGGCAGGGAAGAAATAAAAGGCGTATTTGGAACAGTAGATTTTGTGGACGCGGGCGTGGACGGAGAGTGCGGATTTGTGACCTCCATAATGGCAGAAGCAGAGTTTAAAGCAAAAGCGGCTGCCCTTGACGTGCGTTCTGTGATCCGCATGGGCAACCAGTAAAGGAGCAGGCTATGAAGTATCTGGTAATATTAGGGGACGGTATGGCAGACCGTCCCATTGAAGCGTTAGGGAACGCAACCCCGCTTGCATACGCAAAGACGCCGTTGATGGATGCGCTTGCGGCAAAAGGGGAAATTGGCCTGGTGCATACCATACCAGACGGCATGAGCCCGGGGAGCGATACAGCAAACCTTTCTGTGCTGGGGTATGATCCGCGTAAATATTATTCCGGGCGCTCACCGCTTGAGGCGCTTAGTATCGGCGTGCCGATGAAAGATACGGATATTGCGCTGCGCTGCAACCTGGTGACTCTTTCACAAGAAGAAGAAAGCTATGGGCAGCGCAGGATACTTGACCACAGCTCCGGGGAGATTTCAACGGAGGATGCTGCTGTTTTGCTGGAAGCAGTAAGGCAGGAGCTTGAGACAGAGGAATTCCGGTTTTATGTGGGGACGAGTTACCGACACCTTTTGATTTGGGAGAAGGGGGATATGGCAGAGCTGGTACAGCCCCATGATATCCTAGAGCAGGTGATTGGGGATAAGCTGCCACAAAAGCCCGCACTCCGGAAAATGATGGAGAGGAGCTATGAGATTTTGGTAAATCATCCCATTAATATAAAACGCAGGGAAATGGGGCTTAATCCGGCTAATTCGTGTTGGTTTTGGGGGGCAGGTACAAAGCCGGAGCTTTCTGCATTTAAGGAAATGACAGGCAAAAAGGGGGCTATGATTTCGGCTGTGGATCTCTTAAAGGGGATTGCGGTTGGGGCTTCTATGAAAGTCATTACGGTAGAGGGGGCAAATGGCGGACTTACTACCAATTATGAGGGGAAGGCTAAGGCGGCAGTTGACGTTTTGGTAAAAGGCGGGTATGATTTTGTATATGTGCACCTGGAAGCGCCGGATGAGATGGGGCATCAGGGCAGCGCAGGGCGTAAGGTGCAGGCTATTGAGAATTTAGATCAAAGGATTATCCGTCCAGTTGTGGAAGGGCTGCGTGCGGCAGGGGAAGATTTTCGGATGGTGGTTTTGCCGGATCATCCGACGCCGGTCTGCATTCGCACGCATACCGCCGATAGTGTGCCTTATTTGTTATATGACAGTACAAATGAGAGGGAAGAGGGCTGGAAGTATAATGAAGAAGAGGCGCAGGCTTCAGGAAATTTTATTGAGGAAGGGCATATGCTGATTGGGAGGCTGCTACAGGTTTAGGGCGCTGGCAAAATAGAATAAATTATGAATATATGGCGAAGATACGCCGCTGGAGGGAATGATATGGTAAAGGTAGTGAAGTTTGGCGGCAGCTCTCTGGCGAGCGCGGGACAGTTTGCGAAGGCCGGGGAAATTATCCGTTCGGATGAAAGCCGCAAATACGTTGTCCCAAGCGCGCCGGGCAAACGCAATGACAAAGACACGAAGGTCACAGATATGCTTTATGGCTGCTATGCGGCCGCGGAAGCAGGCGAGGACTTTAAGCCTATGCTTCGGAAAATTAAAGACAGGTTTGATACGATTATCAATGGCCTGAATTTAAAGACATCCCTGGAGGATCAGTTTCGTACAATTGAGGAGAATTTTAAACAAAAGGCAGGTGCAGACTATGCGGCTTCCCGCGGGGAATATTTGAACGGGATTATTATGGCAGATTTTCTGGGGTATACGTTTATTGATGCGGCGGAGGTTGTGTTTTTTGACGACAAGGGCGAGTTTGATTCGGAGAAAACGAATAAAGCCCTGTCCGCCCGCCTAAAAAAGTGCGAGAATGCCGTGATTCCGGGCTTTTATGGGGCAAAAAAGGATGGGACGGTATGTACGTTTTCACGCGGCGGGTCGGATATTACCGGGTCGATTGTAGCGAAGGCGGCAGGGGCGGATTTGTATGAGAACTGGACGGACGTATCCGGATTTTTAATTGCGGATCCACGTATTATTGAAAATCCAGAGGTAATCCAGGTAATCACATACCGCGAGCTGCGGGAGCTTTCTTATATGGGGGCAACGGTGCTGCATGAGGACGCAGTATTCCCGGTGCGTGCGGCGGGTATCCCGATTAATATACGCAATACAAACAAACCGGAGGATCCGGGGACGCTGATTGTGGAAAATACCTGCCATCATTCTAAGTTTACGATTACCGGGATTGCTGGCAAAAAGGGCTTTGTGGCAGTGAACGTAGATAAGGATATGATGAATTCTGAGGTGGGTTTTGGCAGAAAAGTACTTTCGGCGTTTGAGCAGAACGGAATTTCGTTTGAGCATATGCCGTCTGGCATTGATACGATGACAGTATTTGTACACCAGGAGGAGTTTGAAGGCAAGGAGCAGCAGGTGCTTTCTGCAATTAAGCGCCTTGCCAAGCCAGATACGGTGGATCTGGAAGCGGATCTTGCGCTGGTTGCAGTTGTAGGCAGGGGGATGCGCTCCACACGCGGGACGGCAGGCAGGATTTTCTCTGCTTTATCCCATGCCAATGTAAATGTGAAAATGATTGATCAGGGGTCGAGTGAGCTTAATATTATTATCGGTGTAGCCAACAATGATTTTGAAACGGCGATTAAGGCTATTTATGATATTTTTGTAACAACGCAGTTATAAAAGCGCTTGGAAAGGACGGCTGGATGCGCTGGCCTTTTCCGGAAAACAGGAGAAGATGGGGAGGTAATATACCAAATGAAATTATTAATTAAAAACGGCAGGGTAATTGACCCAGCATCAAAATTAGATGCAGAATCCGATATTCTGGTTGAAGATGGCAGGATTGCAAAGGTCAAGGAGAAGATCAAGGGGAAGGCAGATAAAGTGATTGACGCAAAGGGCTGCTTTGTTATGCCAGGCTTTATTGATCTGCATGTGCATTTGAGGGATCCAGGGTTTGAGGAAAAGGAAACAGTTGTCACAGGTGCAAAGGCAGCGGCGCGGGGAGGCTTTACCACAATTCTGGCAATGCCCAACACAAAGCCGGTTGTAGATAATGCAGATGTGGTAAATTATGTGCACCAGAAGGCAAAGAATCTGGCGCCGGTTCATGTATTGCAGATTGGGGCGGTTACAAAGGGCCAGGAAGGCAGGAAGTTGGCGGATATTAAAAAGATGGTGCAGGCGGGGAGCCCTGCTATTTCTGAGGATGGCAAGTCAGTGATGAATACGGAGCTTTATTACCGTGCCATGCAGGTGGCAAAAGAGGAAGGCATCCCGGTATTTGCCCATTGCGAGGATAAAAAGCTGATGCACGGCGGTGTGATGAATGCCGGAGAGCGTGCAAAGGAGCTTGGGATGCCTGGGATTTTAAATGAGGTCGAGGATATTATTGTGGCGAGAGATATTGTACTGGCCGGAAGCATTGGCGTGCATCTGCATTTGTGCCACTGTTCTACTGCAAAAAGTGTGTGGATGGTAAAGCAGGCAAAGGAAAACGGTATGCCTGTCACAGCGGAAGCCTGTCCGCATCATTTTACGCTTTCACAGGAGGATATTACGGCTGATGATGCCAACTTCAAAATGAACCCGCCGCTGCGTTCCGTAAAAGATGTGGATGCAATCCGGGAAGGGTTAAAGAATGGCGCGATTGATGTGATTGCGACAGATCACGCGCCTCATACGGCAGTGGAAAAAGGGCAGTCTATGAAACGCGCCCCGTTTGGGGTTGTGGGGCTTGAGACGGCGGCGGCAGTCACATATTCAGAGCTGGTGTTAAAGGATTACCTGACCCCGATGCAGATGGCGGAAAAATTAAGCTACAATCCGGCGAAGGTGATTGGGTCGGACAAAGGCACACTGCAGGAAGGCAGCACTGCTGATATCGTTATTTTTGACCCCAACCAAAATTATACAATACAGGCGAAGGAGTTTGCGGGAAAGGCGAAGAATACGCCGTTTGATAACCGCAAGGTGACTGGGAAGGTCATTACGACAATTGTGTCCGGTGAAGTGGTGTACAGCGAAGAATGATGGATAATGCATCCTTTTAGCCTACGCACGGCAATGCAGCTGAAGAAAGGATAAAGGTATGATTCAAAAATTAATAAATAAAATCAAACAGACACATGCGCCTGTCTGCGTGGGCCTGGATCCCATGCTAAGTTATATTCCGGGGCATTTGCAGGAGGAGGCGTTTGCGAAATACGGGGAAACGTTAGAGGGCGCTGCCGAAGCGGTCTGGCAGTTTAATAAGGCAATTATTGACGCCGTATATGATTTGATTCCGTCGGTAAAGCCGCAGGTTGCTATGTATGAGCAGTTTGGGCTGCCGGGGCTTGCAGTTTTTAAACGGACGGTGGATTACTGCCATGAAAAGGATCTGGTAGTCATTGGCGATGTCAAGCGCGGCGACATTGGTTCGACGTCCGCTGCCTATGCGTCCGGGCATCTGGGCAGGGTAGCGGTTGGATCGAAGGAATGCCGCGCATTTGACGAGGATTTTGCAACAGTAAACCCGTATTTGGGTACAGACGGCATAAAGCCGTTTATTGACGTCTGCAGGGAGGAGAAAAAGGGGATTTTTGTGTTGGTGAAGACGTCGAACCCGTCAAGCGGCGAGTTCCAGGATCGGATTACGGATGGCAGGCCATTGTATGAGTGGGTCGGGGAAAAGGTTGCCGAATGGGGGGAAAGCCATATGGGGGATTCCTACAGCTATGTTGGGGCTGTCGTAGGCGCGACTTATCCCCAAATGGGTAAAACCTTGCGGAAAATAATGCCAAAGAGCTTTATCCTTGTGCCTGGATATGGGGCGCAGGGCGGCAAGGGTGCAGATCTGGCGCATTTTTTCAATGCAGATGGGCTTGGGGCGGTTGTCAATTCCTCCCGGGGGATTATTGCGGCTTACAAGCAGGAGCAGTATAGTAAATTTGGGGAAAAGAACTTTGCAGATGCGTCTAGGGCTGCAGTGGGTGATATGATTGCGGATATTGACGGGGCGCTTCGCGCGGTGAAATAGGAGATTATGTGGGAGAGGTTTATCATGTGCGTGATGGCCTCTTCTTTTAAAAGAGCAAAAGAGGAGTAAAGATAAGGATAAAGGCAGGAAAAATATGGCAGAGAAGAGAAAAGAGCGGGGGACCGTAATCTGTAATAATGAGATTTCAAAAGGGATTTTTGATATGTGGGTAAGTACAACGGAAATTGCGTGTATGGCTGTGCCCGGGCAGTTTGTAATGCTGTACTGTGAAGACGGCAGCAGGCTCTTGCCCCGTCCTATTAGTATCTGCGAGATCAATCCGGATGGCTGTGCCATTCGGTTGGTGTACCGCATAGCAGGCAAAGGGACAGAGGAATTTTCCAGGCTGTCAGAAGGGATGCCCCTTACGCTTTTGGGCCCTCTGGGAAACGGGTTTCCTAAGAAAGAAGGGGCGTCATTTATAATCGGAGGCGGAATTGGCATCCCGCCAATGCTCGAGCTGGCAAAACAGCTTTCTGGTGAAAAACAGATAATACTAGGTTTTAGGGATGTGCAGTTTTTAACGGAGGAGTTTTTGCCGTATGGGACGGTTTATATTGCGACAGAAGACGGCAGCGCGGGCACAAAAGGGAATGTTTTGGATGTGATCCAAGAGAACGGGCTTACGGCGGAGCGGATTTATGCCTGCGGGCCTATGCCGATGCTACGTGCGGTAAAGGAATATGCCGCAGGGCATAATATGGAGTGTTATGTCTCTTTGGAGGAGCGTATGGCGTGCGGCATCGGGGCATGCCTGGGGTGTGTCTGTAAATCAAAGGAAGTGGACGGGCATACGAATGTAAAAAACAAACGGATTTGTAAAGAAGGCCCGGTGTTTTTAGCAGGGGAGGTGGAATTTTGATGAATATGGAAGTGGATATTGCGGGAGTTACTTTGAAAAATCCGGTGATGACAGCGTCCGGGACATTTGGTTCCGGAGAGGAATTTTCGGAGTTTGTGGATCTAAATAAGCTAGGGGCTGTTGTGACAAAAGGCGTTGCCAATGTCCCGTGGGAGGGGAACCCTACTCCCAGGGTGGCGGAAGTGTATGGCGGCATGCTAAATGCAATTGGACTGCAAAATCCTGGGATTGATGTGTTTGTAAAGCGGGATATTCCATTTTTAAAGCAATTTGACACAAAAATAGCCGTGAATGTCTGTGGAAGGAGCGCGGCGGATTATTGCGAGGTTGTGGAGCGGCTTTCGGATGAACCGGTGGATTTGCTGGAGATTAATATTTCCTGCCCTAATGTGAAGGAGGGCGGGATTGCGTTTGGCCAGAGCGCAAAGAGTGTAGAGGAGATTACACGGGAAGTAAAGAAGTATGCTGTGCAGCCCGTAATTATGAAGCTAAGCCCAAACGTGACGGATATTGCAGTGATGGCAAAGGCGGCGGAAGCGGGAGGAGCGGATGCGGTTTCTCTTATTAATACGTTGACAGGGATGAAAATTGACATCCACAGGAAGGCGTTTGCACTTGCGAATAAGACGGGCGGGCTGAGCGGGCCTGCAATCCATCCGGTTGCAGTGCGTATGGTGTATGAAGCTTCCCATGCGGTAAAAGTGCCTGTCATTGGGATGGGAGGCATAACAGACGCCGAGGGCGCTATTGAGATGATGCTTGCCGGGGCTTCGGCCGTATCAGTAGGAACGGCTAATTTCCAGGATGTAACAGTTACGGAAGCGGTTGTGCGGGGCATAGAGGAGTATCTTTTGTTACAGGGAGTTTCGGATGTGAAAGAAATTATCGGTGCGGTGCGGTGATGGTATCTAGCCCTCCAACAGTGAACATTTATTGTTGGAGGGTTTTTTACTGTTTTAATACAGGATATACTTATATTGGATTTAGCAGGAAGCCCGGGATGCAAAGCGCCCTGCCAAGAAACGGCAAAAAGGACAGGAAAAACAGAATATCTCACAGAAAAAAAGGAGAAGGTCATGTATAAAGCAGATGAAACAGGGAATGCAAACAATGCGATAGAGGATTTTGAAGCGAGGAAAAAGGAATTTACACTTTTGGGTGCCGCATGGCAGGAAGACCAGGAAGATGAAAAAGAATCCAAAGCCGGCAGCGGGGATATTGAAACGTTAACAGGCTACCGTTATTTCGATGCCGCCCGTATAAAAAGATCCATTGAGGTACCCCGCAATATATCAGAGGAAGGGCACAGGCTGGTTAGCCAGGGTATGATAAGTATAAAAAAAGCCTTAACCGGATTTGAACAGTATACCGGGGAAATTATGGGGCAGATTGAAGCGACAGGCAAAATAGGGTGGGAGGAATTTGCGCTGCATATTCTTTTTTCCCGCACAGAAGTGACTTATGCGGAGTGCAGATGCCCCAAATGCCGCCGGGAATACTATACATGGCATACTAATACGACAAGCTGCGCTTATAAAGCAGGTGCGCTTGAACTTTTAGAGGATTATTTGAACACACATAAAATGGGGGATGCCACAGACAAGGACGGGCGTATCTTACTTGATTTTTTTAAGGAAAAGCTGGTAAACTCAGTCCTTACTGATGCTTCCGCCCAAAAAGAAAGCATAAAGCTTGTGCCGCGGCTGACAAAAAAGGGGGATAAGCTGTCTGTAGCGTTTAAAATCGGGGATAAGAAAATGTTTATAATCAAAAAACTCGATGTATTTTGTGAGAATGTCAAAAATTCGGCTATGGACACCTACGGGGCAAATACACAGATCAACCACAACTTAAACAATTTTACGGAACAGGGCAGGGGCTGGGTGCGGTTTATTAGCCGGATTGTGCGGGAGGAGGAAGAATTTCAACAGAGGATGTTTGAATCGCGCAGATATTATTCTTACCGGAAATTAAGTGTAGGAGGCGAGCTGAACCTGTTTGGATGGCGTCTGGACGAATTTTATGCACAGATGCAGGGGGAGGAAGTGGAATATGAGGATAAGGATCTGAAATTAAAAAAACAGCTCATAACCTGCGCCAAACATAACCCCAAAGTAAAAATGCATATTTCACAGGAAGAAATGGAGGATGGTGTATTTCACGGGATCAAGGTTGAAGGGAATTTGCCGGATATGTATATGGGGACAGATACAGCGTATTATATTGGGGACGGGCATATTAACCAGGTCGAAAACGGGTTTTTAGAAAAAATAAAGCCGCTTTCGGAGATTGCACACAGAGATGTGTTTTCCCTGCGTGTAGGAAGGAATAATATGTCAGAATTTTATAACCGTATCCTGCCCCAGCTGCAGGACGTTGTGGATATCACGGAAACCGAACCAGAAATATTCCGCAGCTACCTGCCGCCGGAAGTGCATTTTGTCTTCTATTTGGATGCAAAAGAGCAGAATGTAACCTGCAGGGTATACGCCTGCTACGGAAATCAAGAATATCCGGCGCTTGATATTATAAAGCAGCGGAGGTATTTGACGGAAGTTGAGGCATTCCGGGATCAGTCTGCGGAGGAAGAAATACTTTTGCATGCTTCACAGCTTTTTCCGAATATAGACTGGGAAAAAGAAGAGCTAAACTGCGGCGGCAATGAGGGTTTGGTATATGAGGTGGCAAAGCATGGAGCGGCCCGGCTGATGGAACTGGGGGAAGTGCGCTGTACCAGGGCATTTTTGAAATTCCATGCTGTCCGCTCTGTTAAAGTATCCGTAGGGGTTTCTGTGTCGGCAGGGCTTTTGGAGCTTGACGTGGCAACAGAGGACGTTCCAAGGGATGAGCTTTTGGACATTTTAAGCAGCTATCGCGAAAAGAAAAAATATTACCGCTTAAAAGACGGCTCATTTGTAAACTTAGAAGACCAATCCCTTGAAGTGCTAACAGAACTGATGGAAACATCCCATATCAAGCCCAAAGAATTTGTCAAAGGCAAAATGCACCTGCCTATGTACCGTACATTGTACCTCGATAAAATGTTAGAGGAAAACGAAAGTGTCTACAGTACGCGCGACAGCCATTTCCGGAATGTCGTAAAAGGGTTTAAAACAGTAAAGGATGCTGATTTTGAAGAACCGGGAAGCTTGTCTAAAATCATGCGTAAATATCAGAAAAATGGGTACAAATGGCTGCGGACATTAGAAAACTGGCAGTTTGGGGGTATCTTGGCCGATGATATGGGGCTTGGTAAGACACTGCAGGTGATTGCCGTGCTTTTAGCGGCAAAGCAGGAAAAAAAGGAAGGGGTATCCCTGGTGGTAGCGCCGGCTTCCCTGCTGTTTAACTGGGGCGAAGAATTTGACCGTTTTGCCCCGCAGCTTACCGTTTCCTTAATTACAGGGGCACAGGATGAACGGCGTAAGAAAATTGAAGATTACCAGCAGGCCGATGTGCTGGTCACGTCTTATGATTTGTTAAAGCGTGATATTGTCCATTACGAGGGCAAGCAGTTTCTCTACGAAATTATTGACGAGGCGCAGTATATCAAAAACCATACGACGGCTGCCGCCAAGTCGGTAAAAATCATAAACAGCCGTTACCGCTATGCGCTGACCGGAACGCCGATTGAAAACCGTTTAAGCGAGCTGTGGAGCATTTTCGATTATTTGATGCCCGGATTTTTGTATAGCTACGATGTATTTAAAAGAGAATTAGAAAACCCTATTGTCAAAAACGGCGACGAAACCGCTGCAAAACGCTTACAGCGGATGGCAGGCCCGTTTATTTTACGCCGCTTAAAGGAGGATGTATTACAAGACCTGCCACAAAAGCTGGAGGAATGCCGCTATGTGCGCTTTGAGGAAACGCAGCAAAAGCTGTATGATGCACAGGTACTGCATATGCGGGAGGAAATTGCAAGTCAAAATGCAGAAGAATTTAATAAAAATAAGATGCGTATGCTTGCTGAATTGACGCGGCTGAGGCAGATTTGCTGCGATCCGTCTTTGTGTTTTGATAATTACCAGGGAAAAGCCGCTAAGCTGGAATCATGCCTGCAGCTCGTACAAAGCGCTATAGACGGCGGTCATAGGATGCTTTTGTTTTCTCAGTTTACTTCTATGCTTGAGATTATACAAAAAAAGCTGGATGCAGAACATATTTCCTATTATACGATTACTGGCAGTACGCCAAAGAAAAAGAGGCTTGAGCTGGTAAAGGCGTTTAACGAAGGGGATGTAAAAGTATTTTTGATCTCATTAAAGGCGGGGGGCGTGGGGCTAAACTTGATTGGGGCGGATATTGTTGTCCACTACGATCCATGGTGGAACCAGGCTGTACAAAACCAGGCGACTGACCGCGCGCACCGCATTGGGCAGACGAAAAAAGTAACGGTATACAAGCTGATTGCCAAGAATACAATTGAAGAGAAGATACAAAAGCTCCAGGAAGCCAAGAAAAACCTCGCAGATCAAATTATCAGTGGAAATACAGGGCAGCTGGGGGCCTTAAGCAGGGAAGAGCTGATGGAACTATTGGAAGTATAAAGAACGTAAGAAAACGGCTAGAAAATTGTACAAAAGTTACAAAACTATTTTGTTAAAACCGTCAATGGTAAATTCAGGATCGCGATGATATAATAGAAAAATAGATAAAAAATGTACTAATTTGTACAAAGGGTGTACGAAGGCAGATTAGAAACACGCTTTAAAGCAGGAAGGGGGTGGACCGTTACAGAAAGCAGCTTTCGGCAGCCTTTTGGGTAAATCATTCCGGTTTGACAGCAATTCGTTTTTTTCCGGAACGAAATGAGAGAATACTTGTTAAAGGAGATAGTGAATGATGAAATGGAAAAAGATTATATCAGGCATACTGGCGTTCTCAATGGTAGCAGGATCTGTTGTGAGTGCAGCGCCAATAGCAGTAAGTGCGGCAAATGAAGACCATACGGAGTCTAATACGGCAGACGGTTACACAGATCCATGGACAAGCGCCCCACTCCCGCAGATGGAATCTAAGGTAAGCGGCAATGTGGACGGCCTTAAGTTTACACACAAAGAGTGGACAGGGACGACCTACGAGGATTTGGACGGGGAAACGGTAAAGGCAGCAGATGTCTATGGTATCAACCGTGAAGAAGCAAGTATGTTTGCAAGTACAAGCGTTATTTATGATACGGTGGATAAGGCAGTTGACGGCGCAGTGAATTATCATAAGGCAGCGTCCAAATATGTACAGTTTTTAACAGGCGAAGATGAAAAAGACTGGTCATTGGTAGTCTTACAAAACCAGAACCAGGCGCAGGCAGATGCTTATAAGGATTTTTATAAGGTACAATATGATACGGCTGCGGCCGACAACTGGAAATCAGGGCTTGAGCTCCCCTGCAGCTGGACACGCCAGGGCTTTGATTTTTCGATTTATACCAATGTACAGATGCCATGGCAGAATAAGTACGACAGCAATGTTCCAGTACCGAATGCACCTGTCAATTACAACCCGGTGGGGCTTTACCGCAAGGCATTTGACGTATCGGATGATATGCTTAGCGCAGACGGGCGCGTATATTTATCCTTCCAGGGCGTGGAATCTGCGTATTATGTATATGTAAACGGCAAGGAAGTAGGATACAGTGAGGACAGCTATGCACCCCACAGCTTTGATATAACTGATTACCTGACCGAAAACGGCAAAGGCAACCTTCTGGCAGTAAAGGTACATAAGTTCTGCGACGGCACATGGATGGAGGATCAGGATTTCTATTATGACGGTGGTATTTTCCGTGACGTATATCTTTATTCGGCACCCCTTGTACATATCCAGGACTATTTTGTAACGACGGATTTGGATGAAAATTATGAAAACGCTACTTTGGATTTGAATGTTACAGTAGCGAATGCTTCTACTGAAGCGGCGTTAGGCTATAAGGTAGATGCACGCATTTATGATGCAGATGGTGAAATGTTTGTAAATGGTGTTACGTTAGACGTACCGGAAATCGGGGCAGCATCCTCCGATATGGACGGCAAGGCTTCCGTTTCCGCCAGAAAAACTGTGCTTTCACCTAAATTATGGTCTGCAGAGACACCAGATCTTTATACATTGGTTTTGTCTTTGTATGATTCCAAAACCGGGGCATATATGGGCAGTGTTTCCCAACAGCTTGGATTCCGTGAGATTGAGTTTGTAAGCTCCGAGGTAGATGCAAACGGCAACAGGACGACTCCGGATTCCGCGTTTGAGCCGATTAAAGTGAATGGCAAGCAGCTTTTGATGAAAGGGACAAACCGCCATGATACCGATCCAGTATACGGCAAATATGTACCGCATGAAACACAGGAAAAAGATGTTTTGCTTATGAAGCAGTATAACCTGAATTCTATTCGTACATCCCATTACAGCAATGATGAGTATTTGTACTGGCTGTGTGACAAATACGGGCTTTATATGATGGCAGAAACTAATCTGGAGTCCCATGCGATTATGAGCAACCAGAATGCGCATAAGAACTTTAAGTCCCTGGCAATGGACAGGACTGTTACCACATTTCACCGTTTAAAGAACCGTACGGCAGTTGTAATGTGGTCAACGGGCAATGAGAACTATTACAACTACGATAAAAATTCTGCAGACGGTATGTTCTATGACCTGATCTGGTATTTCAAGGATAACGATCCGACCAGGCCGGTGCACTCTGAAAGCTCCAATAAATCCAGTGGTACAGATATGGGAAGCAACATGTACCCGTCAGTTGGCACCGTGCAAAATGAGGCTAAGAACAATATGCCCTATGTACTCTGCGAATATGCGCATGCTATGGGCAATGCAGTCGGCAACTTAAAAGAATACTGGGATGCAATCCGAAGCTCTGACAATATGCTGGGCGCATTTGTATGGGACTGGGTGGATCAGTCAAGGCTGTTAAGCTTTGAGTCACTGCCCGAAAAATATGTCCTTACAGAGAAGGCAAATAATATAAAAGGCAAAGCATCCTTTACAAAGATTAATGATAATCCGGGAAGCGGGGCATTGACGCCGCAGAGCGTACAAGGTTATGCGACATATGAGAGTGATCTTTATAATAACGCGCTTGTCGGGGATAATAAGAAATTTACAATCGAGGTAATATGTAAACCGAATTCAGCCGCATCCGATCAGGTCATGATGGGAAAAGGCGACAGGCAGTTTGCATTGAAAACGAACGGGAGCAGGCAGCTGGAGTTTTTTGCTTATACAGGGGGCAGCTGGAATTCTGTTACAGGCGCCCTGCCGGCTGATTGGGTAGGTAACTGGCATCAGGTAGCTGTCACGTATGATAGTGGCGCTGTCCAGATCCTTTGTGACGGCAAAGAGGTTGCCAGCGGCAATACAAACTCCAGGATGGATGCCAGCAGTATTGCGCTCGGCGTAGGCATAACGGCAGATAATAACAGGACATTTGACGGTGAGATCTCCCTTGGCCGTATTTATACACGCGTATTGTCCGCGGAAGAACTGGCAGCACAAAACAGCACGTCCCCTGCAATCAGCGCAGACGATGACAATGTGCTTTTATGGGCAGATTTTACGGATATTGCTATAGACGAAGACGGGCAGCCATATGATTATTATGCGGAAGATTTTGCACACAAGTCAATGTATGCAGACGAAGCAGAAGGCCATTTCTATGGCTATGGCGGCGATAGCGGCGAGAAGCCGAACGATAACTCTTTTTGCGTAAACGGGCTGGTTTCCCCTGACCGTGACGTACAGCCGGAGCTTTACGAAGTAAAATACCAGTATCAGAGCGTATGGTTTAACGCTTCGGATGTGCAGCTTTTAAGCGGCAAAATAGATGTCTATAATGAGAATAACTTCTTAAACCTTAACGAATTTACAGTAAAATGGGAGCTTTTGGAAGATAGCCGTATAATTGGCAGCGGCAATGTTTCTGATTTGGATCTTGCAGGACGGGAAACAAAGACAATTGAGGTTCCGTATCTGGACAGTATACCGGCCAAGAAAAAAGCAGGTGCAGAATATTACCTGAATTTCTCTGTACAGCTGAAAGAAGATACTCTTTGGGCAAAAGCAGGGCATGAAGTTGCCTGGGAGCAGTTTAAGCTTCCAGTAGAAGTAAAGCAGGTAAATAAGGTTACATCTTCTGATGTGGAAGTAGCGGAAGATGATACTGCATATCAAGTATCCGGTACAGGATTTAGCTTCCAAATCGATAAAGCTACAGGTACCATAAGGGATTACGTTTATAATGGGGAAACCCTTCTGACATCTGGTCCGGTTCCGAATTATTGGAGAGGGCTTTTAAACAACGATAATGGGAATTATGACGGCAATTGGAAGAGCGTGAACAATAACATATCCGCAGGTGACATTCAGGTTTCCAAAAACGATGCAGGCCAGACAGTGATTACGGTTCCGCTGGTATCGGCTGCACAGGCTGCATTAGAGCAGGCTATGGTATATACTGTGGACGGAAGCGGCGCAGTAACGGTAGATGCAAGTGTAGATGCAACAAAGACAACCCTGGGCAGGTTTGTCCGTATCGGTACCGTAATGGAGCTGCCGGAGGGCTATGAAAATATCACATGGTACGGCAATGGCCCGGTTGAGGCTATGTGGGACAGGGAAGATTTTGCAAGGGTTGGCCAATATACCTCTACTGTCTCTGAAATGTTTTATCCGTATTTAGACACACAGGACACGGGTACAGTTACTGGCGTGAAGTGGTTTACGGTAACGAATGCCGCAAGGAAAGGCGCATTGGCAATTGCGGCTACGGATACAGTAGAAGCATCTGCGCTCCACTTTACAGTAAACGATCTGGATCAGGCACAGCACCCATATGAGCTGACCAAATTAGACGAAACGGTACTGACAGTAAATTACCGTTCACAGGGTACTGGTAATGCCAGCTGCGGCGCAGATACGTTATCCGCGTACAGGCTGCCAAATGACAAGGCGTACAGCTATCAGTATACAATTATCCCGTATACGGTACAGGATGCATCCGGCGCCCAGGCAGATGTAATGGAAATTACACGTCCATACAGGAATGTAGCGTCAATCTCTGAAATGGACATTATCAAGGAAGCGGCAGAGGCGCTGATTGAGAAAGTTGACAGTATCTTTGTGGCAAGCGGTGAGACAGAAGAGCTTTTAGAAATGAAAAAAGCATACGAAGGGCTTCCCGAAGCAGGCAAGAAAATCGTAACGGAAGCACGCTATGATAAAGTAAAGGATGCAATCGCCCTGGCAGAGAAGATTAAAAATGGCGAAGTAGAGCTGCATGTTGCAGATAAGGGGAAACATGCATATAACATGGACATTACTGCGGAAGCAAATGCAACATTGAGAAAGAAAGACGGGATCATATCATTTAAAGGCTATGCAGATGTCAAAGGCGAGGGCGCCAATGAAACGTTCAATAATACCATTTCAGGTACAAATAACTTTACAATTGAAGCAAATGTTAATCCGAATGGGGATGGCTCAAGCTATAATATGATCGCTTCAAAGGGCGATAGTAGCGCAGCATTCCGTATTTCGGAAAATAAAGCTTATTTCTTTATCAAAAACACAGGCGGGAAGTGGATTACTGCCCAGGCTCCTCTATCCGGGGAAGAATTAAATTCATGGCTGCATGTAGCTGCTATTTATAATGGAAATGATATTTCGGTATATGTAGAAGGCAAAGAATTAGTAACCACGGCAAATGCCGGAACTGTAGCGAGTGTAAATTATCCGCTTGGTATCGGTTATTGTCCGGAAACAGGGCGTACATCCTCCAACTTTATCCAGAATATCCGCGTTTATAATAAGGCGCTTACCAAGGATGAGCTGGATCATGGCGCATATGGGCCAGACAGCGAGAACGTAGTCCTGTGGTATGATTTTGACGAATATGAATACCGGAATCTGGACAGTACCCCCACAGGGATCCGCTCCTACACATCGTCCATAAAATTATCAGCGAAAGAAACGGCGCAGATCCAGGCAGAATTAGCCCCGTACTATGCACAAGGCAAGATCGTATATTCTTCAGAAGATGAAGAGGTGGCAACTGTAGATGCAAACGGCGTAGTGACTGCAGTGGGAAAAGGGAGCACGACAGTTATTGCAGCAGTAGAAGGTGATGAAAATAAGAAGGCGGAAATCCCTGTTGTTGTAATGTCTCCAATAGAAGCTATGACTGTATCCTTTGCGGAGCCTATGATTGGCAAAAACCCACAGGATACCGCAGTAGGGGATGAGGACGCTTTCCATTATGATTCGGTAGCAGACAGGGCGGCAGATCCGGCTTCAATGGCTGTGAAAGAGGGCAGCAAGGATCCAGTGCTTGCATATGTAGACGGCGTATGGGGTTTTGCAGGGCAGCTAGGCTCCACCTCCACAACAGATAAGTTTGACGTTTACGGTGGGGATGGTATGGCAATCGCCTTTAAATTGTATATAAAAGAAGCGCTGGGCGGAGACGTTAATATTAATATCCTCGGTAAAATGGACGATCAGTACGGCTTCCAGATAGAGGATGACTGCCTGATTATGTATATGCACAGCGCTGCAGGCTGGCCAGAGCAGAAATATTATTTTGATGCCGATACCTTCTTTGGTAAATGGCATGATATCGTATTGTTTGTTGATGGGGCAAGCCATATGGGCTTCTATACCGATGGAGAACTTTCTGAGGCTACACAGGGAAGGCCTACAGACGCAACGGCTGTACACAGGGAAGATCCGTTTACCCTGGGGTATAATCCGAAGAAGGATAACGCTTCCATGTTTACAGACAGCATTGGATATATGGCGGATGTCAAATTCTATGCAAGCGACGTGGTGACAGACGGTTTGCAGAATGCACAAACCTACGGTGATGTCAGCAGAATGCTGGACGGGGAAGAGCCTTTGGCTAAATTTACCTTAAATCCGTTTGATACAAAGACTGTTTGGCAAAAAGCGGATACGCAGGAGGTTTTGAGTAAGTCCGATGAATTTGAAGACGGGGTTAGTTATGTAGTAACTACAACGGTAACAGCCCACGAAAATTTTGTTTTTGAAAATACGCCTGCATTTATCAATGCAGTAAAAGAAAAAGCAACGGGGGCAAATGGAGATGTAGACGTAACTGTTTCAAAAGACACAAAGACAATGACAGTAACAACTACATTTGAAGGCGCAAAGGCCGTTCCTTGTACCTGTGAAATTACAGCAATTACACAAGCAGATAAAACGGTAGATCTAAAGACAGAGAAAACAGTTGCATTGAAACCGGCTGCTGTATTGAGCAAGGGATGCGGCATCACAGGGCATCCGGATGCATCTGGCGTAACGTACGCTTATGCGGTATCAGAAGGGGCAGATGTGGCAGACGTAGCGGCAGACGGCACAGTAACGGCCAAGAAAGCCGGAGAAGCAGCTATCACTGTTACGGCTACACTTGCAAAAGGCGAAGGCAACGCTCCAGCAACCTTTGAAAAAGTAGTAAAAATAACAGTTACAGACGAAGCGTCTAACCTGCAGGAAGCAATCCGAACCGCAAAGGGTAAGATTGAAGGCGATAAGGAAAAGCTTTACACACATGATACGGTACAACATTTAAAAGACGAAATTAAAAAAGCCGAAGATATTTTAGCAAATGCATCTTCGACCAAGAAACAGGTGACGGATGCGATCAAAGCTGTGCAATCAGCGGAAGGCGCATTGAGGCTGCAGTCAGATTTAGACAAAGAAACGGCCCGCGCAGCATTGTCCAGTTTATTAGAGGAAGCGGGAAGAATCGTAGAATCCCAGAACAAGGACGGGGTTTATACGAAAGAGTCATTTGAACGGTTAAGCAGCCAGTATACAGCGTCAAAGGCTGTTTATGAAAAGGGCGATGAGGCGGCTATTGAAGATCTTACGAAGGCTATTACTGATTTACAGGGGGCTTTAAAGCTTCAGACTGTACAAGAGGTTGCAAAAGAAAACTTAAATAAAGTAATCGCAGCGGCAGATGCAGTTTATGCAGCAGGTGCAAACGGCTATACAGCTGATTCCTGGAAGGCATTTGCAGATGCATACACGGCAGCAAAACAGGCAGCCGCCACGTCAGATGCGGCAGCACTAAATATCCTGGCAGATTCGCTTGCAAAGGCACAGGCTGGCTTAGTAAAAGCACAGGCTGTTCCGGAGCCAGTTGTTCCCACCTTAAAGAATGGGGAAACATATACGAAGGCCGGCATTACTTTTAAAGTAACCAGTGCTTCCAAGAAGACGGTTTCCGTTTCCAAGGTAAAGAGCAGCAAGAAGAGCATTACGGTTCCAGCAACAGTTACAATAAAAGGCGTAAAATGCAAAGTGGTACAAATTGACAACAAAGCATTTGAGGGCTTAAAGAAGCTTACATCTGTTGTAATCGGCAAAAACGTTACAAAGATTGGCAAAAAAGCATTTGCAGGCTGCCAAAAGCTGGGCAAGGTTACTTTTAAAGGTACAGGAATCAAGGTAATCCAAAAGGATGCATTTAAAAAGACTGCTTCAAAAGTAACAGTCAAGGTACCAAAGAAAATGAAAAAAGCCCAGAGGACGAAGCTTTTGAACCAGATGAAAAAGAACGGAATGAGTAAGAAATCGGTTATCAAATAACGGGTATCATTCCAAATGTGAAAAGAGGGCAGCGGCGTAAGCCGCTGTTCTTTTTTCAGAGACAGAGGGTATAATCTAAAAATGCCATACCCACCGCGAACATTAAAAGCAATATGAGCAAAACAACTGCCCCCATATCATAGACAAACCGGGCATCCTTTTTACAGTTCCCCACCAGGATTTCTATTCCCATTAGAATAAAAATACAAGGCCATAGGCGGAAAATAAAAGAATAGCTGATAATTGGAAACACAATATGCAATAAGAATAAAATACCCGCTGTAATCAATGCCGTACCGCAGGTAATTGTCCCCACGTGGTGCACCGTTTCGTTTGTATTATTTTGCATCTTCGTCCTCCCATTCTATATCGCTGATTTCTTTTTTCTTGCCCCGTATCATGGCAGCGCCAAGCAGTATAATGCCGATTCCGGCCAGAAACTTCGGCAGATCGTAGCTAAGGTGCCGGATGTAGAAGTAAATTGTCTCTGGCAGATACTCGTAAAGCAGGTTTAACATGCTATTCCAGGTTGTTATAGTGCCCATGAAAATCAAAATATAAGCTAAGATGCGGCGGTTGTTTTTATAAAATTCTTTCCCTTGCTCGGACGGGGAAATGAAATGGAAAATATAATCGTCTTCAATGGAGTAAAATTCCTCATCAGGAAGGCTTGCCAGGTTATGCACATGGAAAAAGCTGTAAAACCAGATGACAAGCCCTACAATCATCAATGCGCCAAACTCAAGTGTCACGGCAAAAAAGAAAACTGCCATAAACAGGCTCATTGTGCTGATCCCCATTTTCATAAAACCCATGTACATCTCCCCTGCCCCAGGCAGGAAGGAAAAACAGAGTCTCCAAAAAGAATTCTTTTTTCTGGTCATATTAATGATCCTCCTTTTCAAAAATAGAATTTGCGCCGTCGGCCAACATGCCGCAGAAGCTGTTTGCCTTTTGGTTTAGTTTCCGGAGGAATGAATCCTCCCTGTGGCCGCTTACGTCCTCTTCCCGAAGTATAAATCCTGGCTGCAAGGCCTGTTCGAGATAACCCGGATCCGGCATTGTAAACAGCAGCAAAATGGCGGCAGCGGCAGCAGCCGTAATTTTCGCGCTAAAAAAGAGTAGCTCGTGCTGCTTTTTGCGGTTTTTTGGGACAGCTTTTTTTAAGATGCTTTCTTTTAAATAACCGGGTGCAGAAAGCTTTGCGCCGATTTCTACAGATGCGATAAGATCCATCAGTTCTTCATCCGTTAAATAGTCCGGTTTTTGCATATGTTTCATAAGCTACGCTCCTTTTCATAGATTTTCCGCAGCATTGCACGTGCGCGATAAATTTGCGTCTGGATGGTCTTGACATTTTTCCCTTGTTCTCTTGCGATTTCATCCGCTTTTTTCTCCTCGTAAAAATAAAGTGTGGCGATGGCGCTATAGGGAGGTTTTAGCTGCCTGCACCGTTCTAAAAGCGTAGCGCGGATATCCTGTTCGAGCATACGATCCTCTGGGCCGGGGGAATGGTCGGCGCAGGAGGCAAAAACATCATCGTCAGAGGGAATCTGGCGTTTGGCGGCGGATTTTAAATAGTCGATGCACTTGTTGGAAGCAATGCGGCAAAGCCAGGCTTTTTCATTTGTGCCAGTAAAGGCGCCAATATGGCGGTAAGCTGATATAAACGTTTCCTGTGCCAGATCCTCTGCTATAAAATAATCTCCTGTCATTTTGCAGCAGATAGAAAATACGAGGTTCTGGTACTGCTCAACCAGTTCTGTAAAATACTGCTGCCCATCCATGTGATCCACCCCCTGTTTTGTGCTTCTATGTAATATAACGGACGGCATGCCAGATTATCTTCAACTTTTTCAAAAATTTTCATTGCGATTCTTATTGTTTCCCCGTATAATTAAAAAAGCGAAAGCATAAGAAAAAAGGTATATTAAGGAGACGGGATGAATAGTATTGATATGTTGAATGGGCCACAGTATAAAGCAGTGATGCAGACGGATGGCCCCATATTGATTTTAGCAGGGGCAGGAAGCGGCAAGACCCGTGTGCTTACCCATAGGGCTGCCTATTTAATAGAAGAAAAAGGGGTAAACCCATATCAGATTATGGCCATTACATTTACTAACAAAGCGGCGGGTGAGATGCGTGAGAGGATTAATAGCCTGGTGGGGCTTGGCGCCAACGGTATCTGGGTGGCGACATTCCATGCTACATGTGTCAGGATTTTGCGCAGGTATATCAACCGGATTGGTTTTGAAACAAATTTTACGATTTATGACGCGGATGACCAGAAGGCGCTGATGAAGGATATTTGTAAAAGCATGGAAATTGATACCAAATTGTACAAAGAAAAGATGTTCCTTGCAGCAATTTCTTCGGCTAAGAATGAGCTGATTGGGCCGGCGGAATTTGCCCGAAATGCAGGGGATGATTTTGAGAAAATAAAGCAGGCGCAGGTGTATAAGGAATACCAGAAGGCGTTAAAGAGGAATAATGCGCTGGATTTTGACGATTTAATTTTTTATGCGGTTAAGCTGTTTAGTGAAGATGAGCAGGTGCTTTCGCATTACCAGGAACGGTTCCGGTATATTATGGTAGACGAGTATCAGGACACGAATACAGCGCAGTTTAAGCTGATTTGGTTTTTGGCCGGCAAGTACCGCAACCTTTGTGTGGTTGGGGATGACGATCAGTCAATTTATAAGTTCCGCGGGGCGAATATATACAATATCCTAAATTTTGAAAAATTTTTCCCGGAGGCAGCAGTGATCAAGCTGGAACAAAATTATCGTTCCACGCAGAATATCCTCGACGCAGCCAACTCTGTCATTGCCAATAATTATAGCAGGAAGCAAAAAAAACTGTGGACTGCAAACGGCGCAGGGGAAAAGATCACCTTCTGCCAGTTTATCAACGGGTATGAGGAAGCGGCCTTTGCGGCAAAGGACATTACAGAAAAGGTGTTTCAAAAAGGCTATCAATATAAGGACTGCGCTGTACTATACCGCACGAATGCCCAGTCCCGCCTGTTTGAAGAAAAATTTATTGTATCTAATATTCCATACAGAATAATTGGCGGCGTAAACTTTTATGCCAGAAAAGAAATCAAGGATCTGCTGTGCTATTTGAAAACGGTAGACAATGCCAGTGACGATTTGGCTGTCCGCCGGATTATCAATATCCCCAAACGGGGGATTGGCGCTACGACAATCGGCCGTGTGCAGGCGTATGCGGCGTCTCAGGAGATTAGCTTTTACGATGCCTTAAAGGCCGCCGATGAGATTCCTTCCATCGGCAAAGCCGCTGCCAAAATCCGCCCGTTTGTGCTGCTGATCCAATCGCTGCGCAGCAAGCTTGGGCTGATAAGCCTAACGGATCTGCTGGATGAAATTTTAGAAAACACCGGATATGTAAAAGAGCTTCAAGCGGAGGGTACAGAAGAAGCAAAGGCCAGGATCGAGAATATCGATGAACTGATCAGTAAAATTGCAGATTATGAGCAAGGGGAAGAGGAACCGACATTAAGTGGGTTTTTAGAAGAGGTGGCGTTAGTTGCGGATATTGATACATTAGAAGAAGAGAGCAACTATGTAGTACTAATGACACTGCACAGCGCAAAGGGGCTGGAGTTTTCAAATGTATACTTAGCGGGCATGGAGGATGGGCTGTTCCCAAGCTATATGTCTATTGTGTCCGAGACAGCGGCGGAGGATATTGAAGAAGAGCGGCGGTTAGCATATGTGGGGATTACCAGGGCAAAAGAACACCTTACCCTCACTTGTGCGAAAGAGCGCATGGTGCGCGGGGATATCCAGTTCAACAAGGTTTCCCGCTTTGTAAAAGAGATTCCGGAAGAACTGTTAAAAAAACCGCAGAGCCGGGAGACACAAAAGCCGCAGGAGCGCCACCACAGGCCTTCCTATGGCAAAGGGAGCGAGGCTTTTATGGCAAAGCCAATGGCTGCCGCAAGTACATATAATCCGCCGAAGAACTTTGGAAATGGCCCAAAAGAAACCTTGTCCTATACGGTAGGCGATCGCGTAAGCCATGTCAAATTCGGCAAAGGGACTGTCACCCTGATTGTGGAAGGCGGCAGGGATTTTGAAGTAACAGTGGATTTTGACTCTGCCGGGGTTAAAAAGATGTTTGCAGCCTTTGCAAAATTAAAAAAAGAATAAAAATTGAAGAATTTGTAATTTTTTATTTGTGAATAGGAAAAGATATGTTATAATATGCGTATGATATGTCATGCGACGTCAGGGAGACAACAGATAATTCCCAAAACAATAAATAAAAAGGAGTGGACAGCATGAATAAAGTAGATGATTTTTTAACAATGTCAAAATGGAACGACCTTCTGAAAAAGAAAGAAGATGACGAAAAGAAAGCTTCCAAGATTATCTGGATATTTGCAATTTTAGGTATTGTAGCAGCCATTGCTGCAGCGGCGTACGGGATGTACCGTTTCTTCAAACCGGATTACTTAGAGGATTTTGAGGATGATTTTGAAGACGAATTTGAAGACGATTTTTTCGATGACGACGAAGAAGACGCAGAAGAGAGCAAATAATTAGGATTTGGAACGAAAAGAGGACCGCGCAGAAGCGGTCCTTTTTACTGTCAGAGTATAAAAAACACTCTTGGCAGAGGTATTCCTCAAGAAAGGTGGAACAGGGATGAAAAAGGGACAGATAACAGAAGGAAGGGTACGCAGGGCCGAATTCCCAAATAAAGGAATAGTTGTGACGGAAGAAGGGGCAGAAGCAGTTGTCAAAAACTGCATCCCCGGTCAGAAGATTTCATTTTTGGTCAAAAAGATGCGCCGTGGGAAATGTGAAGGGAGACTTTTGGAAGTGATTGAGAAATCGCCCCTGGAACAAGAGGAAAATGTATGCCCGCACTTTGGGATTTGCGGCGGCTGCACTTACCAGAGCTTAAGCTACGAAAAACAACTGGAGCTAAAAGAAGGGCAGCTTCGCCGCCTGCTCTTGCCAGCAGCAGAAACGGAAGGCAGGGACTTTGACGACATTTTCATGGGGATAAAGCCAAGCCCGCAGCCCTGCGGCTACCGCAATAAAATGGAATTTTCATTTGGCGATTCAGAAAAAGGCGGCCCGTTAGCGCTTGGGATGCATAAAAGGGGAAGCTTTTATGACATAGTAAACGTGGATCAGTGCAGGATTGTGGACGCCGATTTCCGCAGGGCCTTGGTGTTTGTCCGCAATTTTTTTGAGGAAAAAGGGATTAGCTATTACCATAAAATGCGGCACGAGGGTTATTTGCGCCATCTTCTGGTACGCAAAGCGACAAAGACAGGAGAGATTTTAATTGATTTGGTGACAAGCTCCCGCATAGATGGATTTGATGAGACGCATATACTTGAGGAAATGAAGGAAGGCATTTTGAAGCTGCCGTTTGACGGAAGCATTGCAGGGATTTTGCATACGAAAAACGACAGCCTGGCAGATGTCGTGTTAAATGATGGAACAGATATATTATACGGGCAGGATTATTTTTATGAGGAGCTGCTGGGCCTAAAGTTTAAGATAACGCCGTTTTCCTTTTTCCAGACCAATTCACTTGGAGCTGAGGTGCTTTATGATACAGTGCGGGAGTTTGTACTGGCCGGGGATAGCGGCAAAAAGCCCGGGACGGTATTTGATCTGTACAGCGGGACCGGGACAATTGCCCAGATGCTTTCGCCTGCGGCGGACAAAGTATATGGTGTAGAGATTATAGAGGAAGCAGTAAAGGCCGCAAAGGAGAATGCGGCATTAAACGGGCTTACAAATTGTGAGTTTCTTGCTGGGGATGTGCTTACGGTAATTGATGGAATGAAGGAAAAGCCGGATTTGGTAGTGCTTGATCCGCCAAGGGATGGGATTCATCCGAAGGCGCTTTCAAAGATTGGGGGGCGTATTGGAGCGGAGAGGATAGTTTATATTTCCTGCAAGCCAACAAGTTTGGTGCGGGATTTGGAGGCGCTTAAGGGGTATGGGTATGTGGTAGAGAAGATTTGCGGGGTGGATATGTTTCCGGGGACGTATCATGTTGAGACGGTATGTTTATTGTCCAAACTTCATTCAGACCAACATATCGAGGTGGAGCTTCAGATGGACGAGCTTGATTTAACGGCTGCGGAGAGTAAAGCCACCTATGAGGAAATCAAGGATTATGTGTTGAAGCATACGGGATTGAAAGTCAGCAGTTTGTATATTGCACAGGTAAAAGAGAAGTGCGGAATTATTGAGAGGGTGAATTATAATCTGTCAAAATCAGAAAATGCCAGACAGCCGAAATGCCCGCCAGAGAAAGAAGCAGCGATAAGGGAGGCGTTGGGATATTTTCGTATGATTTGATGGGAGCAATAGCACTTTATTTTCGATTGCTATTTTAGAAATATAGAAGCAATCTGAATTTGTATATAAGGCGATTGTGAACGAGGAAAAATGGAAAGGATTTATGGTATGAGAAATAGGGAAAATAAAAGCATAAACAAACTTACAAAAGTAATATATTTTGATGAAAGTTCGGTTACTGACTATATTCAGATAATTGAGGGAGGACAACTTATCAAAACCACGGAATTACTAAGTGGAGATACAGATAGTGGAGAAGCTAAAGTAAGTGCGGAAGCATCTATTGGTATAAGTAGTTTATTTAAGAATTTAATTGGACTTGGGGCAAAAGCTCAAATGGAATCAAATTTAGAAACATCTTTTAAAAGCGAAGAATTAATAAAAACAATATTGCAGAATACAATTCTGACTGATTTTTTGGATATAGTTGAAAATGAAGAATCTCATATTGTGGTGTTTGATGATATTAAAATAAAGGTGATAAAAGATTCTCTTAGTTATGTTATTATGATTGCTCCATATATGAAGATGTTTAAAGGAGAAGGTTTAAATCTCAACACGGATTTGGATTTAAGTATTGATATTGTTAATATGGATGACAGTATAAAACTTGCAAAAGGGTATTTTGAATTTGAGGGAATTGTTGAAAATGATTCTGTAATACTCCGATTTAATATAGAGAGTTTTAAAAATAATTACAAAATATCGGATTTGCTAAAAATGGATTTGACCATTTATGCAGTACCAGTAGGAAAGGTTGAACGGAAAAATATTTCTATTGTTTCTGAAATAAATGCTGCTACGGCAGAAGAAGTTTCTTATGATAATCCAACATATGGTGAAGATGAGGGAGATGAAGAAGTTACTTCTAGGGATTTGTTAACGGTTTTCGATGTACTTTTAGCAGGAGTGGCACAGCATGAATAATAAAATTTATATTTTTATTGGTTCAAAAAAAGATTTTGAGAGTTTTCTTGATGAGAAAATTGCTGCGGATGAGGATATAACATATTTTATGGATTTGATAAAAGATTACAATGCAAATCTTCGTCAGCAACATGCATATTTACATGGGATAATAGATGTAAAAAATCTCATTGTCCATGCAGATGACTATGCTTCGGTATTTGAACATGTAATTCAAAATTTTATTTCTATTGTGACAACTAACCATGATGTTGATACCACTTTTTTGCATAATCCACCAAGGAGGGTAATAGAATCCTTGCAAGCGTCGTATGCTGAAAATATTGAATATGAATATACAAAATATCGCAATATTGATAGAGATGTTTTAAAAGAAATATGGCAAAATATCAGTACAGATATTATCGGGCAGGAAAAGGCAAAAAAAACAGTTGTTTCAAATTTGTTTCGGTTATGTAATCCATTACAGAAGAAACCAGTTGTTATTATGTTTCTGGGAGATTCTGGGATTGGAAAGACAGAAACAGCAAAAGTAATAAGTAGGGTTTTAGGAGGAAGATTACTTAGAGTTCAATTTTCTATGATGCAGACTATGGAAGGATATAATTACGTTTTTGGTTCAGAACATTCAAAGAGTAGTTTGGCAAAAGATTTAATGTCCCGTGAATCCAATGTTGTGCTTATAGATGAATTTGATAAGGTCAATCCTAATTTCTACAATGCCTTTTATCAGATGTTCGATGAAGGAGTATATATTGATACGAACTATAAAGTGGATTTATCCAGATGTATTATTATATGTACATCAAATTTTATGTCAGAAAAAGAAGTAATTAAGAGTATGGGGATGCCGATTTTCTCACGTTTTGATGATGCAATAATGTTTGAATATCTTTCAATTTCTGAAAAAGAAATTATTTTAGATAATATTTACAATTCTTACTTACAGAATTTTTCGGAGGAGGAAAAACAGATAGTAAAAGACACTAATATATATCAGTGGCATAAAGAGAATCTGCATCGTTTTAAAAATGTTAGAATTATAAAAAGTAGAGTGGAAAAAGCCATAAATGATTTATTAGTTGATAAGGTGATTATAGAATGATGATGAATGTGTTGCCCCTGCTGTATAATGTTTATACTGTTATATGATAGAATATTATTATAGCAGAAATATGAGGGACGGTGATATGAATGAGAGAAAAGAAAAATCATTTATATGTGGACAGTGGGGAACGGAGCATTTTATTACATAGCCTTGTGGAGCTGAAAAACCAGCTCATACAGTAGGGCAGATATACGGACTGCGTTGACGAACTGATATTCAAGGTCGTAAACGCACCCGTCAAGAGAATGAAAATTGAATATGTCTAAGGCACATCACAGAGCCGCTTATTCTTATTGATTTTTAAGAGTAAGCGGCTTTTTTGCGTTCTGTCGTTCTCTGGTACTCTTACATAGCCACCTTGACAAAGTGGCTAAATCTAAACGAAAGGAGGACGCACCCTATGTCAAATTGCAAAGTAATCGCTTTAACCAACCAGAAAGGCGGAGTTGGAAAGACCACCACGGCGGTCAATCTGGGCGTGGCTCTGGCACAGCAGGGTGAGAAAGTCCTGCTGATTGATGCCGATGCACAGGCAAATCTAACCATGTCGCTCGGTTACAGCCGACCAGATGACTTGCCCGACACGCTCTCCACCATTATGCAGGACATTATTGACGATAAACACGTCGATGTTTCCAGAAGCATCCTGCACCATGACGAGGGCGTTGACCTGCTCCCGTCCAACATTGAACTGTCGGGGTTGGAAGTAAGGCTGATTAACGCCATAAGCCGTGAAAGCGTGCTGAAAACCTGCATCAATGAGGTAAAAAAGAATTACGATACTGTCCTCATTGACTGTATGCCGAGCTTGGGTATGCTGACCATCAATGCGCTTGCGGCTGCTGACAGCGTGGTTATCCCGACACAGCCCCATTATCTTTCCGCCAAAGGCTTAGAGCTGTTGCTTCGCTCCGTGTCTAAAGTCAAACGGCAAATCAACCCGCATCTGCGGATTGACGGCATCCTTATGACGATGGTAATGCCACGCACGAACATCTCTAAGGAAATCATGGCAACGGTAAAAAGTGCCTACGGGCAGAGGATTAAAGTATTCGACACACAGATACCCCACTCCATCCGTGCCGTGGAAGCCACCGCAGAGGGCAAGAGCATTATTGCCTACGACAAAGGCGGCAAGGTAGCCGCCGCTTACGAGCAGTTCGGAAAGGAGGTGGCAGAGCTTGGCGACAAGCAGAGAAAACAAAATCGAGCTGACCGCATACGATGACCTCTTTGAAACGGACGAGAGCCGTGCGGAAGCGAATCTAAGCAAAATAAGGGAAATCCCGATTGCGGAGATTGACGAGTTCCCAGACCATCCGTTCAAGGTCTTAATGGATGAGGATATGGAACAGCTTGTGGACAGCGTAAGGCGGAGCGGCATAATGACCCCTGCCACAGTCCGCCAAAAAGAGGACGGTCGGTATGAGCTTATCAGCGGTCACAGGAGGAAAAAGGCTTGCGAACTTGCAGGGCTTGAAACGCTTAAATGCGAGGTCAAGGAGCTGACCCGTGATGAAGCGATTATTGTCATGGTTGAGAGTAATCTCCAAAGGACTACTATCTTGCCGAGTGAGAAAGCCTTTGCGTATAAGATGCGGTTAGAAGCAATGAAACGTCAAGGTGAACGGAGCGACTTAACTTCTCGACCAGTGGGCGAGAAGTTGTTTAGCGTTGATAAAATGAGCCAAGATGTTGCAGATAGCGGTAGGCAAATACACCGCTATATTCGTTTGACCGAGCTTGTACCCGAAATCCTGCAAATGGTAGATGAACGCCAGATTGCTTTCCGCCCTGCGGTGGAAATCTCCTATCTTTCCGAGGAACAGCAGTACACCCTGCTTGAAGCGATGGGCTACAACGATGCCACGCCCTCTCTTGCACAGGCTATCAAGATGAAGAAGTTCATGCAGGAGGGAAAGCTCACGGACGGGGTTATCCAGAGCATCATGCAGGAGGAAAAGCCGAACCAGAAAGAGAAGCCCGCCTTTAAGGACGAGCGGATAACCAAGCTGATACCGAAATCCATCCCCAGAGGGCAGGAAACGGATTTTGTCGTAAAGGCGTTGGAGTTCTACAACCGCCATCTGCAAAGGCAGCGGGGGCAGGAAAGATAACCGCACACTTGGGGAGAAGTCCGCCCTTTGGGGATAGCAAATTTTTTTGAACTTCCCCCTCTCCACACCTCTCCCCCTAGATACTGTCAGTAACTATCCGAGAAAAGAAATATTAAAGGCTGTCCACATGGGCGGCTTTTTTCTGCCAGAAAATCAACTATCAACATGAGAACGAACAGGAGGTAATGAATGAAAATTCGTAAATTATTTCAAAGGGCTGCGGCGTTTGCATTGGCTGCGGTCACGGCATTGTCCGCCGTCCCTGCCACGACAGCGTTTGCGGCGGGCGACATCGGCACGATTAGCTTTACCCACACCTACGACGGTGCAGGGAACGCAATCAGATATAATTCCAGTGCAAACATCGGCGGTCATACCGCAGGCGGCACGGGCGAATACAAATACCGTATGTATGTGGACGGGGAAACGGCGTTCTGCATACAGCCGGGCGTACCCTTAAAAACAGGAAAT
>QXXL01000006.1 GCA_009911505.1 Lachnospiraceae bacterium | reverse complement strand
GGAACGCCCTCTCCGCAGACCAGAAAAAGGCGGTGGGGCTTGCCCTGCTCTACGGCTATCAGGGCAACAGCGGGAATTTATCTGGGAGCGATGACGAGAAATGGCTTGCCACCCAGACCCTTGTATGGGAGTTCGTCACGGGATGCCGCAATTCCACAAGCCCGTACAGCCAGACAAGCACGACTGTTTACAGCCTGCACTTTGGCTCTAATTATGATGTGGTATAAAAAAAGTTGACAGCCCATTCTCAAGGATTTGAGATATAATCAAGAGAATAAGGAGTGAACAAA
>QXXL01000147.1 GCA_009911505.1 Lachnospiraceae bacterium | reverse complement strand
GAGGTGGCTCTCAAGGAAGAAATTTCCGGGTGGCTCTGAAGCGGGAAACTGGTGGCTCCCAAGGGGGATAATATTCATTTTGTCTGAGATGGCGGGGGCTTTTGCTGCTAACGAAGGGTATACGGTACAATCTCTTGATATTGCAGTGCTTGTTGGGGAACTTTTGATCAGCATATTGGTATTTTTAACATTGTACCGCAAGAATGGGTATGAAAAAGATTAAGTAAAATGAACTGTTATATATGGCTTTGGAGCGAGTTATAGGGAGTGGGCGGCAAAGGATCCGTCAGGCAGATGGTTTCTCATTTTATCCTGGGCAGAATTGCTTTTGCCGCCTGCCCTTTACAGTTTACTATGGTACCAAAAGCGCATTTTCTCTTGACAAGCACTAAAACCCCCTTTATACTATACATCAGTTGAGTTTTCAACTGTCTTTTTTCATTTTATCAAAAATAATTCCCAATATTAAAAATTATTATTTAGATATTGACTTTTATAACAAAGTATACTATTATTGTATCTATAAAAACGAACATAAGTTTGTGTGTGCAATGAAAAGGAGACAGACAGGATGGCAAAGGAAGATAAGAAATCAGACAAAAGGTTAGATAAAAAGACAGGTGACAAAAAGGATGATAAATTAAAAGCACTAGAAGCAGCAGTAGCCCAAATTGAGAAACAGTACGGCAAGGGTTCCATTATGAAATTGGGGGAATCCTCGAAGAATATGAATGTGGATGCAGTTGCGACCGGATGCTTAAGCCTGGATCTTGCACTTGGGATTGGCGGGCTGCCCAAAGGGCGCGTAATCGAAATATACGGGCCGGAGTCAAGTGGTAAGACAACGGTAGCGCTTCATGTAGTGGCAGAGGTACAGAAGGCAGGGGGTATCGCGGGCTTTATTGACGCGGAGCATGCCCTAGATCCGGTTTATGCGAAGCATATTGGTGTTGATGTGGATAATTTATACATTTCACAGCCGGACTGTGGGGAACAGGCGCTTGAGATTACAGAGACGATGGTGCGTTCCGGGGCAGTGGATATTGTGATTGTAGACTCGGTGGCGGCTCTTGTGCCTAAGGCAGAGATTGACGGTGATATGGGGGACTCCCATGTAGGGCTGCAGGCAAGGCTTATGTCACAGGCGCTTCGGAAGCTGACGTCGGTTATCAGTAAGTCGAATTGTATTGTACTTTTTATTAACCAGCTTCGTGAGAAGGTTGGTGTGATGTTTGGCAATCCAGAGACGACAACCGGAGGGCGTGCGTTGAAGTTTTATTCTTCTGTACGTTTGGATGTCAGGAGGATTGAATCCTTAAAGCAGGCCGGGGAAGTTGTCGGCAACCGTACCCGTATTAAGGTTGTGAAGAATAAGGTGGCGCCCCCATTCCGTGAGGCGGAGTTTGATATTATGTTTGGCCAGGGGATTTCCAGAGAAGGGGATATTTTGGATCTGGCGGCGGACTGCAATGTGGTCAACAAATCCGGGGCGTGGTATGCGTACAATGGGGATAAGATTGGCCAGGGACGTGAGAATGCGAAACAGTATTTAAAAGAACGGCCTGAAGTCCGCGATGAGATTGAGAGACAAGTGCGTGCCCACTATGAGCTGGAGGGGGACAGCGGCGATAATGGCGTTTTATCAGATACAAAAGACGCAGGTGGATCGCATACAGCTGCAGCGCAGACAGAAGAAATGCCGCAGGCTTCCGCAGGGCAGCAGGACGGCGCAGATGAACTATAATGGCGTATATAGTTACGGATTACAAAGTATCTGGCAAAGGGCGTGTTGAGATTTGCCTGGACGGGAAGGAGACACTTTGGCTGTACGCCAAAGAAGCCAGGCAGCTGTCACTTGAAGAGGGGATGGAATTGCCGGAGGGGCAGTATAGGCATATACTTCACGAAGTAATTGGACGGCGCGCGGTAAAGCGGGCTATGCACCTGCTGGAGCGGCAGGAGCGCACAGAGCACCAGCTGCGTGAAAAGCTGGCGCAAAGCGGTTATCCAGGGGAAGCTATAGAAGATGCGGTTGCTTATGTTAGGAGGTACCACTATTTGGACGATGCGCGTTACGCCAGGACATTTATCCGGTATCATCAGGAAAAGAGCAGCAGGCAGCGCTTGGAACAGGATTTGCTGCGCCGCGGCGTGCCCCGGGATATCATCACACAGAGTATGGAAGAGGAGTATTCGTCTGACGAGAAAGCTAAGATACATAGGCTGCTTGAGAAAAAGCATTTTGTACCAGGTACGGCGGATCAGAGTGAGATGCGTAAGATATATGGGTTTTTAATGCGCAGGGGATTCCGGAGTGCAGATATTGCGTCTGTGCTGCGCACTGGCTGGGAAGAGTAACCCTTGTATTGAAATGGGTATGTTTTGTGATTGCGGGAATGCAGGCAGGACTACGCAGAGAGTTTCACCTTCTTGTAAAATTGTAATATACTATTATGGGAGGTCGGAACATGAATCAAACTATTCTAATGGCGCTCGTAGCAACATTAGGAACCTGGTCAGTTACTGCGTTGGGGGCGGCTATGGTGGTCTTCTTTAAAAACCCTAACCCCAAGGCGCTGAACCTTATGCTTGGCTTTGCGGCTGGGGTTATGGTGGCTGCCAGTTTTTGGTCGCTGCTTGAGCCTGCCATTGCACGTGCCGAGGCGGCATCGGCTTTTCCGGCTTATTTGGTAGTAACAGCCGGATTTTTATGCGGCGCATTGTTTATGTGGGCTTCGGATAAAATTGTAACATATGCCAGGGGCAGGGCAAACTGTACATTAGGCAGGCCTGATGAACGGCTTAACCGCATTATAATGTTGATCCTGTCTATCACCATCCACAACATACCAGAAGGGCTTGCCGTCGGTGTTGCATTTGGCATGCTTCAAGGCAGCCATTATTCCCTTGAGAGCCTGATGGGTGCAGTTACTATTGCCGTCGGGATTGGCCTGCAGAATTTCCCGGAAGGGGCGGCTGTTTCTATTCCACTGCGCCGTGAGGGTTATTCCCGCAAAAAAAGCTTTTTATTGGGGCAGGCTTCTGGTATGGTTGAACCGGCCGCTGGTGTACTTGGCGCATGGCTGGTGGTGTATATCGAGGCGGTGCTGCCGCTTGCGCTTTCGTTTGCAGCCGGGGCAATGATTTTAGTTGCAGTACATGAGCTGATTCCAGAATGCCAAAAGAACCGGAAGGTACATCCTTATTTTGCTACAATGGGGATTATTGCAGGGTTTGCGGTTATGATGCTTTTGGATGTGATGCTGGGATAATGTATTAAGGGGGGATGGAACCAATCCATCCCCCCTCTTACGGGTTAGCCCTTATTGTGTTGTGTATTTTCCTTGCTTAATCCCATTTCCATTCATTCTCTTTTTTAATAAACGAAATTGCTTTGCTGTCATATTTTTTCCTACATAAACCTTGCAGCCTTTTTTCGTTTTGTCAAAAGCGTTCTTTTTAATTTTCGGCGCTTTCTTGCATTGGAATGAAATGCTCTTTAATTTTGTACATCCTTTAAAAGCCTGGGCGCCAATCTGTGATACATTTTTTCCAATGACAAGCGTTGTAAGCTTTTGGTTTTTCGCAAATGCCCCTTTTTCAATGGAAACCACCCGGAATGAATATCCGTTTTTGGTAACCTTTTCAGGAATTGTAATTTTTGCCTTAGCCTTTCCTTTCAGCTTCATTGCTGTTACAGTCCCGTTTTTTGCATCTGACCGTGTCACCTTATACTGAATATTTTTATAAGTGAATACAGTTCCTTTTTTGGGTACATTTTTTACAACTGGATTTGGAGTTTGTGTGCCATTGCCGTCCTGTTGGTTTGCGGAGGCAGGTTTTAAATTGGCTTTTGCTTCCCTTAGGGTGTTCAGTGCGTTTTGCAGCATTGATAATGATGCGTTTGCATTGCCTGCGCATGCTTTTGCTGCTTCTAAGGCATGTTGGAATGCGCTAGCCGTTTCTGTAGTGTAAATGCTTAGATCTATGGCGGACGACGCCTGTATTTCGGATGAAAGCGCTGCTTTTGCAGCAGGAACCCCTTTTTCAACAGCTGTAGCGGCGGCTAAAGCAAAATCTGTTGCCGGACGGCCTTTTTGGTCTGCGGCATAAACTTGACAGCGTATTTCCCCTGGTACCATTACAGTGATGGATGGCGTATCTGTTACAAACTGTATGCCGTTTGCAAATGTAAAACAGTAGCGGGAATCCCCTTCTGTATCGTTGTCCGGATCTGTATAAGAATAACGGACAGTTGCCAAATCCCCTGTTTCATAGATGGGTTTATCAAACGACACTTCTGAAACAACAGGTGCATGGTTGCCCTGTTCCATAAACAAAATGGCGGGCTGTTTGCATAAGTCTTCATAGGAAAGGGAGCCTGCCCCTGCGCGAAGTTCTGAAAAGGATGCTGTTTTGCCCCTGTCATTGCTTTCCCAGGCGGTAAAACCGAGTTTAAAATCATTTCCCAGCATATCGGCAGGAAGATCTCTTACATGCTGCCATGTCCCGCCATCGGCTTTAAAATCCACGGAAACCGTATTGCCGTTTTTATAAAAGCCAAGCCATGCGCTATCCAGTTCGTTTTGTGCGCTGTCCCCGCCTGTTTCTGTTGCAATTCCCTGTGCTTCTGAAACGGTGGTTATGCCGTTAAAATGGGATTTTTTCCCGACCGAAATGTAGTTGTCATCGTCTTTGTATAGCAGGAACGATGCTGTATCCCACTGGCTATTTTCACGCAGCGGGAGATTATCTATTTTTATAACTGCGCGCATATCCCCGCTTTCTAGCTGATCTGGCAGGGAGTATAAAAAGAGGTTTGGTACAGTGTTTGTTTCCTGGTATAAATCCCCGTTTTGCATGTCGATTGTAATTTTGCCGGATTCTATGCTGTAGTTGGCGGAATCCTCCCGGAGGATTGTAAAATCAGGGGAAAGCGCGTTTGTTTCGGCAAGGCTTATGATTAAGGCTTTGCGGTCTGCGCTTAAGCCCGCGCTTGCACGTACCCATACGATGCCGTTTTTAAGCGCTGTTACGGTACCGTCTTGGGAAATAGTGGCTGCATCTGTCGCGCCCTTGGTCAGGAAATCTTCTACAGCCCAGGTAATAGGCTTGCCGGACGGGATATCCGCCGAAAATGAAAAGGTGGCGTTCTTTTCGGTCAGCACGGGTGTTTTTGCCGGCTCCTTTATCGTAACGGTATCTGCCGGATCCAGTTCGCTTTTGCCTGCTACGGTGACGGAAATTTCATTGGAAAGGATTTGAGTACCGTTCCATGCAAAGTAAGCATATACAGTTGCTTTGCCAGGCTTTAACCCTGTCATCTGGCCATATTTGTTTACAGAAAGTACGTCTGGGCTGCTGCTGGCAAACTGGATTTCACCTGTGGGGTCTTTCGCAGGCTGGTTCCTGTCATAAGCGATTTGGATGTCCGGATCGAGGTTATTTAAATATTCATCTGGCATGCCGGACAAGACGGCGTATAGCTTTAGGCCATCGTCATAAGTATTGCCTTCAAGCGTAACATTTTTGCATTTAGTAAATTCATATGCGTTTTCCGTGGATTTGGTGTAACGCTTCCACTGCGCATCAACACTGAGCCCCATGCTTGTCCCTTCTAACAGGCGCGCCGTGCCGTCTTCTTGTGCCTCTGACGCTTCAAGCCGGATAGAAACCGGGTTGGCGCGCATAATTTTATTGTTCCGGATGGACAGGTTTTCCACGCTTTCCGCTTTTACAACCGTATCCGTATCCATATAAAACGTATTTTCTTCAATGGTGATGTTTTTGTGGATGGGGTTGTCGGCAGATGGAAGCCCCTTGCCTTTGGTTACAGGGTTTACATAGACTGCGGGGGCATATTCCCAGCTGGTCCTGCCGATGCTTTTGATATAAAATGTATTGCCCCGGATGGTCATATCCCGGATCGGGCCGGACTCATACCATTCGTCTGAATCGTTGGAAAGGTAAATAGTCGCCATGGACATGTTATAAAAAACATTGTCTTCGATTAATACTGGCTGCCGGGTTGTACAGAGGATGCCCCTGGTCGGTACATCTTTAAAAGTACAGCCACGGATGGTTACTTTTGGAGTATAGGTGACGTTTTCAGCGACATATTTGGGCTGGCCGCTTATCTGGTCTGTTAAATTGGCTGGAAGGGTTTCTTTAAAACGCACCCGCATGGTACGCAAATCATTGCCGCTTTCCCCAGGATTTGAAATAACCTCGTCAACGGTGTAAAGTGTTTCATTATCCGTGGATTCTAAGGTATCCCTGGTGAAAAACGCGACCTTGTCGCCTTCGTGGAACTGGGGGAAGCCGCCCTGCTGCGTATGGATGTATTTTAATGTCAGCGTATGATCGTCTGTTTTTTGTTCTACCCGTGTAAATGTGCCGTGCAGGTTAATGGGATCGTCATGGGTATGGGAGAAGTTGCAGTTTTCAATTACAAAATCTCCGGACGCGCCAGAAGCGTGGATGCCGTCCGCATAGCTTACGGTGACATGCCCAGAGCCTTCTCGTGGCATAAAATCGCAGTCATAGTAATAGACATCCGTACTCATCTGTACAAGCCAGCCAAAACCGTGCATAAAATGTACATCAACGTTTTGGGCTGTTACATTCTCGCTTTCCCAGGTGAATGCGCCAGCGGTTTCACGGTATGCGCTGCTGGCAAATTCCAGGATCATGCCTTTCTTTTGCATCGCCGGCCTGGAAGACTGGTAAGTGATACGGATATGGGAATCATCGAGCGTGCGGATATTGTTTACACCGTTAAACGGAGACTCGGAGGTAAAATAGGCGCGTGTCATGCCTTCGTCTGGATGGGTAGCCACAACAGAATAGGCGTTGTGTATGCCTGTTTCTGTCCAGTAATAATCGCCTGTTTCGGGGCTTGGCTCACTGTGCCACTGAAGCGTTGTACCTTTGATTTCATAAGGGCAGCACGCAGGGATATAAAAATCAGTGTATGGATGGCCATCTTCTGTACCCAATTCCGTAATTGTCATTTCAGAAACCGTAGGAACACTAAAATCCCAGGCAAAGTCCTTAAGCGTAATGTTTTTGGAATTGACGACTGCAAGCGCCATCATATTTCCATGCATCATAAACAGGGAACCATTGCCGTCAAGCGTGAGGCCTTCCTGATCTTCGATTAAAATTCCGATTGTTTTAATGGGGCTTTGGATGCTGTTGGTGTTGGAGGTATGGTATTCACGCTGTGTGGCGTAATCTTTGTAAATCTGGTATTCCCCCTCTGGGAATGTGACGGTTACGTGTGGCGCGCCGTTTTCCTGTGCTTCTTTTGCAGCGGCAAGTGCGTCCTGGATAGCGCGGGTGCTGTCCATTTGCCCGGTTGGATCTGCGCCGTATTCAGTGGCGTCAATGGTGACGGTTTCAGCGGCCTGCGCGGCCTGCGTGACAGGTGTGCCGGAAAGTGAAACCGGGGTAAGAGCCATACAAAATGCCAGTATGGCAGCTAAAATTTTCTTTTTCATAAATTTTCTCCTTTCTGGAATATTTTATAAATAAATTATATAGAAGGGATGGGGTTTTGTCAATTTGGTAAGAGTTTATTAATGCAATTGCATGACAAATTATACAAAATATGTTAAAATTAAAATAATTCTTATTGGCTTTTATTTTCTGTTTTGGTATGAGGTTTTTAAATTTAGCAAAAGTATAAGGATATTTGGGAAATGAAAGGGATGGTTTTTAGATGTCTTTATTGTCTGTATTTTGCAGCAACCTTATTGGCGTTGGCATCAGGCTGTTTTTTCTTTTGTGGGCATCTGGTCTTTTGTTAGGCAAAAGGCCAGAGAAAAGGGGGATTGCCAGTATGGTTATTGTGGCGGCTGCGTTTTTGGCAGCCATTTCAGCTTTAGGGGCAGCTTTTTATCAGTACGGGATACCTCACTGGAGATATAATACAGGGCATATTTTGTTCTATTACCTCATTTTGCCGATACAAATGCTGCTTTTACGGGTGGTTTATAAGGAACGTTATTTAGCTTGTCCGTGCGGGGGAATCGGTAGAAGATAATATGGCGCTTTCCCTGATGTTTTTTCTGGTAATCGCAATCGTGTTCCATTATATGGTGGAACGAAGAGATGCAAAAAAAGCAGGTTTTGGAGAAGCAAATGAATTTGCAGCAGTAGAAAAACTATATTGAAAGCCTTGAAGGGATGTAAAAGGAGATGCGCCAGGAAAAGGGTGAAAAACGGGAATATTTTACAGTAAAGGTGGTGGATACAGTGCAGCATATTCCGGTGGATAAAGAGGGAGGTTTTGAATAGGATATGCTAATGCCCATTACTTGCAATCTTTGCCTACAATTGATACAATGGGGCATGCAAAAGCATTGACAAAATTACATACCTTACTTATAATAGTTTGTCGTAGTAACACATTAGCATGCTAAAGCGTGCAGCAGAAGGAGATATCATACATTATGAACAGGCAGTTATTACATACACCGGAAGGCGTCCGGGATATTTACAGCGATGAATGCAAAAAAAAGCAGATTTTAGAGGGGAAACTCGCAAATACCATTGAACGTTACGGGTACCGGGGAATTGAAACACCGACATTTGAATTTTTTGACATATTTGGTAAAGAAATCGGCACAACGCCGTCAAAGGATCTGTATAAATTTTTTGACCGGGAAGGCAATACATTAGTTTTAAGGCCGGATCTGACGCCTTCCGTAGCCAGGGCGGTCGCCATGTACTTTGAGGAAGAGGAAGAACCTATCCGTCTCTATTATATGGGGAATACCTTTATCAACAATTCCAGCTACCAGGGGCGTTTAAAGGAAACTACACAGCTGGGGGCGGAGCTAGTGGGCGACAGTTCACTTTTTGCAGATGCGGAAATCGTTGCTATGGCAGTGGAATGCCTGCTTGCGGCGGGCTTAACGGAATTTCGGATTAACATAGGCCATGCGGATTTTTTTGCCGGGCTAATGGAAGCTGCGGGCTTTGGGGAAAAAGCAGCTCAGGAGCTTAGGGATCTGATTGCCAACAAGAATTATTTTGGTGTGGAGGAAGTAATTTCGGCACATCCAATGGATGAAAACCTGCGGGAGCTGTTTGCGATGCTGGGGGGATTTTATTTTTCGGAGGATGAAATGGCAAAGGCGGGGCGTTTAAGCCAGGGCTACCCCAAGATCCTGGCTGCCGTTACACGGTTAAACGAGCTGCATCAGGTGCTAAAGGCATATGGGACAGACCGTTATGTTTCATTTGAGCTTGGCGTCGTGAGTAGTTACCAGTATTATACTGGAATTATTTTTGCGGGTTATACGTTTGGAAGCGGGGAAGCAATTTTAAAGGGCGGGCGGTACGATAAGCTGTACAGCTATTTTGGAAAAAGCGCGGCTTCCATCGGATTTGCGGTTGTCGTGGATCAATTGGCGGCAGCGATTGCCCGGCAAAATATCCCGATTGCGATACCCTGTGAAGGCGAGCTTGTCCTTTACCGCAAGGAACGGTTGCACGAAGCGGTTGCATATGCAGGCAGGCTGCGCAAAAAAGGCGTTACGGCAGAGGTTATATGTATAAAAGGGAACAAGGACCGGATGGACTATGAGGCTTATGCCAAAAAGCACCACCGGGAAAAAATAACATACTTGGATTAGGGGTTAAAGAACATGCAAAAGGACAGATATTTAACGTTTGCTTTAGGAAAAGGCAGGCTTGCAAAACAGACACTTGAGCTTTTTGGCAAAATTGGCATTACTTGTGAGGAAATGAACGACAAGGGTACCAGGAAGCTTATTTTTACCAATGAAGAATTAAAGCTTCGGTTTTTCCTTGCCAAAGGCCCGGATGTGCCCACGTATGTGGAATATGGCGCTGCCGATATCGGGGTAGTGGGCAAGGATACGATTTTAGAAGAGGGCAGAAATATTTATGAGGTTCTTGACCTTGGATTTGGCAAATGCAAGATGTGCGTCTGCGGGCCAGAGAGTGCAAGGGAATTATTAGAGCATCATGATCTGATCCGGGTGGCTACCAAATACCCGAGGATTGCAAAAGATTATTTCTATAATAAAAAGCATCAGACAGTTGAGATTATTAAGTTAAATGGATCAATTGAGCTTGCACCGATTGTAGGGCTTTCGGAAGTGATTGTAGATATTGTGGAAACGGGTTCTACCCTGCGCGAAAACGGGCTTGGCGTACTAGAAGAGGTCTGCCCGCTGTCAGCGCGGATGGTGGTCAATCAGGTAAGCATTAAGATGGAGCATGAACGTATTGCAAAGCTGATTGCTGATTTAAGGGCAGTTTTAGCACAGTAAGGGGGTTAAGGATGAGGATATTAAAGTTAAACAGCAAGACGAAACAGGATTTGTTAAATGACCTGTTAAAGAGAAGCCCGAACCACTATACGGAATATGAAAGCCGTGTGAATGAAATTATTTCAGAAGTCCGTATCAGGCAGGATGAAGCGGTTTTTGCCTATACAAAGCAGTTTGACGGGGCGCTTATTACGGCGGATAATTTAAAGGTTACGGAAGATGAAATTGTACAAGCTTACCGCAATGTAGATGAAAAGCTGCTTGAGGTAATCAGAAAGGCCAAAGTGAATATACAGGAATACCACGAAAAGCAGAAGCAGTACAGCTGGTTTGACAGCAAAGAAAACGGCATTATTTTGGGACAGAAGGTTACGCCTTTGCAGACGGTTGGCGTATATGTGCCAGGTGGCAAGGCAGTCTACCCGTCCTCTGTGCTAATGAATGTCATTCCCGCAAAGGCTGCCGGGGTAAAAAAGGTAATTATGACGACACCGCCTGGGGCGGACGGGAAGGTGTATGCTTCCACTTTGGTTGCCGCAAAAGAAGCGGGTGTGGACGAGATTTACAAGGCAGGCGGCGCGCAGGCGGTTGCTGCAATGGCGTTTGGAACTGAAAGTATCCCCAAAGTGGATAAAATCGTAGGGCCTGGAAATATTTATGTCGCCCTCGCGAAAAAAGCTGTATTTGGCTATGTCAGCATTGATTCAATTGCAGGCCCAAGCGAGATTTTAGTACTTGCGGATGAAACCGCCAACCCGCGTTTTGTCGCGGCAGACCTGCTTTCGCAGGCTGAGCATGACGAGATGGCTTCTGCGATATTGATTACTACCAGCGAAGTTCTTGCACATGAAGTTTCAAAGGAAGCAGATGGTTTACAGCCAAGCTGTCCCGCAGGGAGATTATTGAAAAGTCACTGGAGCGCTACGGGTATATTTTGGTGGCGGAAACGATGGAGGAGGCGATAGAGGCCGCAAATGATATTGCGTCTGAGCATCTGGAAATTGTCACAAAGGACGCATTTGAAGTAATGACAAAAATCCGTAACGCAGGAGCTATTTTTATCGGTGAATACGCAAGCGAGCCGCTTGGAGATTATTTTGCAGGGCCTAACCATGTTTTACCTACGAACGGGACAGCGAAGTTTTTCTCACCTCTTAGTGTAGATGACTTTATCAAAAAATCGAGTATTATTTCGTATTCCAGGGAAGCCCTTGAGCCGGTTTATAAAGATATTGTACAGTTTGCAGAATGCGAAAAATTAACTGCCCACGCCAATTCTATCCGTGTGCGGTTTGAGAAGGAGTAGATTATGTCAAGAGAAGCAAGTATTAGCAGGACAACGAAGGAAACCGATATTTCCCTGAGGCTTCAGCTGGACGGTCGGGGAAATTCCGAGATTGACACAGGGATTGGTTTTTTTGATCATATGTTAGAAGGCTTTGCCAAGCATGGGTTTTTTGATCTGGATGTGAAGGCGGCCGGGGATTTGATGGTGGACTGCCACCATACCGTAGAAGATACCGGGATTGTGCTTGGCAGCGCGATAAAGAAAGCTCTTGGGGATAAAAAGGGGATTAGGAGGTTTGGAAGCTCAATCCTTCCAATGGATGAAACGCTGGTATTGTGTGCGGTGGATTTGTCCGGCAGGCCATACCTTGTATTTGACGGGGAATTTACGACAGGCCATGTAGGTTATCTGGATACGGAAATGGTGCGCGAATTTTTCTATGCCATATCCTACAGCGCTGGGATGAACTTGCACGTTAAGGTTTTGTCAGGGACAAATAACCACCATATGATAGAGGGGATGTTTAAGGCGTTTGCAAGGGCGCTTAGCGAAGCCGCTGGATTTGACCCAAGGGTAACCGGGATTTTATCAACAAAAGGGAGCTTATAGAAAATGGAACAGAAAAACATTGTTGCTACGATTTATTTAAAAGATGGAAAGGCAGTCAAAAGCCCTACAGATTTTACGCCAGACGGGGATCTTTTTGAACGGGCGAAGATTTACAATGACTGCGGAATTGACAAGATTATTATTTTTGATTTGTCCGAGGATGATGAAGAGCATGAAAAGAATTTAAAGACGATTAAGGACTTAAACCACAACTTAGAGATTAAAGTCTGTGCAGGCGGCAACATCAACCGTTTCGAGGATATTAAGAAGATTTTTTATACGGGCTGCCTTCAGGTGATGTTAAACGGCGCTAAGCCACAAAGTATGAAGCTGGCGCAAGAAGCGAGCAAGAGGTTTGGCAAGGAGCGCGTGCTTGTTTCTGTAAAAAATGTAGATTTTATTTTTAAGAACCACGAAAACATGGAAGAGAATTTCCATGAGATGTTAGTGCTTAATAAGTCTATGTTAGATGCAGCTGAGAACATTACTACGATCCCTGCGGTTGTGGCAGTTGATAATTACGATTTGGAAGAGATTACAGGCATTTTAAGGCGGGATCTGGTACGGGGTGTTTCAGGCAAGTTTATTACGGAGCCAGGGACGGATATAATGCAGCTTAAGACGGAGCTTTCGGCGAGGGGGCTTCGTATGGTGAATTTTACGTCTGCTTTAAAATGGTCTGACTTTAAGTTAAACTCGGACGGCATGGTGCCTGTCATTGTGCAGGATTACCGGACAGATGAAGTGCTGATGCTTGCTTATATGAACGAAGAAGCGTTTGAAAAGACAATTAGCCTTGGCAAGATGACATATTATAGCAGAAGCCGAGGGGAGCTTTGGATGAAGGGGGAAACTTCCGGGCACATCCAGTGCGTGAAGTCCTTAACGGCAGACTGTGATTATGATACGATTTTAGCAAAGGTATCCCAAATTGGCGCTGCGTGCCATACCGGGAATCCAAGCTGTTTTTTCAACACGATTGTAAAAAAGGAGTATGTAGAGAAAAATCCCCAGAAGGTGTTTGAAGAGGTTTACGCAATTATCATGGACCGTAAGGCGAACCCGAAGGAAGGGTCATATACGACGTACTTATTTGAGAAAGGGATTGATAAGATTTTAAAGAAACTCGGGGAAGAAAACGCTGAGACGATTATTGCGGCAAAAAACCCTAACCCGGAGGAGATTAAGTATGAGATTTCGGATTATCTGTATCATCTGATGGTGCTGATGGCAGAAAAAGGTATTACATGGGAGGATGTAACACAGGAGCTTTCGCAAAGGTAAAAAATATTTAGGGACACTTCAATTAGAGAAGTGTCTCTTTTTTTTCGGCAGATGTATTTTATGCTTAGCGCTTAAAGGGTACAGTATATATGGGGGATTTAGACCGTATTAGGGAGTAGCAGATGGCGGGAATGGTTTTTCAAACACGCTCTTGCTTTTTTTGCTTGTATGGGCGGACGGATTGAGGAGCCCATCTGCAAGCAATCTGCTATAAAACAGAGAAAAATCATAAAAACTATTGAAAAAAAATTTGAAATTATATACAATAAACGCTGTGGAAATATTCAAACTTTACAAAATGATAGATGGAGGGCAAAAAATGAGCAGTACGAACAACGGCTTGGCAATGCAGCGTATTGTTAAGTTACTCGACGAGAACAGTTTCATGGAAATCGGTTCTCTCGTCACAGCAAGAAGCACGGATTTTAACCTGTCGAATACGGACACACCTTCTGATGGCGTAATTATCGGCCACGGCCTGATTGACGGCAACCTGGTATTCGTATATAGCCAGGACGCATCCGTATTAAACGGGACAATCGGTGAAATGCATGCAAAAAAGGTTGCTTCGGTATATGACATGGCAATGAAGATGGGTGCGCCGGTGATTGGCTTTTTGGACTGTGCGGGAATCCGTCTACAGGAATCTGTGGATGCGCTGCATGGCTTAGGGCAGATTTATGCAAAAGAAGCGGCTGCATCAGGCGTGATCCCGCAGATTTGCGCGGTATTTGGTACCTGCGGCGGCGGGCTTGCCACGGTTCCGGCGCTTTGCGATTTCACTTACATTGAAGCTGCAAAGGGTAAGGTGTTTGTCAATTCCCCGAATGCGATTCCGGGCAACCGTATCGATAAATGCGATACCTCCGCGGCAGAATACCAGTCTAAGGAGACCGGATGTGTAGATGCAATCGGCACGGAAGACGAGATTTTGGAGTCCATCCGCGCCTTGGTATGTATGCTTCCGGACAACAGCGGAATGGGGGGGCTGACAGAAGAATGTGCGGACGATTTGAACCGTGCCTGTGAAAACGTAGCCGGGATGAAAGGCGATCCGCGCTATGTACTGTCTGAAATTGCAGACGATCGAATCTTCCTTGAAACGAAAAAAGACTATGCCAGGGACATGGTAACTGGATTTATCCGTTTAAACGGGACTACCATTGGGGCAGTCGCCAACTGCACTGAGTTTTACGATGAAGAAGGCAAAAAAGCAGCGGAATTTGCAAATGTCTTTTCGGCAAGGGGGTTAAATAAGGCGGCGGAATTTGTTAGCTTCTGCGATGCGTTTGATATCCCTGTGCTGTCCCTTACTAATGTCAGGGGCTATAAGGCAGGCGTCTGCTCTGAGCACAACCTCGCCAAATCCATGGCGCGCCTTACCTGCGCGTTTACATCGGCAGATGTGCCGAAGGTCAATCTGATTGTAGGGGAGGCCTATGGAAGCGCTTATGTGTCTATGAATTCCAAATCTGTCGGCGCAGATCTGGTCTATGCATGGCCGGAAGCCAAAATCGGTATGATGGAAGCTGAACTGGCAGCCAAGATCATGTACCCGGATGCAGGTGCGGATACGCTTTCGGAAAAGGCAAAGGAATACGACAAGCTGCAGTCAAGCGTGCTTTCCGCGGCAAGGCGCGGCTATGTAGATCTTATCATTGAACCGGAAGACACCAGAAAATACCTGGTAGCAGCGTTTGAAATGCTCTATACCAAGTGCGATTTGGATTCCTACAAAAAACATGGTACAAAATAATAGAAAGGTGAAGTTTCATGAAGAAAAAAATATTTCTGATTGCCGCCATGTGCCTGATGCTTCTTGGCCTGGCAGCATGTTCGCAAACTGATCCTACGACGGCTGATTACAATGGCGTTTCTTATGAAGAGCTGAAAGCAAACTGCCAGGGGACGGTGCAGACCCTTACTTATATGTCGGAGGAAGATAAGGCATATTACCAGCAGGGCGGCGCCGAAATGATTGTAAATTTAATCAACCGATGGGACGAAGCCGTTGCAGAGTATGGATCATTTGTGGATTTTGGAGATTTTGTGGTTACAAAATCAGGCAAAACACTGACGGCGGCACAGACACTGAAAATGGAAAAACGGGATATCATCCTGACGTATGTGTATACATACCATTCCATGCAGGTTGAAGACATTACGCTTGACGCCGTATTTTCCGTAGGCGAGAAAATGTCAAAGGCGCTGATGAATACGATTATGGGAATTCTGGTCGTATTTGCTGTTTTGATTATAATTTGCCTGTTGATTTTCTGCTTTAATATATTCCCATACCTGGAGAAAAAGAAAGCGGAGCAGACGGCTGTCCCCGCAAAGGAAATCGCTCCTGCGCCGCAGGCTGCGGTACAACAGGAAGCGCAGCAGGCAGACGATGGCGAGCTGGTTGCAGCCATTGCCGCAGCGATAGCGGCAGCGGAAGGGACTTCTACGGACGGATTTGTCGTACGTTCGATCCGCAGAAGATAAAATTTATTAAAATTTAGGAGGATATTTTAAATGAAGAATTATACAATTACCGTGAATGGAAATGTTTATGATGTAACCGTAGAAGAAGCAGGCAGCACAGGCGCAGCACAGGCTCCAAGGCGTGTGGTGGCCCCGGCTCCAAAAGCAGCGGCTCCGGCAGCGGCGCCGAAAGCAGCAGGCGGCGCAGGCAATATCCGCATCGAAGCCAAAGCGGCAGGCAAAGTATTTAAAATCGAAGCAAATCCGGGCGCGGCAGTAAAGAAAGGCGATACGGTTTTAGTGCTTGAAGTTATGAAAATGGAGACGCCAGTTGTAGCGCCGGAAGACGGCACTGTGGCAAGCATTGACGTAGCCGTAGGAGATCAGGTGGAATCAGGGGCGTTACTGGCAACATTAAACAATTAATCAGGAGGTTGAAAGACAATGTCATATATTCTCGATACAATGGGGAATCTCCTGCACCAGACGGCTTTTTTAAACCTGACCTGGGGGAATTACCTCATGATTGCGGTTGCCTGCCTGTTTTTATACCTGGCGATTGCAAGAGGCTATGAGCCGTTACTGTTAGTCCCAATTGCATTTGGTATGCTCCTGGTAAATATTTACCCGGATATCATCGCAAGCCCGGAAGAGACCAGTAACGGTATCGGCGGCCTGCTTCATTACTTTTATCTAATGGATGAATGGTCCATCCTGCCTTCCCTGATTTTCTTAGGGGTTGGTGCGATGACCGACTTTGGCCCTTTGATTGCAAACCCTATCAGCTTCCTTTTGGGTGCGGCGGCGCAGTTTGGTATTTTCGGCGCTTACCTGCTTGCTATTTTAATGGGCTTTAACGACAAAGCTGCTGCTGCTGTTTCCATTATCGGCGGCGCGGACGGCCCGACTTCTATTTTCCTGGCCGGAAAGCTGGGGCAGACAGGCTTAATGGGTCCGATTGCCGTTGCGGCATATTCTTACATGGCCTTAGTTCCGATTATCCAGCCGCCTGTTATGAAGGCGCTGACGACTAAGAAGGAACGTGCAATTGTTATGGAGAACCTGCGTCCGGTTTCCAAGCTGGAAAAGATTTTGTTCCCTATCGTTGTTACGATTGTCGTATGTATGATTCTGCCGACAACGGCCCCGCTTGTAGGTATGCTGATGCTAGGCAACTTATTCCGTGAATCCGGTGTAGTCCGCCAGCTTCAGGAAACGGCTTCCAACGCAATGATGTATATTGTAGTTATTTTGCTTGGTACATCCGTAGGCGCAACGACCAGCGCGGAAGCATTCTTAAACATAAGTACAATTAAAATCGTTATCCTTGGACTGGTTGCATTCGTATTTGGTACGGCGGCCGGGGTATTGTTCGGCAAGATTTTATGCGTTTTGACCAAAGGAAAAATCAATCCTCTGATTGGTTCCGCCGGGGTTTCCGCAGTTCCTATGGCAGCCCGTGTATCGCAGAAGGTCGGGGCGGAAGAAGATCCGACCAATTTCCTGCTGATGCATGCAATGGGGCCAAACGTAGCCGGCGTTATCGGCACTGCAGTAGCGGCCGGTATATTTATGGCAATCTTTGGTATATAGAGTGAATAAATTAGGAGGATAGAAATTATGGCAAAAACGACCAAGAAACCGTTAAAGATTACGGAAACCATATTACGTGACGCGCATCAGTCCCTGATTGCCACCAGGATGACAACAGAGCAGATGCTGCCGATTATAGACAAAATGGATCAGGTGGGCTTCCATGCCGTAGAGTGCTGGGGCGGCGCGACCTTTGACGCATCCCTGCGTTTCTTAAAAGAGGATCCATGGGACCGCCTGCGCAAGCTTCGCGCAGGTTTTAAGAAAACGAAGCTGCAGATGTTATTCCGTGGGCAGAATATTTTGGGATACCGCCCGTATGCGGATGATGTAGTGGAATATTTCGTACAGAAATCCATTGCAAATGGAATTGATATTATCCGTATTTTTGACTGTTTAAACGATCTTCGGAATTTACAGACGGCAGTGACTGCCTGCAATAAGGAAAAAGGCCACGCACAGGTTGCTTTATCTTATACCTTAGGGGATGCCTATACCTTAAAATACTGGACGGATATTGCAAAGAAAATTGAAGATATGGGCGCTAACTCAATTTGTATTAAAGATATGGCAGGCCTTTTGGTACCATCACAAGCGACCGAGCTTGTACAGGCGCTCAAAAAAGCGACTTCCCTTCCGATCGAGCTGCATACACATTATACGTCCGGTGTGGCTTCCATGACCTATATGAAGGCAGTGGAGGCAGGCTGCGATATCATTGACACAGCTGTTTCTCCGTTTGCGCTCGGTACAAGCCAGCCGGCGACAGAGGTTATGGTAGAGGCGTTTAAGGGTACGGAATACGATACTGGGCTGGATCAGAACCTTTTGGCTGAAATTGCAGACTATTTCCGCCCAATGCGCGAGGAAGCCTTAGATAGCGGGCTTATGAACCCCAAAGTGCTTGGCGTTAATATCAAGACATTGCTGTACCAGGTGCCGGGCGGTATGCTTTCTAACATGGTATCGCAGTTGAAAGAACAGAATGCGGAAGACAAGTACGAAGAAGTGTTAAAGGAAATCCCGCGTGTCCGCAAGGATCTCGGCGAGCCGCCGCTTGTAACGCCGTCGTCGCAGATTGTGGGGACACAGGCTGTGTTTAACGTATTGATGGGCGAGCGTTATAAGGTTGCTACAAAAGAGACAAAGGACGTGCTGCTTGGAAAATACGGCCAGACAGTAAAGCCGTTTAATCCAGAGGTTGTAGATAAGGTTCTTGGGGCAGAGAAGAAGAACGCAATCAAATGCAGGTACGCAGATTTATTAGAGCCGGAGCTTCATAAGATCGAGGCTGAGATGAAACAGTGGAAGCAGCAAGACGAGGATATTTTATCCTATGCGCTGTTCCCGCAGGTGGCTACGGAGTTCTTTAAGTACCGTGAGGCGCAGCAGAAGGGTGTAGACGCATCGGTTGCAGATACGAAAAACGGAGCTTATCCGGTATAAGGTATAGAGGCAATAGAATAAAAAAGAGACCTGGGGAGGATAGAAACCAGGTCTCTTTTTGCTTTGGTGTATTTATTATAGCATAAAAACTAAATTTATTCAAGACTTGTAACCGTAAATGGGGCAAGGTATAATGGCAAAAGCTGTTGATGTATAAAAGTGAAAGGAGATATTATAAAATGAAAAAACGAAAAAATATATTAGCGCTTCTCTTATGCGGGATGTGTTTCATGTCTTTTTGGGGAGGCTGTGGGAAGCCGGAAGATGCTTCCAAAGACAAAGCTGTGGTAGAAGATACCCAGGCAAGCCAGGATGCCCCGCAGCAAAAATACAAGCCCTCTGATGCTACAATTCCGAGGCAGGATTCCTATGACTGCCCTTATATGGGGCTTAGGTTTTCCCTGCCGGAGAGCCTTTTGGAACGAATGGACAATAAAGAGGTGGCCATGTTAAATACAGAGGAGATTTCAGAAGATCAATCCTCGATCCATTATGCCATGATGTGCTGGAAAACTATGAATGAACAGCAGAGGGATATGGAAGTGGAGAGCAGCTCAGACAGTTTTTATGAATGGTCTGACAGCTTAACCCCGGTTGGGGCAATCGGCGCTTACAGGGCAGAGGATACACAAAAACTGGACGAGCTGACAGGCTGTAGTGAACATAAGGAAATCGGCAAGAGCGCAGATGGAAGCTTTATCTATTACCTCAGTGTCAACCCAGACGTGGAAAGCCCCCTGCAGGAGGATATAAACAATATTTCATATGAAGTGACAGATATAGTTTCCCTTCAGGAGCTGTTTGGGGGCAATCAGGCAATGACGGGCAGCCTTGGGGAGTTTTACATGGAAGATATAGAAGGGAATCCCTATACACAGGAAATGTTTTCAGATTATAGCTTAACAATGGTAAACGTGTTTGCAACCTGGTGTACGCCATGTGTCAATGAAATTCCAGATCTGGAAAAGCTAAAAAATGAAATGGGGGAAAAAGGCGTAAATGTCGTAGGCATTGTTTTGGATGCGGCTGACGCTGCAGGCGGTGCGAATGGGGAAACACTTGAAAAGGCAAAGGTTTTGGCGGAGAAAACAGGTGCGACATACCCGTTTTTGATACCGGACGCAGGGCTTTTAAACGGCAGGCTTTCCGGCATTGACGCTGTTCCAGAAACCTTTTTCGTGGATAAGAACGGGAATATTGTCGGGGAAACATATTCTGGCAGCCGTTCCCTGGATGAATGGAAGGCCGTGGTGGAAAAAGAACTGGAAGGGGTAGCGCAGTGAAGCGCCTGCTCCAATATCCCCGTGCCGGGGCTCTGGCTGCTGTAGCCGGGATCCTTATGATGGGATATGGGATATGCCGGGGGGAGATGGCTGTCGTTTTGACAAAAGCAATCAATATATGTATGGAGTGTATTGGAATTGGATAAGAAAAAAATTACAAATGAATGGAAACGCCATCGCATACAGGCGCTGTGGGCGTTACTTACAAACAGTTATCTGGTGGGGTTTGTACAGGGGAAGATTTATAAAGGCAGGTTAAAAAACCTCTGCGTACCTGGCCTAAACTGTTATTCCTGCCCGGGGGCGCTTGGCGCCTGCCCTATTGGGGCTATGCAGGCGGTAATCGGAAACTGGAATTTTAAATTTGCATTTTATGTGGCTGGATTTTTGATGTTTGTGGGGGCGCTGGCTGGGCGGTTTGTCTGCGGCTGGCTATGCCCGTTTGGGCTGATACAGGATTTGCTTCACAAAATTCCGTTCCCTAAAAAGATAGGTACATTTCCTGGGGATAAAATTCTACGGAAAGTAAAGTATGTGATATTTGTTGTATTTGTAATTCTGCTGCCGATGTTTGTTGTAGATATTTTGGGGCAGGGCTCCCCGTTTTTTTGCAAATTTATTTGCCCTGCGGGGACGCTTGAGGGCGGGCTGCCGCTAGTGCTTTTAAACCAGTCTATGCGTGGGGCGGTTGGATGGCTGTATGCATGGAAAAACGTTCTGCTTTTGGTTACGGTGGTTTTATCGGTTTTGATTTACCGGCCGTTTTGTAAGTACATATGCCCGCTGGGGGCAGTGTATTCGGTTTTTAATCCGATATCGGTGTTCCGGTATTGTGTAGATCGGGAGAAATGCACTGGGTGTGGGATGTGCAAGAAGGTTTGTAAGATGCAGGTGGATCCGGTGGAGCATGCGAACCATTTGGAGTGTATCCGGTGTGGGGAGTGTAAAAAGGCTTGCCCGGTGAAAGCGATTCGGTAAGGGGGATAGTTTGGTGGCAAAGGGGCCGTTAGTTAGGGGCGTATGGCGGAGTGTCTAAAAAATGAGGAGGTATTTTATGTAGGAAAAAAACTGGCTGGAACTTATGGCACAGCAGGTACAGATGGAGCAGATTTTAAAAACGGTTTCTTATACGGAGCAGTTTGGTCTGGCCTTAAGCTAAAAAGATGCTGCTTTAGGCTGTACCGTGCGGCATTTTGATTGGGTTTATCTGTGGTTTTGTAGGTGCGGGCGGAGGCATGCTGCTGCTTATCCTTACGTCCGTGCTGGGGTACGAATTGAAAACGGCAGTATTTGCAAATAGAGCTGCTCCGGAGACATTAAACCGTGTCACAGGGGTTATACTTGTAATATTGGGGGGCGTAATTATAATATTTTCATTTTTGGGGTAAAATAATGGAAAACAGGACTTATATTGCCATAGATCTAAAATCATTTTATGCATCGGTAGAGTGTATGGAGCGCGGGCTTAATCCGATGACGGCAAATCTGGTGGTTGCTGACGCAAGCCGGACAGAAAAGACGATTTGCCTTGCCGTCTCACCGTCCTTAAAAGCGTATGGGATACCTGGAAGGGCAAGGCTTTTTGAGGTGGTGCAGAAGGTAAAGGAGATTAATTCTGTGAGGAAGCAGTTTGCGCCGGGGCATGTATTTACTGGCTCTTCCTGCTTGGAAACAGAATTAAAGTGTTCTCCGGGCTTATCGCTGGATTACCTGGTTGCCCCGCCGCGCATGGGGCGTTATATAGAATGCAGTGCGAAGATTTACAATATTTATTTGAAATATATTGCACCGGAAGATATCCATGTCTATTCGATAGACGAGGTGTTTATAGATGCGACGGCTTATCTGGCGACATACCGTCTTACTCCCCGTGAATTGGCTATGAAGATGATTTTAGATGTGCTTAACCAAACTGGAATTACTGCAACGGCAGGTATTGGGCCGAATTTGTACCTTTGTAAAATTGCTATGGATATCTGGGCAAAGCACATCCCGCCTGATAAAAACGGCGTTAGGATTGCAAAGCTAAATGAAATGAGCTACCGCCGCCTATTGTGGCAATACCGCCCGTTAACGGATTTTTGGCGGATAGGGAAGGGGTATGCGAAAAAGCTTGAGGAGCATGGAATCTATACAATGGGGGATGTGGCAAGGTGTTCTTTGGGCGGGCCGAACGATTATTACAACGAGGGGCTTTTATATCAATTGTTTGGAATCAATGCTGAGCTTTTGATAGATCATGCGTGGGGTTATGAGCCGTGTACCATGGCGGATATTAAGGCATATAAGCCAGAGGTAAACAGCATATGCTCTGGGCAGGTGCTGCAGTCTCCCTACAGGTATGATAAGGCAAAGCTTGTCTTACAGGAAATGACAGAATCTTTAGCATTGGATTTGGTCGATAAGGGGGTTGTAACGAATCAGATGGTTTTAACTATTGGCTATGATACGGCAAACCTCAAGGATCCAGAGGTAAAAAAATCATACCAGGGCGACGTCAAAAAAGACCGGTATGGACGCCTAATCCCCAGGCATGCCCATGGTACGGCAAACTTGGGCGGCTATACGTCTTCTGCAAAAAAGATGTGGGATGCAGTATCAGGGCTTTTTTTGCGTATTACGGATCAAAAGCTGCTTGTGCGCAGGATTTCGCTGACAGCAAACCACGTGGTTTTGGAATCGGAAATCCCAGAGGATGAAACGTATGAGCAGCTTAGCCTTTTTACGGATATAGATGGGTTTAATCAGAAGCGGGATGCAGAAAAAGCGGAACTGGAACGCGAAAAAAGGATGCAGAAAGCAGTGCTGCAGATTCAAAAAAGGTTCGGCAAAAATGCTGTTTTAAAAGGGCTGAACCTGCAGGAAGGCGCTACGGCAATAGAGAGGAACGGGCTGATTGGCGGGCATAAAAAGTAAGAAAGAATTAAGGATGGGAGATATGTTATATGCAAAAAAAGCCTGACTTTCATCAGTATGATGATATTATCCATTTGCCGCACCATGTTTCAAAGGTACACCCTCCTATGCCTGTCATAGACAGGGCAGCACAGTTTGCGCCGTTTGCTGCCCTGTCTGGTTATGGGGATGCCATAAAAGAGACGGCACGGCAGACAAGTGCAAGAATGGATTTAAGTGAAGATGAAAAATACGAGTTGGATGTAAAGCTTAAGTCTCTTCAAAACCGTGCGGCAAAATCGCCTAACGTAATGGTTACATTTTTTGTAGCGGATGACAAAAAGCAGGGAGGGGAATACCGTACAGTTACAGGAAGGGTAAAAATAATCGATCCATATCGCCGTATTATGGTTTTATGGGACGGGGAGCATATACCATTACAGGATATAGTAGAGCTCCATCCAGCTGCAAATTGAAGTCTTTGGCACCCGCTCCTCACCAATGTGCCGTTTGGCAGGCCAGCCCAAGGTGTGTTTTCTTGACAATTTCTTAACAATATGGTAATTTTTTCTAAGGCAAAGAATAGATATATTTTGTCAAGATAACACAAAAAGGAGAGGAAAAAGTATGGTTGATTTGATTTCAAGTATCAACGATAAAATCAACGGCTTCGTATGGGGGATTCCCATGTTGGTACTGTTGGTGGGAACTGGCATTTTGATGACAATGCTGACAAAGGTCTTCCAGGTTACACACATTGGTTATTGGATGAAACACACGTTGGGCAGCATTTTTACAGACAGGCATATTACAAAGCATACAGGTGAAGGCGATCAGTCTATTTCGCAGTTCCAGTCCCTTTGTACGGCGCTTGCCGCTACCATTGGCACAGGAAATATCGTCGGTGTGGCGACTGCATTGATATCCGGTGGGCCTGGGGCAATATTTTGGATGTGGATCGTGGCATTTTTTGGCATGATGACAAACTACTCGGAAAATGTGCTGGGTATTTATTACCGACGGAAAAATGACAAAGGGGAATGGAGCGGCGGCGCTATGTATTATTTGCGGGATGGCTTGGGCAGCAGGCCAGGCATGAAGCAAGTGGGCGCAGTGCTTGCGGTATTGTTTTCTTTGTTCTGCCTGTTTGCATCATTTGGGATCGGGAATATGAGCCAGATTAACTCCATTGCTGGTAATATGAAAGCTGCTTTCCACGTCCCAAATGCAGTAACCGGAGTTGTATTAATGGTATTGGCTGGCCTGGTTATTTTAGGGGGCATAAAGAGGATCGCAAGCGTTACCGAAAAGCTGGTTCCGTTTATGGCAGTCCTTTACATAGCAGGCGCGCTTACCGTTTGTATTATTAATATAGATCAGTTTGGCGCAGTGTTTGGTTCTATTTTTAAGGGGGCATTTGCAATGAAAGCCGTAGGCGGGGGCATTGTGGGCTCCGGTGTGAAGCTCGCTGTTACCTGGGGGATGAAACGGGGTGTTTTTTCAAATGAAGCAGGCCTTGGTTCTTCTGTTATGGTTCATTCCAGTTCTAATGTCAAAGAGCCAGTCCGGCAGGGCATGTGGGGGATTTTTGAGGTATTTGCAGATACAATTGTAGTCTGCACACTGACGGCGTTTACCATATTGTCCTCAGGGCTTGTGGATTTGAATACGGGGGCTGTTATCAGCCAATCGGAGGATTCGGCGCTGGTCGGGGAGGCTTTTTCCAAGGTATTTGGGCCGGCTGGCCCGGCGTTTATAGCAGTGGCTATTTTGCTGTTTGCTTTTTCTACAGTGCTTGGCTGGAGCCATTACGGTTCTAAGGCGTTTGAATATCTGTTTGGCGCGAAAGCAACGAATATTTACCGTGTGGTTTTTATTGTATTTATCTTTGGCGGGGCGACTATGAGCTTGGATTTGGCGTGGGATTTGTCAGATACATTTAACGGGTTAATGGCAATCCCCAACTTGATTGGCGTCCTTACGTTATCGCCCGTTGTAGCAAAAATAACAAAAAATTATGTAAACCGAAAAGTAAAAGGGAAAAAGGAAGAACCAATGCTGTCGGCATTTTCGGATATTCAGAGGATGCAGGCTCGTGGGTTAAACGAAAGTGACTGATATTGCATAGCGGTAAAAAATAATAACGGTTGACAATAGTCCGAATACAGATTATACTACAATAATCCGTATTCGGACTGTTGTATTTTAAGGAGGTGCCCAACGTGTGATATGAAAGAAGATAACATAAATTTCCGTTTGTCTAAGTACAACGGAATCGTTAAGGAAAATGAAGACATTTACCGGGAATTTGCCAGGAGGATGGGGCTTTCTGAGTGTGCTTTTTGGATTTTGTATATGCTGCGCACAGAATATACGGCGCCCATCCAAAGCGAATTATGTGCCCAGTTACATGCGCCCAAACAGACTGTCAATTCTGCGTTAAAAAAGTTGGAAGCAGACGGTTATCTTTTATTAGGGCATACAAGTGACCGGCGCAGTAAATGCATTACGCTTACCCAAAAAGGGGCGCGCCTTTGCGGGCAGACTATCGATAAGGTCGTCCAGATAGAGAGGGAAGCGCTCGGTGGTTTAACAGATGAGGAACAGGAGATGTTTTTATCCCTGTTTCAGAAACTTACGGATTTGCTGAAAAGGCAGGCAAGGAAGCTGCCGCAAGAAGAAGGCAGTAAGGATACGGGGCAGCATAATCCGTAAAATAAGGAATGAACGAAACAGAAAGGAGTACAAAATGAAGATACAGTTATCGGAACATTTTACCTATAAAAAACTTTTTTGTTTTTGCCTTCCAACGGTTGCAACAATGCTGTTTACCTCTTTATATGTAATTGCAGACGGTTTTTTTGTGTCTAATTTTGTGGGGAAAACTGCATTCGCGGCTGTCAACCTGATTATGCCGTTCCTTATGATTACAGGCTGCTTTGGTTTTATGATTGGTACAGGCGGGAGTGCGCTGGTCGGCAAGACGTTAGGCGAAGGATCGCCTGAAAAGGCCAACCGCTATTTTACCATGATGGTATATTTAACGCTTATTATCGGAGTTGTCCTGGCTGTGTCAGGTTTTATTTTTATGCGCCCGATTGCTTATTTGTTAGGCGCTACAGACGCTATGATAGGGGACTGTGTTGCATACGGCAGGATTATGAACACTTTTACTACGGCGTATATGCTTCAATATTTATTTCAGAGCTTTTTTGTTACGGCTCAAAAGCCGCAGCTTGGCTTTTGGGTAACTGTAGCGGCGGGGCTTGCCAATATTGTTTTGGATGCGCTGTTTGTCGGGGTGCTTGGCTGGGGTGTAAAAGGTGCGGCATGGGCGTCTGTTATCGGGCAATGTATCGGCGGCGTACTGCCCCTGTTTTATTTTATGCGCCCAAACCACAGCCTGCTGCAGCTTAAGAAAACAGGGCTTGAAATACAGATACTGGCAAAGGCATGCTTTAATGGTTCGTCCGAGCTTATGACAAGCATATCGGCATCCCTTGTAGGCATTTTGTATAATTTCCAGCTTTTAAAATATGCTGGGGAAAACGGCGTTGCTGCTTATGGGGTTGTCATGTATACGCATATGATTTTTGCCGCCATATTTTTGGGCTATGCTATTGGGACTGCCCCGATTATTAGTTATCATTACGGTGCGGGCAACCATTCAGAATTAAAAAATATGCTTAAAAAAAGCATTATAATCATGCTTGGCGGCGGAATTGCAATGTTAGCTATGGCATGTGTGCTTGCTTCCCCGCTTGCGAAAATCTTTGTGGGGTATGACGAGGGCTTGTTTGTACTTACAAAGCAGGCGCTGTCCATTTATGCATTTGCATTTATATTGTATGGTGTAAACGTGTTTGCTTCGTCTTTTTTTACTGCGCTCAATAACGGCGGGGTATCGGCGGCAATCTCGTTTATGCGGACATTGGTATTTCAGACGGCTGCAGTGCTCCTTCTGCCGCTCTTAATAGGGTTAGAGGGCATCTGGTGGGCGGTTACGCTGGCAGAGGTGCTTGCAATGGCGGTTTCAGCGGCATTTGTAGTGGCAAAGGGAAAACAGTATCATTATTTGGATTAGATTTTGTATTCCGGGCGTCTAAGTTCCCGTTTTATCATCCAAAACGCCAGCGCTGCCGATGCGAAATCTGCAATTGGCCCGGCATACATGATGCCATCAATCCCCGTATAAACCGGCAGGATGGCAATAAGGGGCATAAGGAAGAGGATTTGCTGTGTTAATGACAAAAAAATCCCGCCTTTTGGTTTGCCGATTGCAGTAAAAAAGTTTGATGTAATTTTCTGTGAAAAATTAATAAATGTAAAGAACAGAAAAATCCTGAAATAATTAGTAGCAAACTGATAGTATTTTTCTGACCCGTCCCCAAAGATTGAAATAATCTGCCGGGGCGCAAATTGAAACAGTAAAAATGCGGCAGCAGCAATGGCAAACCCGCAGATACAGGCTTTGTAATATGCTTCCTTTACCCGGCTAAATTGTCTGGCGCCATAATTAAAGCTGACAATTGGCTGAAGGCCCTGTGATATCCCTATAATAAAGGATAAAAAAACCTGGTTGACTTTGGTGATAATCCCAGTACACGCTAACGGTATGGATTCCCCGTAAACAGACATTCTGCCGTAATATTTTAACGATTGGTTCATGACAATCTGTAAAACCATCATGGCAAGCTGGTTGGTGCAGGGGGCGGCTCCAAGGGAAATAATACGCAGGATATATTCCTTGCGTAAAACCAGGTGCCCCCTGTTTAACTGTATGGTTTTTCCATGCCAAAGCAGCCAGATTGCCATGCTGCCGGAAACTACCTGTCCGATTACTGTAGCAAGGGCCGCGCCGGCCATTCCCCAGGAGAAGACGAATACAAACAGGGCGTCTAAAACGGTGTTGATGGCTGCACCGGCCAGATTACAGATCATGGTATATTTTGGCCTGCCGTCGGCGCGGATTAAATGCCCTCCTCCGGTTGCAAGTATAAAAAAGGGAAAGCCGTATGATACAATTCGGGTATATATTTTGGCATAGGGCAATACGTCGTCTGGAGAGCCAAAGAATTGCAGCATAGGGCTTAAAAACAGCTGTGTCAGGATGAACAGCAGAATTCCGCAGCAAAAGAGCAGGGCGGATGCATTTCCTATATAAAAGACAGCCTTCTTTTTTTCATCGGGATCCTCCTGGCCTTTCCCGGCAGAAATGTTAAATGCGGAAGCTCCGCCGATGCCAAAGAGCAGGGCGGCGGCGACACAGGAAATGGATAAAGGGAATGAAATATTTGTCGCGGCATTGCCCAGTTCCCCAACACTCCTGCCAATAAAAAACTGATCTACTATATTATATAAGGAGCTGACCAGCATAGCGATGATGCTTGGAACGGCGAAATTCCATAACAGGGTACTGATTTTTTCGGTTGCTAAAGGGGTTTGTGTAGATTGTGCTTTATTCATTTGATTTACCTTCTGTCTTTTTTTATTAACTTGTGTAGGATGTTTTGAATTATGATTTTAGAGAGAGGGAAAGGGGCCGTGCTAACTGGATGGATATTATTGTAAAGGATATGCAGCCTTCTTTCAAGAACCTATTTTCTGATCATTCCACATAAAAGTAATTGCGATATCTAATTTATAGTATGCTCCGGAACAAAAGCCTTTACACCGCAAACAGTTTTAAGCTATAATAAAATAAAAAACAGGAGGCTTCTATGGTACAGAAATTAAAACGCGTAAAACGGGAACTGGTAAAAGCAGGCGTCGTTGTAGACATGTATGCCGATCATATGCAGATGCCGGATGGTAAAATTGTACAATGGGATTATATTGAGCACAGGAAAGGGGCAGCTGCTGTTTTGCCGGTTTTGCCAGACGGCAGGATTATTATGGTAAGGCAGTACCGAAATGCTATCGACCGTATTACACTTGAAGTCCCCGCAGGGGCAAGGGATAACGTAACAGAAGACACGGCAGTCTGTGCAAAGAGGGAGCTTGAAGAAGAAACAGGATATACCTGTGGGAAGTTAGAAAAACTGCTTTCTTTAAAAACTACCGTAGCTTTTTGCAATGAGTTTATTGACGTTTATCTGGCAACAGAGCTTACGCCAGGCAGCCAGCATCTTGACGAGGATGAATATATTGATACTGTAATCTGTGATCTGGAAGAGTTGTGCGAAAAAATCTACGCCGGGGAAATCCAGGATGGCAAAACGGTATCTGCCATTTTGGCATACTCTAACCGGATTAGGAATAAATAAACAGGCAAGGACATATCTTAGAATGATAAAAAACCAGATGGAGGTAAAGTGAAAAAGACAACCTTTCTCTTTTTTTTATTATTCTTAAGCGGCGTTATCTGTGCAAATATTTCTGGAGTTGTCTTTGGCAGGGAGCTTGGGGCAATGAACGAATATTTTATAAATCGGTATATGTACGCAAACATACAGGGCAGTGAGCTGTTTTTATTTTTGTTCTATGAGAGGGTTCCCAGATTTCTCCTTCTTGTTGCGTTAAGCATAGGCATTTACGGGACACTGGTTGCGGATGGCTATCTGTGCTATCTGGGATTTACCGTAGGTTTTCTCTCCGTAATCGCCATTATGAATTATGGGATCAAAGGTATTTTGCTGGTAGCGGGCTTTTTTTTGCCACATTGGCTGTTTTATGCCCCAGTGCTCTTGATCTGGCAGTCGGGGCTTTACTACTATAAACGGCAGGCGAAAGACGTTACTGCCGGGGGGCAGAAAAAAAGGCATATGAAGCTTGCGGTTTCTGTTTTACTGGCAGGGCTTTTGCTTTTGCTGGGGCTATTTGCGGAAAGCTATGCCAACCCGTTTATTTTACAGAAAATTGTCCGTATTATAGATTAAAAAAGGACCGGAACAAATAGAAGCTTCCGGTCCTTTGATTTTGGTTAAGTATTCATTTCTGCAATATCATAAATCAGCCGTTTGGAATCTTCCCAGCCCAGGCATGGATCCGTGATGGATTTGCCATAAATGCCGTCGCCTATTTTCTGGCTGCCTGGTTCAATGTAGCTTTCAATCATTACGCCTTTTATCATACGATGGATATCCGGGGAAATCTTGCGGTTATGCATGATTTCTTTTACAATACGGATCTGTTGTGCGTATTGTTTATTGGAGTTGGAGTGGTTGGCGTCTATAATGGCCGCCGGGTTTTGCAGATCCATTTTATCGTATTTTTCAATTAGGCGCATAATGTCCTCATAGTGGTAATTCTGTACGCAGTTGCCGTGTTTGGAAACTGCTCCGCGCAGTACGACATGCGTAAGCGGGTTGCCGGTAGTTTCTACTTCATGGCTGCGGTATACAAAGTGGTGTGGATGCTGTGCGGCATAAACAGAATTGAGCATTACGGTAAAGTCGCCGCTAGTGGGGTTTTTCATGCCCGAGGCTACATCAAAGCCACTGACTGTTAAGCGGTGTTGCTGGTCTTCAACGGAACGCGCTCCAATAGCAACATAGGAAAGCAAATCTTCGACATACCCCCAGTTTTCCGGGTAAAGCATCTCGTCGGCGCAGGTTAGGTTGCTCTCGGCAATAGCACGGATATGCATTTCCCGCATTGCGATAAGCCCTGCAAGCATATCCGGCTTTTTCTCCGGATCTGGCTGGGAAGCAATCCCTTTGTAGCCTTCTCCTGTGGTACGCGGCTTATTGGTGTAAATTCTCGGAATAATAATGACCTTGTCCTTTACTTCTTCAGCAATAGGGGCCAGGCGGCTTACATAATCGCATACTGCGTCCTCATTGTCTGCGGAACAAGGCCCGATGATAATCAGAAAGCGCCCGTCTTTGCCAGTAATAACGTCTGAAATCATCCGATCCCGCATGGCCTTTAATTGGGCCAGCTTTTCAGGAAGGGGGTATTTCTTTTTGATTTCAGACGGTTTTGGAAGTTCCATTAAATAGGTAAAACTCATAATGCCATCTCCTGTCTGTTTATATTTTTTAGTATGCGGCACTTTGCGTACCGGCACAAAAAGAAGGTTATGGAAACCCCAAAAGCCCCATAACCTTCCGGAAATGCAACCGGCGGGAATCGAACCCACATTGCAGGAGTCGGAGTCCTGTGTTCTATCCGTTAGACTACGGTTGCATAACAATGATTATAATAATACATTTCTACGAAAATGTCAACAAATTATTAAATTCTTTTAATTTTGCTATTTGCGGTTGACTTTTGATTTACGGTTTGTTATCCTAAAAAATGTACGTTGAAGCAATTTATTATGGTAAATTAGTGATGTATACAAATAGATTTGACAGGTTTTTAGTATAGAAGAAAATTGGAAAGAATAATACGGTGCATCGAAATACCGCATTCCGGCGGAGATTGGGAATAGGTATTGGGACATGCGTTTTGGAAAATGATCAGGACAAATTAGAATTTCAGGAGGAAAATAATCATGGCGAATAATAATAATGATATAAAAGACACGAACAATACAGAAGGCGGTTTTGGAAAAGCGATTGAATTTTGCAAGAAAAATGTACGTTATATTGCGGTAGCAGGTTTATTTGTGGTACTTGTCATTGTACTGACAAAGGGGATTGGCGGCAGGAATGCAGCGACTACGACAGAGCAGCCGCCCGCAGCCGACGGAACAGAAATGGTTGTCCAGGACACCGAATCAGTGGTAGAAGAAGCTTTTATGCAGGACGCATATCCAGAGGTGAATGAGCTTATCACAAAATATTACAAAGCATATGCAAAAGGAAATACAAAGAAGCTTTCTAAACTGGCCAAGCCCTTAACGGATATGGAGAAAAGCTATATTTCCGTATTCAGTCAATATGTGGAAGGCTACCAGAACATTTCCTGCTATACCAAAAGCGGAATGGAGCAAGGCTCTTATATCGTATCGGTCTATCTGGAAACCAAATTCAAGGACGTAGAAACAGTTGCCCCAGGTTTAGAAACATTTTATGTGCGTACAGATTTAGAAACCGGGAAATTATATATTGATTCGTTATATGGCCAGTTTAATGCCAAGATGAAAGAAAATGATGTGGATGAGGAGGTTGCCGAATTTTTAAGCGCGTTCAACAAGCAGTCTGATGTTGTGGCGCTTGAAACAGAAGTTTGGCAGAAGTATGAAAGTGCACTTGCTGTAGACGAGAATTTAAAGAAAATGGTAGATACAACTGTGCCAGACGCCATGACCGTATGGGCACATGACCAGGTGGCTGCAGCGAAGAAAGCAGAAGAAGAAAAAGTTGCTGCGGAAGAAGCGGCGAAGAAAGCGCAGGAAGAGGAAGCCGCAAAGAAGGCAGAGGAAGAGAAGCGGCAGGCTGAGCTTGCAGCAGCCGTGACGGTTTATGCAATTGATAATGTAAATGTACGTTCACAGCCGAGTGAAGAAGCAGAGGTATTAGGAAAGCTTGAAATCGGGATGCAGACGACCCGCCTTGAAGAGAAGGATGGCTGGAGCAGGGTTGATTATACGAATGGTACGCAGGGGTATGTGAAATCAGAATATCTTTCTACGGAACAGCCTGCCGCACCAGCAGAAACGCCGGCAGAGGATACGCCATCTGAGAACGCCGGGGGCAGGAAATACTATACAGAAGGCGAAGTGATTACGTTAAGCGATACAGTAAATGTCCGCAAGTCCATGAGCGAGGACTCAGAGAAGGTAGCTACAGCGTTTGCAGGAGAGCAGGTTACGGTTATTTTGAGCTATGCGGAAGGGTGGACGAAGGTTACTTATGGAGATAAGACTGGGTTTATAAAGACGGAGGTGCTTCGGTAAGGGGAGTCCTCTGAGTCTATTGTAATGTTTATAATGTAGGGAGCGGTGGCAAAAAGGGGCCGTTGGGCAGAGGGTCGGGCATTGCTGGGGATGAAAGGGGATATTTAAGAACCCCGAAGCCCTATCACAAGGCTCTAGCTTTATAGCTGCCCCCCTTTACAGTATAGAAAATAAAACCAGGATACTTTAACAGATATCTACGGAGGCTTTTGCAGCCAGTGTTTTACATGGCAGCGGGGCTCCGTATTTTGGGTTACGCTAATTTTGGAAACAGAAAATTAATTAATTACAATTAAATCATGATAATAGTTAAGGAGGAAATATGCCGGAAGGAATACGGATTAATAAATTTTTAAGTGAAGCAGGCATTTGTTCCAGGCGGGAAGCGGACACGCATATAGAGGCCGGAGATGTTGCCGTAGACGGGCAAAGGGCGAGGCCAGGGAGCCGTGTGCTGCCTGGGCAGGAAGTTTTATTTATGGGAAGGCGTGTCCAGAAGGAAGAAAAACGCGTGCTGCTTGCCGTCCATAAGCCAGTTGGGATTGTCTGTACAGCAGAAAAGCGGGAAAAGGATAATATCGTGGATTTTATCCATTATCCAATACGCATTTATCCGGTGGGAAGGCTTGACAAGGAATCCTCTGGGCTGATTTTGATGACGAACCAGGGGGAGATTGTCAATAAGTTGCTGCGTGCTGCCAATATGCATGAAAGGGAGTATGTTGTGAAGGTGAATAAGCCTGTGACGGCTCCGTTTTTACGTGGATTGGCCGGAGGGGTGCCGCTTGTGGAATTGGGGGTAACCACCAGAAAGTGTACGGTAAGGCAGCTGGGCAAGCGGAAATTTGGAATTGTGCTAACACAGGGGTACAACCGCCAGATCCGCAGGATGTGTGAATATTTTGGGTACCGTGTGGAAGAATTAAAGCGGATCCGTATTATGAATATTTTATTAGGTGATTTGGCGCCGGGGACGTACCGGGATGTGACAGAAGCTGAATATAAAAAGATATTGGAATTGACGGCACATTCTAAAAATGACCCCGTCTGTGGGCCGAAGGAGGAAAGCGATGGACATTAAAGAGAGGATAGCCGAACTACAAAAGCAAATTGAATATCACAGCAACCTTTATTATAATGAAGATAACCCGGAAATTTTGGATTATGATTTTGATATGCTGATGCAGGAATTAAAGCAGTTAGAACAGGAACATCCGGAGTATGCTGCAAAGGATTCCCCAACGCAGAAGGTAGGGGGCAAGGCTAAACGGCAGGCGGGGGTTTTGGTCCGCCATAATGTCCCAATGTTAAGCTTACAGGACGTGTTTTCCAAAGAAGAGGTGCTGCATTTTGTAGAAGAAATGAAAGGGCAGCTGGATGATCCGGAATTTGTAGTCGAGTATAAGATTGATGGGCTTTCGATGTCGCTACGCTATGAGTATGGAGAATTAAAACTGGCGGAAACCAGGGGGGACGGCATTAATTTTGGGGAAGATGTGACCGAAAATGCAAAAGTTATAAAGGATGTCAGGCAAAAATTAAAGGATACGCCTGAGTACCTGGAGATCCGTGGGGAAGTATTCATGAAAAACGCGGATTTTGAATCAGTAAATAAGGCACAGGAGCTTTTGGGTAAAAAAGCGTTTGCCAATCCCAGGAATTGTGCGGCTGGGACATTGCGCCAGCTCGATCCGGCTGTGACGAAGGAGAGGAAGCTCTCAATGTTTATTTTTAATATCCAGCAGGTGAGGGGGATTTCGTTTGCAACACATACACAAGGGTATGAATTTTTAAAAAGGCAGGGCGTGCCAGTCATAGACGGTTATACGGTCTGCAAAACAGGGGACGAGGTGTGGGCTGCAATTGAGGAGATCAGCGAAAACCGCGGAAACCTGCCTTATGATATTGATGGGGCTGTTGTCAAATTAAACAGCTTGTCGGACAGGGAGGCTTTGGGCGCAACCTCAAAGGTGCCTCGCTGGGCTGTGGCTTATAAATACCCGCCGGAGGAAAAAGAGTCTGTAATAAAAGAGATTGAATTGTCTGTTGGCCGCACCGGTCGTATTACGCCGACAGCTGTATTTGAGCCGGTACGCCTATGCGGTACATCAGTATCAAGGGCGACGCTGCATAACCAGGACTTTATTGATGAGCTGGATATTGGGATAGGGGATACTGTCCTAGTTTACAAATCTGGTGAAATTATACCCAAAATCAAAGAAGTAAAGAAGGAAAAGAGGCCATTGGACTGGGTAAAATTTAAGATTCCGGATATTTGCCCCGTTTGCGGCGAAAAAACGGTGCGGGATAAAGACACTGCGGATATGAAATGCACCAATGCCGACTGCCCGGCGCAGTTAGAACGGAATATCATCAATTTTGTTGGCAGGGATGCCATGGATATTAAAGGGTTTGGGACTGTTTATATCGAAGAACTAGTAAGAAAGAAATATTTAAATGGAATCGCTGATATATATTCTTTAAAGAGGCACAGGGATGCCATGATTGAAGAGGGAATTATTGGGAAAGAAAAAAACACGGATAAGCTTTTAGAAGCCATTGAAAAATCCAAGGGAAATGATGCCTACCGCTTGTTAACCGGATTTGGAATACCAAATGTCGGGAAAGCCGCTGCAAGGGCAATTATGCGTAAATTGCGGACAATGGATGCAGTAGTGCAGGCTTCGGCAGAAGAACTGATGGAAGTGGACGATATTGGCGAGGTATCGGCAGATTGTATCCGGCAGTTTTTTGCAAAACCAGGAAATTTGCATATGATGGAGGAATTAAAACAGGCGGGTTTAAATATGGAATGCCTGGAAGCTGAAACGGGGGCAGGGCCTTTAGCGGGCTTGACATTTGTGGTCACAGGGACGCTTCCATCGTTGGGAAGGAAAGAAGCAGCGGCCCTGATTGAACAGCATGGCGGTAAAGTAACCGGATCCGTTTCCAAAAAAACAAGTTATCTTCTGGCAGGGGAAAATGCCGGGAGTAAACTGGAAAAAGCAAATAGCCTGCAGGTTCCGGTGATTTCGGAGGAAGGCTTACAACAGATGATAAAGGGAGGGACAGGCAATGCCAATCCGTACACAGAGTGATTTACCGGCAAAAGAAATATTAGAAAAAGAAAACATTTTTGTAATGGATGAAAGGCGTGCAATGCACCAGGACATCCGCCCGATTGGCATAGCCATTTTGAATTTGATGCCGTTAAAGGAGGAAGCGGAGCTACAGCTTTTGCGATCCCTGTCCAATACGCCTCTTCAGGTGGATATTACATTTTTGACAGTGACCAGCCACCAGTCAAAACATACGTCTGTAAGCCATTTGAACAAATTTTACCAGACTTTTCCAGAAATCAGGCATCAGTGCTTTGACGGCCTGATTGTTACAGGTGCGCCAGTAGAGATGATGGAATTTGAAGAGGTGGACTACTGGGAAGAGCTTTGCACGATTATGGAATGGAGTAAAACACATGTGACGTCTACCATGCATGTCTGCTGGGGTGCGCAGGCAGGCCTTTATTACCACTATGGGATTAAAAAATATATCCTGCCTGAAAAAATCTCAGGGATTTTTACCCATCGTGTCCAAAACCGTAAGGTGCCTTTGGTGCGCGGTTTTGACGATTACTTTATGGCTCCACATTCCAGGAACACCAAAAACCGTACAGAGGATATTGAAGCAGTGGGGGATTTGACGATCCTTGCGAAGTCAGTGGAAGCGGGCGTGTTTTTGGCAATTGCGGACGAGGGGCGCAAGGTGTTTATGTTCGGGCATCCAGAGTATGACAGGCTTACGTTGGATAAAGAGTACAAACGTGATTTAGGCAAGGGGCTTAAGATTGCAATGCCAAAGAATTATTACCCTGGAGATGATCCTGCGCAAAGGCCGCATTTGCAGTGGCGGGCCCACGGGAATGCGATATATTCAAATTGGCTCAATTATTATGTATACCAGCAGACGCCGTATGATTTTATTGATACGGCGGGGATTGTGGGGAAGTAGCTTGATATTTGAGGGGGTTGGCGATTCTTTTATAAAATAGCTGTTGTATCGGACTATCGTAAAATATTGCAAATTTATGCCTTTTTGTATAAAAATGGGGTACAGAAAGAGGCTTATATAACGAAAGTCGATGTATAAGGCACAAAACAATGATGAAACTCCCATAACAGGGGATATGGATGCATATTGATAACTGAATAAAGACTTTACGCTTAAACCGCTTATAGATATAATGAAACTACCAGATAAACGGCACAAGTAAAGGATAGTGATTGTATGGCTGAAAAAGAAATGATAAAAGTATCTATTGAAGAATTTTTAAGACTTCAAAATTATATGTAAGATTCTGAAAAAGAATCAGAATCATATAAGAGAATGAAAGGCAGATATATTGCATTAAAAGTTTTTTTACAAATTTCAGGCGTAAATCTTACAGAACATGACAAAATCAAAGGGTAACAACTAAATAACTAAATGAAACCAAGAGAGTGTAAAATAAAGTGTGTAAGTTAGAAATACAGTAAATCTAACTGCACACTTTATTTTTCTATATAGGGTGTGCTACACTCAGCCAACCATATATTTGCACCGGCTTCGGTCAACACGCACAGCTATGGCAGTTACGGTTGGGGATGCTTCTCATAAACATATTATATTCCTCGTTCAATAGCCCTTATATTATCCCTTTTTCTTTGCTACGGGTATCCATACCTCATATTGTGCGTTCTGTGGGTCTGGGTTTAAGTACACCTCAATATCGGGGGCATTGGCATATTCATATCCAGAAGCCGGAAGCCACTCCGTGATAATCCGCTGCTCCAATTCCTGTATTGACTGGTTTGTACCTGTTCCAGAAAAGATTGCCCAAGTAGACGCAGGAATGATATATTCTTCAAAATTACCGCTTGTTTTTGTACTGGAAACGGCGATAAAATATTTCCATTGTTCTAAATCATTGCAGGCACTCACACCCAAAAGCCCCATTGGCGGCATATCCATCATTTCCGCCAATTTTTGTATTGTTCCATTTACAGACGCCTCCTGCCACATCTTAGGCACAACCATAAAGTTGTTTTCAATTTTCTTATCAAGTGGTGCAGATATGCCAATAATACGAAATGCTTCTTTTGTTTCAATCCTATAATCCATTTCTGTCGCTCCTTTTATAATAATTTTAAATACAATAGGGGAAAAAGATTTCACATGCACGCCCTGGTCTTTCACGGATGACGGGGCTATCCCATGAAAAGACTGAAATGCCCTGTTGAATGCAGTTGGGGAACGGTAGCCGTACTTCTCTGCAATATCAATTATCCGTGCATCCCCACTTTGTAAGTCTACCGCCGCTAAAGACATTTTTCTTCTTCGAATATACTCGGCCAGAGTGATACCTGCCATGTAAGAAAACATCCTCTGATAATGATAGGTGGAGCAGCAGGCAATCCGCCCAAGCTGTTCATAGTCGATTTCGTCTGTTAAATGTTCTTCAATATAGTTCATGCTTTGGTTTAATCTGTGGATCCATTCCATGAGATACCTCCTCGTACATATTGTGCTTTGTGGACAAAATATTTGTCTTTGTCATTATAAGGCTTATTTTTAAATTTGTCCTCTCTATCCTTGCACAAAAAAGAGAGTAGGCTATTCAATAATTGATATTCGCTTTTCTCGCTTGACTGCATAAGACACTGGTAGATAATGTGTACTTTTTTCTATCCTTAATAAAATGTGCCCCACATTGCCGAAACTCAAAATGTACTTTGTGGGCAATACATTGCTCCCGTATCATCTGCCAACATTCAGGGCGCTATTCATCGGCATATTTAACTAGAAAATCCGTGGAAAAGCATAAGTATACGGTCTGCCCCGATTTGTTTTTAGCGATAGGGGCGTAGAAGTTATCCGTCTTTACGATATTTTCCGTATCAATCCCACGTTTGAAATTGCCCTTATGATGTAACAATACCTGCATCCTTGGCTATGTTTGTGGCAGCCACGCCACGGATTCCACATTACCATATTTATAATCCTCCATTCCCACAGATGGGACAGCGTACCCAGATTTGAATAATCAATAATACAATCATCCATAGTAAAAGTTAAGAATAAGCCTAAAAAAATTGGTAGATACGAAAGGCAGGCGCAAAGAATATAAGAACAGAAGTAATATAATTATAATATATTCGGAAAGAATGGTGGGAGCATATCCTGCCATTTCTGTATAAAAAGATTTTTTTTACTTGACTTATAAATCTTACTGATGTAATATTTTGGAGAGATGTATCAAATTTTTTTATTTTGAAATCTTACATAAGTAATATTTAATGCTAAAGTGGTTTCAATTGGGAGGAAAGATCATAGTGAAAAAGAAAAGCAGACGCAGAAGAAAGAAAACGGGAAAGGTTTTGCGGCTTATTGCAGGCATTATGGGAGCAATTACATTTGGCATGGAAGTATATATGCTTGACGTGGATGCATCTGGACAGATCAGTGAGGAGGATTTTATAAAGTGCAATTCAGCTATCTATGAAGGGATAGAAGTACATAACATGACAACCACAATTATCTCTTACGATGTAGAAACACCCTCCGGGTATCCCTTTATGCCATTCGGCGATAAAGAGGAAAGAAGCGTGGTGCAGTACCAAACAGCGTTTGATACTGCTGCGGGGAATATCAGCTTTGAAAATGAGGCATTTTTCCTGAAAGGAGAAGCTGGTTACAAGCTGGCGTGGAGTGATTCCCTGATCTATCCGGGACTATCCTTCATGGACAGAATAAGGGTTTCTACCATATAGGCTAAAAGGGGAGAAATATTAGACAGAAATGATCGTATCCTTGCAGGGCCGGGTGTTACGTCTTCTGTGGGAATTGTGCCGGGAAAACTGGAAAATAAGGATAGTGCCATAGAGCAGATAGCGGAGCTGTTGGGAATGGTATCGGAGGAAATAGAAAAGAAATTATCGGCAAAGTGGGTAAAAAAGGATTCTTTTGTTCCGGTCAAAACACTGCAGAAAGTGGAAGAAATAGAATTGATGTCAATGGAACCGGACGAAGAAGTAATAAAAGAGTATGAAAGACAGCAGCAGTTGCTTGAGATACAGGGTGTTATGATTTCAGACACGGAGATAAGGGCATATCCGTTAGGCGATGCGGCAGCGCATTTAGTTGGATATGTGCAGAGTGTCACGGCGGAGGATTTGGAGAAACATGCAGGGGAAGGTTATACGGCAAGTAGTGTGATTGGAAGAAGCGGAGTAGAAGGATTGTTTGAGAAAGAATTAAGGGGGCAGAACGGGTGTCGCATTTATATTGTGGATTCGGATGGGAACGAAAAAGAGGAGCTTGCATGCAAAAGACAAGCAGGTTTTGGAAAGCTGGCTTAATTGCCGGGAATAAAAAAAATTTTTTATTTGCAATGATAATACTGATATTGCCAATAATGACAGGGTGCAGCTATGAAACACCGGAGGTATCCGATATTGAGATAACGCAGCAAGATAGAGAAGTATATCACTCCGATGAAAATGCTTCTGCTGATGTACAACACATAGAGGAACTTCTCAGCGATATTTATGATGAAGCAGTAGATACAAATACATTGGGAAGTCTTGATATTATGCGGAGCATGGTTGCCAGACTCGGTGAAAACGGTTATGTGGCTGTTGACAGTGGGAATCAGATTGACATGACACAGGCAGAGCAGGCTTTTGATTTTTGTAAAGCAGTAGATAAAAAAGAGATGGAGGAATTGACAATTATAGTGGTAATGGAGATGGGGGTTCGTAAATTTGATTTGAGAACAGAGGACGGTAATGTAAATATTGTCAGGGGATATTATCAATATGACCAGAATAGCAGTTTGCAGCACAGAAGTACAGTAAGCTACCCGGCGGACTTCTGGCAGTATACGGAGGAAGGATATTTAATCTTTGAGGGAAGCTGCTTTTTAGATGAAAGTTATATATTGACATTAAGCGACACACCAGAACACACGATGCTTCGGATTTTGCCTTTGGATGAAAAGTGCAGGGAATATAACAGAAAGTATATCCTGCCAGTTGGTTATGAACAAAACAACCTTTTTCTCTGTAATTGGAGCGAGGATGATTTCGGGGATTTGGACTTTTACGATTTATTTGACAGGTTCTATCCGATGATGCACAGTCAGCCAGTGCCTTACATGGCGGATGAAAATTTAGGAGTTGGAGCTGTTTACCAAGTACCGGAAGGACTATTTGAAAAAGTGATCAGGGCATATTTCAATATGGATCGTGAAACGCTCCGTTCCAAAACAACATATATTTCGGAACTTGCCGCCTATGAATATAGACCACGAGGATTTTACGAGGTGGAATATCCGGATATTGCATATCCAGAAGTAGTGAGTTATACGGAGAACGGGGACGGGACAGTTACGCTTTATATCAATGCGGTATATCCCAATGGAAATATGTCTAAGGAGTTTTCACACACAACCGTAATCCGCCCATTAAGTGAGGACAGTTTTCAGTATGTATCGAATGAGATAACCTTACCAGAAGGATACCATGATATTTGGTGGCATTCAAATCGGTTGACGGAGGAAGAATGGAAAGAGGTTTATGGAGGGACTTAAATAGTGGAACCTGTCAGTATCTTGACAGCAGAAGAAGGACAGGGTTTGCAGGACGAGACAATGTCGGCAGCGGAGCAGTGCATGGAGCTTTATAAGGAGATTGAAATTGCATATCCTGAAACGGAGTATTCCCACACCCGGAGTTTTTCTGAAAAACAGAGAAAAGATGTGGTAAAGCGGTTGGCGAACAGGGGTTGTAAGTGTTTCTGATGGTATGAACATGGAAAACTATCAGAAAATGGAGGAGATTTATGACCAATATAATCCGCAGAGGGCAGTTATCAATGGAACAGAGGTTACGGAATAAGAATTTAAAAAGTGCATTGATATAGCAGGATTGTCAAGGGATAGTTCCATTCCCCACAGCAGCATAAAAAAAGAGGATGGAATCGTCACATCTCTCGTAATAGATGCTTTTTAGAAAGAAGATAAATATATTCTGATTGAAGATTTGGATTTTGGCACAGTAGAGTGGCGATGCGCCGGGCGTACAGAGGGGGCAAAGATTTGAGGTGCGATTATGAAGAAAAATAGGATATTGCCGATTATCATGTTGATGTGCAGTGTTTTGTTATGTGCCTGTAATCATAACAGGAAAAGTATGAAAAACGAGTATGCTGAAAAAGACGGTGAAAAGGAATACGCTGAAAGTACAGACAGGGAAGCAGACACAGACAGGCAGATAGAAACACCCTCCGGGTATCCCTCTATGCCATACGGCAATAAAGAGGAAAAGGGCTATAATCTTCCAATAGATGCAAGGCAAAGAGCAGAAGCAGAAGAAGATTGCAAAGAAATGATGGGGCTTATATCAGAGTTATACAAAAATGCGGATAAAGGCTGTGCGTCCAATATTGTCATCGCAGATGAAGTCATAGATCAGATGGTGGAACAGTTGAAAGCCACCGGATGCCCGGTCACAATAACGGAAATATATTCTAACATGGAAAACTACACGAAACTGGAAGATTTTTTAAATGCTGCCGTAGCAGGCAGTGGAGGTTCAGCAGTTGTTTATGAGATACATTCAGACGGCGGCATTGGGAGATATAAATACTCTTATGACGGAAAGGATATGTATGTTTTATCCGCAAAAGCTGCATGGAGTGATGATAAGCCTGTGATAACCTATATTTCCTATACCCGTATGAAAGAATGGAGATTTACGGATAAAGGATATTTCTGCTATGAATTATGCGTACCGGAATACCCGGAAGTTACTGAAATAGTGGATGGGAGCTGCATGGTCAGGGTAAAGCCCATTACAGAAGAAAACAGAGAAATGTCGGAAAAATGTGTGCTTGGATTAGCCTATCAGGGAAACAATCTTTTATATTCTGATTGGGACGCAGACCATATGGAACATTTAGATTATAATGGGATGTATGAATATTTATATGCGATGAAATATCAGGAGCAGTTTCCTTCAGAGGATTATCCGGACGGGATACCAAAAGGCGAGTTTGAGCGCCTGATTATGGAATATCTTCCGGTAACGGCAGAGGAGATACAAAGCTATGCAGTATTTGATGAAGAAAAACAGACTTATGCATGGGTTAGACTTGGCTGCTTCAATTATGCCCCTACCTATTTTGGAACTTCCTTTCCAGAGGTTACGGATATTAAGGAAAACAAAGACGGGACAGTTACTTTAACTGTGGATGCGGTATGCAGCATGATTTTATGTGATGATGCGGTTATAACGCATGAGCTTACAGTGCGGTTTTCAGAAGATGGCGGTTTTCAGTATTTGGGAAACAAAATTCTGGATGATGGGATTTCAAATATACCGGAATACCAATACAGGATTGTCAGAGAGTAATTATGAGTATTGTTTGACATTGAAAGAAGGAGGGATAAGGAGCAATGAGAAAGGTAATGAAATTTGTATTAGGATTTGCGGCTGTCATCTTTATTATAATTGCTGTGTTTTGGGGGAGTTTTGTCTATGTGTCAGATTACAAAATAACAAAGGCAGACACGTCAGTTTCACCGGATGGAACTTATGAACTGGTTTTACAGGCTGTGGGAGAGGCTGATTTTCCCTTTGGTTCAGCTAATAATAGAGGGAGTGAATCGTCAATACCGGAAGGTCACGAAAACCAAAAGTGTATTTCCAAGTGATGCAGCACTCGAAAAGATGCTGTACCTTGCCAGTGAAAATGTAGTCAAAAAATGGACGCAGAGATACCGGAACTTGGCTCAGGTGTTGAATCAGCTGATTGTCTTATATGGAGAACAGCTTACCAATTATCGTAAGAGAAGAAAAGCAGGGGAGTGTAAAATAAAGTGTGTAAGTTAGAAATACAGCAAATCTAACTGCGCACTTTATTTTTCTGTATAAGGTGT
>QXXL01000146.1 GCA_009911505.1 Lachnospiraceae bacterium | reverse complement strand
GAATCTTTCAAGGTTATTCCACTGTTCAGTTCTCAATGTGCATTTTCTGTTTTTGTGTCGTTTTCCGCGACAGCTATATTAGATTACCACAGAGTTTCGGGTCTGTCAACACTTTTTTTGATTTTTTTGAATTTTTTTTACAAGAAGCGGTGCAGGCACCAGCTGACCGGCGCCTGCACCGCTTTTTATACTCCTGTTTATCCTTCTGCAAGCTGCAAAATCCGCTCCAAATCCGAGATTAGCTCCCGGGAATACGCTTCTGCTTCCCGGTACACTTTCTCTGCTTCCGCAAAACGGCCGCCATTGATGGCGCTGATGGCCGCCGCTCCATATGTATGGAACTTCCGGTGTTTTGCACCAAGCCCCTCCCAAATCGGCAGAACGCCCGGAATATCCGGTGTCATGGCGTAGTAAAAATGGCCGAAGCCGCATTTGGACGCATCCAGCTGCAGCGGTATCACTTTTTTCTGGGTGACCATTTTACGCAGATTGCCCAACCAAGCGTTGTGGGAAGAGATCGCATTGCTCACATAACTGGCAAATTCCCGGTTTTCTAAATGGTAGAATGCGTCTTTTGCCATGCCGCCCATTTTTTTGACGGTTTCGTCCAGTATTTTTTCGATATCGACAACCGGTTCGGCAGCCTGCTTTAACTCTTCGCCTACCGTCTTCATAAATTCGGTGCTGTCCTGCAGCTGATTCTCCATCTCCGTCATAGAACTGCTGATTTCTTCGCTGACGGCTGCAATAGAGCTGACCGATTCGTTAACCTTTGATACGTGCTCCTGGCTCTCGTTATTTAATTCCCAAACGTTTTTAATCTTATCCGCCATGGAAACCAGGGACGTGACCGTGCCGGTGGAGCTGCTGACGCTTTTCTGGGACGCGTTTTTCATGTTCTCCACAAAGGAACGCATGTCGCCGGTCAATTTCTGTGTTTCTTCTGCCAGATCCCGGATCTCGCTTGCCACAACGGCAAATCCTTTTCCGACCTCTCCTGCTCTTGCGGCTTCTACGGAAGCGTTAAGCGCCAGCAGATTGGTCTGAAGCGATATGGAATCTATACCTGAAATAACCGCGTTCATGTGATTGATAATACGGGTCAGCTCATCCATGTCCTTTTGCATTTCGCGTGACGCGGAAATGGTCTGGTCGGACAGGTTTTTAATATCCGTCAGCTCCTCCTGGCCCTTTTCGATCCTCTGGTAAACCTCATCCGTCTCTTCCGATACCTTTAGAATATTATTGGTCATCTCCTCATGGCGGTTGGAAGAATCCCCTGCGGAAGTCCCGAAAATAGTCTCTGCCGCCTTTGAAACCTTGTGGGAGATATCGTTTATCCGTTCTGTCTGATGCTGCATCACCAGATCCAGTGAGCTGATCTGCATCACTGCTTTGATGTTCTTCTCAAAAACCTCAGCAAACTGCCGCCTTCCGTCCGTAAGCCTTCTGTACATTGCCCGCAGTTCCGGTTCTTTGGAATAGTCAGCCTCTTTCAGCGCTGATACAGCCTGCATAAGTTCTGTTTTTCTCTTTTTGATTGGCATCTGCATTTCCTCTTTTCTTTCTTTAGAGTTCCTACTTTATATGATACGGGATTTTAAAGTTTTTGCAAGCTTTTTTTCGTTTCTGTTTTGAAAAGAAACAAAAACATATATGAAACATATATGACAGCGGTTGCTATATTGCCAGATCAATCGCGTCTTTTACGCTTTTCACCCCAATCAGCCGTATTCCGTCAATCCCATGCAATGCCGCCCTGCTTGCTTCCGGCAGCACGCACGCTGTAAACCCCAGTTTTTTTGCCTCCAAAACCCTCTGTTCTGCCATATGTACGGCGCGTACCTCCCCACTGAGCCCAATTTCACCAAAACAGATTGTATTTTCGTCAATTGCCCGGTTTTTGTAGCTGGATACCAGGGCAAGCACAATCCCCAGATCAATCGCCGGCTCGTTCATTTTAATCCCCCCGGCAATGTTGACATAGGCATCGCAGTTTCCCATTTTTAGCCCAACCCGCTTTTCCAGTACTGCCATTAAAAGGTTGACCCGGTTAAAATCTGTACCGGCTGCCGTGCGCCGCGGCATCCCGAAATTGCTGTGGCAGACGAGCGCCTGTACTTCCAACAGGATTGGCCTGCTCCCTTCGATAGAGCAGGCAACAACGGAACCGCTTGCGCCTTCCGGTTTACCGCCTAACATGAATTCGGAAGGATTTTCCACTTCCCGTAAGCCGCCGGAACACATTTCAAAAACGCCGATTTCATTTGTCGAACCGAAACGGTTTTTTACGCCGCGCAGGATGCGGTATGCGGCATGGCGGTCGCCTTCAAAATACAGCACGGTGTCTACCATGTGCTCTAAGACGCGCGGGCCTGCCACAACGCCCTCTTTGGTGACATGGCCGATAACAAAAACGGCGACTCCAAGCCCCTTTGCAAGCGCCATCAGGCTTCCGGTGGATTCCCTGACCTGTGATACGCTGCCGGGGGCGGACGCAATGTTTTCGTTGTACATCGTCTGTATAGAATCTATGACAACAACCTGCGGCTGTTCGTCCCTTACGATGGCGTCAATTGCGTCTAAATTAGTTTCGCAAAGTAAGGAGAGGGTATCGCCGAACTGTCCGATGCGTTGTGCACGTATTTTAATCTGCTGTAAGGATTCCTCTCCGGAAATATAGAGGACATCCCTGTTTTGGCCTGCCAGGTTCCGGCACACCTGCAATAGCAGCGTAGATTTACCAATGCCTGGATCGCCGCCTACCAATATCATGGAGCCGGGCACGATGCCGCCGCCCAATACACGGTCAAGCTCTGCCATCCCGGTTGAAACCCGCCCCTCCTCTGACGCTTCTATATCTTTTAGCTTGGTTGCTTTTACTTTATGCCCAGAATAGGCAGCGGCTTTTGCACCGCGCTTTTCCGGCATGGCCTCTTCTACGAAAGTGTTCCACTCTTTGCAGGACGGGCACTGCCCCATCCATTTTGCCGATTCCGTGCCGCAGGACTGACAATAATATACTATTCTCGCTTTTGCCATATGTGCTCCTAACTTGAAAAGAAGAATGTGCAACGCACATTCTTCCTGATGCAGCCTGTTTTGTTATTTCCTGGAAATCCCTACGGTAACGCTGCCGTTCCCGTCGAGCTCGACGCTTAAGCTTAGCTTGCCGCCGAGGTTGGTCTTCATCACGCCTGCCTGTGTCCCGTTAATTGTAATATTATATTCCGTACCTGCTTCCAGCTCCAGTGTAATCTGCGCATCATCCGGGCCTTCTACCTGAAATGATACCGCTTCGTCAGTTGCCCGGAACCCGGTCACGGCCGTCCCCGGTACAGATTCGTACACAAACATGCCGTTGCGTTCCAGCTTTGTAATTTGCTGAAAAGTCTTTACTTTATACAAGTCGCCGGCATGTTCAAAATTCTCGCGCTTGGCTTTGACGGATAAACTGTAATCCCCAAAGCTGATTGTTCCATCTGATTCACTGCGAATCAATTCACTTATTACAGACATTCTTATCCTCCTGTGACATTACTGCTTTGTATTTCTTTGTACTGTGGATCTATTATATAATATCCTGCGGGTGTTTTCCAGTTTTTTTATCGTTTTAATTGTTAAGTTTTTGTTTCAAAAAAGGGGCAGGTGAAACACCTGCCCCTTTCGGGTATATACTGTTCTTATTTCAATTTCAGCTTCTTAGCGCCTGTGCTTGCCATCTTTTTGCTCAGCTGCCTGCGTTTTGCTTTCGTCATCTTCTTCGGAACCTTTACGGTCATGCCGGATTTGGTCTTTTTGAATGCGCCAGTTTTGATAGCCGGAACACTCGTTCCTTTAAAGGTCACTTTGCTTAACTTCGTGCAGCCATTAAATGCATTCTTGCCGATAGTCTTGACATTCTTGCCGATGGTTACAGAGGAGAGGTTCTTTGCATTCTTAAATGCGCCTGTAGAAATCTCTGTTACCTTGCAGCTTACGCCTTTAATTGTGACGGTTGCCTTGATCGTGATGGACTTAGCATTCTTGCTCTTGCTGTCAATCTTGGCAGCTACTGCTGTCTTTTTCGATGCGTTGAGTACCTTGTACTGTACGCCGCCGCTTACTACCTTATCTCCTTTTTTGAGCTCTTTAGCCGGATCTGGAGCCGGAGGCTGTACAATGCCGCTGTCAGCTTTCTTTAATGCCTGGAAAGCAGTCTGCAAGCCTGCAAATGCTTCATTGATTGCAGCAGGGGTAGCATTCGGATCTGCTAAAGTATCCTGAGCACGTTTTAATGCTGCCTGGAATACGCTCCAGCTTTCAGCTGTATAGCTATTGTCTGTATTCTGGATTGCTTCAAATTTCTTTACTTCCGTTTCCACAACGGTACGGTTCAATACCAACGCCTCAAATGCAGCTGTTAATGCCGGTACTGCAGCATCAATCTGAGCCTGGGTTGCGTCTAAGCTCTCTAATACTCCCCTTGCATCCTTGATTGCTTTCTGGAACGCATCCCAGCTAGCCGCCGTATATGCGCCGTCTTCATTTGTCAGCACTTCATATTCGCTGATTTTTTCCAGAAGCGCAGAACGATCCAGCTGTACCAATGCCTGGAATGCTGCTGCCAATGCTTCTTTTGCTGCTTTGCACGCAGTACCTGTTGATGCCTCGTTGCCAAGCAGCTCTTCTGCTTTTTTCAATTCTGCCTGGAATTTTTCAAAGCTTTCTTTTGTGAATCTTCCGTCTTCATTGCTTAAATCTTTCCGTTTGTTGTACTCGGATTCAAGGTCGGAGCGGTTGGTCTTTAATGCCTTATAAGCTTTGTCCGCGTCAGCAACTGCTTTGTCAACTGCCGCCTGGTCTTTGCTGTCTGTCAGGCCATTTAATTTTTCAAGTTCTGTCTGGAATTTCTCCCAGGTTGCCGTTGTATAAAGCTCATCCGGATTCGTTACATTGCTGTACTCTTCAATTTTGTCTAAAAGTTCCTGATTGCTGAAAACACCAGACACTTCGATTTCTGCAAGAGTTGTCATATTTTTAGTTATCTCGCCTGTGTCCCCTACAATTGCACGTAATACCGTAATATCAATACTTGCTACATCTTTGTCCTCAGCATATTTGAGTACAAAAGCGTGGTTATTCGGGTACTGCGTATGATCATCGCCTTCCAGTTTGCGGATACGCTCTTTGGTAGATGTCCCGTCTGCATAATTTACCTTTGCGCTGATTGCAGTCACATAGCCGTTGGCCCTGTTGGCATTATATACGGCAATCTGGCTAACCGGTGCAGATTCTTTAAATCCTAAATGGATCGTAAACGGCACCTTAATGTAAGATGGAAGCTTGCCGTCTACCCAGTTGGTTTCAATGTTCCACAGAAGCTCGAAATCACGCCCAATAGAGCCGTCAAATAATCCGTCAAAGCTCTTCTGATTGATTAACGTCTGTACATTATTTCCATCTTCATCTGTTGGCATTTCATCATTTGTTATGGTAAGGTTAAAATCATTCTGGGCATATTTCTTGCCTGGAGCTAATGGATTTTCCGGATCCGGATCATTTGGGCCAATTGGAGGATCTTCCGGATCAACTGGTTCCGCTTCAAATACTTCGATTTCTGACAATGTCAGCATATTTGTTACTTCTGCATCGCTGCTGTCGATTGCCTTCAAAAATGTCAAATCTACACTTTCAACATTCTTCACTGGTGTGAAAATATCTTCAAATGTAAATGTTGCAAAGTTTACATTGCTTTCCAATGTAATGGTTTTTTCTTCGAATGTTTCATCCTCATAGTTAACCTTTGCTTTTACAGATGTAACAAAACCATTTCCCTTGTTCGCATTGTGGACAATAAGCTTGCCTACAGTGCCTGGGGTTTTTAATTTCAAATTCATTGTTAAAGGCAATGTCACATATGCCGGTAATTTTTCTGTACCTGGCACATGATTGTCTTCGACATCCCAAAGGAACTCAAAATCACGATTGTCACTGGTACCATATGCTCCATTAAATAATCCGTCATATTTCTTCTGCTGAATTAACCTTGTTACATTCGTTCCATCGTCTTCCGTTAATTCCGCATTTGTCATTGTAATATCAAAATCATCCTGTGTGTATTGCCTGATAACTGTTATCGGATCGGATGCAATCTCCCCATTCGTACTATAGTCTGGTCCAATTAAAACTAAACCATATGGGGTAATTACATTTTCATCACTTGTAGAGATGGTCTTTTTAGCCCTCATTTTAAGTGTAACCAATGTGTCGCTTCCACTGTATAAAGCTTTATCGCCTCTGTTGGCAAAAGCGATGTTTACAAAAGCAGTACCGTCTTCATATACTTTATTGACGGTCAAGTCCTCCATCTGAGAAATTGCAGAAGCTCTTTCTACAGAAACATACTCTACTTTGCTCGGATCATATGCGATAATCTGACCCAGTGCATTTACGTTCCCTGCCCCTGACACCTGGAATGCAAGTGTAAATTCTTCACCTTCCGCTACCTGCTCCTTGCTTGCAGTTACCGTCGAGGTTCCTCCAACTGACCCTGTTTTTTTCGTTCCGCCATCTAACTGGAACATGGTAAACGCGTAATCATATGCATCATAATAACCGTTCATATTGACATCGCCGCTTCCCTGACGAACCTGGGTTTCAAAGATAGTATCTTTTTTGCTGCTGCCCTTATACTGTTTTAAGTTCTGATAATCGCCTTCCTGCACTTCTTCATTGCCCAGCGTGCTTCCTACGGCAAAGCCTTTGGAATTTGGCGCTTTGCATACTTTAATTTCTCTTGCGGAGAAGAAGGAGTTTGCAGGATTCCCATGAGAAGCAAGCGGTGTAAACCGGATAAAACGGGCTGCTGAATTCAGATTCATAATTTTAGCTGATGCATCCCGGTTCCAGTCGTATGTTCCTTCTTCCTTCCAATGAACACCGTCAAGGCTTGTTTCCAGTTTCATTTTTGTCACCGTTCCGTTTCCGGCGTCACCTCTTGGGTAATATTCAATTTTGTCCAGTTTGTATGCTTTTGCATACTCTACGGTCAAAGTTTTACCCATATCGTTTCCGCCTGAATGGAATCCGGCATCACCACCCTGGAATATTTTATCGAATGCTAAATTCGGTCCCTGGCTGTTATATAAAGAACCTGTCCAGGTAATTTTGATCGGATCTGGCGTATCCTTCCACGGATCATCATCCGATGTGAATGTCTGCTCGTCGCTCCATGCAGAATAACCTTCTGCGTTCCTTGCGCGCACCTGATAGGTATGGGAGGATGCATATGCAAGCTCTGTGTGTGTATAGCTTAACACTGCTCCTACCGTATTCAAAACACCGTCAATCAATAATTCATAAGATTCTGCGCCTTCTACCTCTGTCCAGTTCACGGAAATGCTTGTCGCGGTCTTTGCATCTTCGTCCTCTGTAAGCACCGGCACTGCTAAATCTTTATTCTCCGTATCAACCGGAAATTCTCCTTTGTTTTCAAAACCATTGATTTCCAATGTCTGATCCGCAGCCTGTGCGTCTACCGTTGCAAATTTAACGTAAAGCTTCGGCGCCACTTTTACATTTTCTACCATTGCTTTAAACTGTGTTTCTTTATCGGAAGCAAAGGTTTCAATCTTCGGATTCGCATCATAGAACCATACTGCCTGACCTGCCTGCGGCGTCGTTTTATCAAACGCATCCTTGGATGCTGCTTTCTGAGCAGTCAGTGTGCTTGTGCCGTTTTTCGCTACAATACTGGTAGGCTCTTTTGAAACATGTACGACAAACGTCGTGTTCTTATCCTTATTATAACCGGTATAGCTTCCTGTTGATTTCTCTGCTTTCAAAACAGCTTTTTCACCGTTTACACTGGAAGTATATTTGGTTTTCACATTCGTACCATAAGAAACATTATCAATTATTCCGTAATCCGGATCTTCTTCTGTCTGATTCCGAACCACTTTACCATCGTCTTCCACTGCCGTGTAATCGGAATTTCCTGCCGGCCAGAATTCCACAATCCTGTTTGCTTTATTAATTTCATTGGGATTGTTATTGGCTTCGTACTGCGGGATAATCGCACCGTTCTTTACAAATACCGGAAGTTTCCAGACAGGAGCGTCAAAGCCGCTTAAATTCTGTCCGCCTTTATACTGTTTTCCGGTAAAGAAATCGATCCATATATTATCCCTGCCCGGAAGGAAGATATTATCCCTCACATCGTTGCCGATTTCGTCTGCATCTGTATCCTGATATACCGGAGCTACCAGAACATTTTTGCCATACATATACTGATACTGCATAGACTTGCCGTATGCATATGGTTCGTCCGGATACTCTAAGTGCATGGCGCGAACCATCGGAAGTCCGGTATCGTTGTTGCCCACGTCGATATTAGACGCCGAATATGCCGTCGTATATAAATATGGCATCAGCTGTGATTTAATCTTTAAATACATACGGTTGATTCCGGTATACGGATCGCCGAATGTATACGGCATCTTAGCATACGCTCCCCAGCCGTCCATATTCAGCATGGACTGCGTAAAGGTTTTCCACTGATAATCCCTGACCGTAATCAGCGGACTTCCGCCAAAGATCCCATCCATATCGCTTCCTACGTTCGGGTTTCCGCTAAGGGAAGTACCGATATAGGTCGGAATGTGGAAACGGATATATTCCCAGTCACCGCCGTACTGGTCTCCTGTCCAAATCCCATTATAACGCTGCGAGCCTGCCCAGCCGCATAAAGAAACGATATTTGGACGTACCCCGGACTCTTCCGTCGCAATATCATAAGCGGTCTTTACACCGTCAAGCTGCATGGAATACCCCGGACCAACCCATGCCACGTCGGTCTTTAAGGTGGTAACACCCGCTTTTACTTCTTTTCTAAAGTCACGCAAACGATGCCATTCGGTAGCCGGATTGGAGTCCGGTACAAGGTAGCTCTGTGTCCAAAGACCTGTCTCCACCCCTTTTCCTTTCGCATATGTCGCAAATTCCTTTAAGTTTTGTACGTTTGCATCAACTGCCGCAATCCTTTCAGGAGTGCTGCTGCCATCCGCATTTACACCGCCTGTCTTCCAATAGCCATTCTGTCCGTAACCTGCGCCATAACCATCGTTTGGCAGGAAATATCCCAGAGGCATATCATATTGTATATATTGATCAATGACTGCCCGTGCAGAATATTCACGCGGTGTTGTTACATTCGGATAATTATCAATCGCTACTGTAGGCTTGGTCCCGTTTAAGCTTTCTGACATCATACCATCCTGAAGCACAAATTCATCATCCATTCCCGCTTCCCATAGGGTTGTGCCTGCACTGGATGATGAATCCGTTCCCTTAATCGTCCACCCTTTAATTCCGGAATCAGGCGGAAGCGTGCTGGAATCAGGACGTGTTTCTGACCATGCATCCCGATTATACGCATTCAAATGCCCTAAATAAAATGAATATTCCGGTGCAAGCGCAGGATTACCCGTTACTTTATAATAATCCTGCAGGATTTCCTGAGTTACTTCCCTGCCGTTGCCCGGCTTGGCTACAAAATAATAGGCGTCAAATTCATTTTCACTGTTATGGGTTGTTACTACTGCGTCCGGATTTGATTTTGCAAAATCATAATTTCCCATTTTAAATGTATTACGCAAAACCCCATAGCCGCTGGTGGAATAATAGAATGGGTTCGGAGATGCTACCCCCCCATCTGTCCAGCCCTGGTTCGCGATTGAAATAACCTCTCCGGTATGTACAAACCGGCCGTTCTGCGTACCGCCTCCGTAGAAATTCTCGCCATTTCGTTTCTTTATCGTCTGGGCTGTACCTCCTGCAGAAAGTGTAAGCGCCGCTTCTTCTTCCATTACCGTTTCATTGTTTTCTTTGATTGTCATCTTAGCCGTAGCCTTATCAAAGATAATGGAAACGTCACCGCTTTTTACGGTAAACGCGTCTTCGCTGCTGGTAACAGCTGCTTCCGGATGAGAATATTTACTGGATTCATCCGGATACTGCGGAATCCTTCCCTTGTGATTTGTATCATTTGGAGCCGCGTACTTTGAAAATTGTCCCGAAGGATCTACGTTGTAACGGAAGATTCCGTCTTCTAAGAAGGTAATCTTACCTTTTACATTGTTGTTGAAGGTTACCATGACAATATTCTTGTTGGTTCTGTCGACTTCAACTGACTTTACCTCTGTGAGCTGGCCGGTAAAATCTGCCGCTTTCGCCTGCATTGGCACTGCAGGGATCAAAGAAGCAGCCATTCCGAACACAGTGGCAAGCGCTGTAGCTTTTTTGGCAAATTTTCTTGCCTGTTTCAGTTTGCTCATTCTTTTCCTCCTTTTTTTTGCATAAACAATATGCATCATGTTATTATCATAACATATTTTCCGGCTTTGTGTTTATATATTTTTATATTTTTTTATGATTTTTCATTAGAAACTTATAAGGACTGTTAAAAAAGTGGCCAGAAAATGGAAACCACCCTGGTATTTTTACCAGAGCGGTTTCTAAAAGCTTCTTATTTTACAATAAATTCAAATACCGAAGGGCTTGACAAGCCATTGCCACCTTTTGTCCTTACATTGCTTGTAATATTCATATTGTAACGCTTTCCCGGAAGATAACCTCCCTGTGGCGCATCTACAGTTACTGTTTTTTCATCAGAATTTAGTTTCAAAGTATTATTTACATTATTATTTTTTGTATCCCGAATAAATATATTCTGTTTTGTAACAGTAGCGGATTTTAGCGGCCAATTAAATGTTAAATTCCATTGTTTCCCGGCGTTTACAATACTTGGCAGGGATAGCTGTTTATATTTATAGGTATATGCCCCGTTTGTATATGTGCCTGTTAAGCTATAGGAAGTATTCCTTGTTTCATCTGTGACATACATGTTGGAAAATGTCGCACCAGAACCTTTATATCTCAAATACCATTTCGTTATCCCTGCCTTACTTAAATCAATATTTTTAATGATATCTGTATAGTCAAGCACAATTGTCGCGCTGGAAGCCGTAGTTGACCCATCGACACTAAAGGCGCCGCCATTGCTGTTAAATATATAGGGTGTCCATGTAGCCGAGGGCAGAGATGCCGATGTAGCCGATTCGCCTAACATAACGCTTATCTGATTCCTCTGGTTTGTATTGATTGTAGATTCTGAAGTCAGAATTGGCGTGTAGGATTCATAGGCTGTTACCCAATAAAATGTGTTATTAAACCACCCCTGTCTCCTTGCATCATAAACGGGCGCATCTGGTACAGATGAAACTGCATTTAATGCATCGTATGCAAACCAAGCCCAGCCTTTTCCTTTCCAGTTGCTGCCATGCGAATTTACTATCTTAAAAGCCCCCTGTTCTCCGTCTTCTTTCACTCCATTTCCATTGATATCAACCCAGATATCATCATCATAACCCACGACTGTCATTCCATGAGAACCTAATGTACCATCTACCGCAATACAAACATCTTCACTTGTCCCCTGACTCTTCTTCCATTTCCAGCTACGGAAATACGTCCCCATTTTTAAAAGATATCCATTTGCCAGATACGTTTTTATTGTCCTTAAATTCCGTCATGATTGTTCTTCACTGGACTCTGTGCATTTTGAGAGCCAATATACCCAAAACCGCTTTCTTTCATTTTATTATCCAGAGCATTCCTCCAAACGGCTTCTGTTGTAGGCCATGCCGTATGCTGGTTGCTTCCGGATATCGGGAAATCGTTGATTGTAGGGCATCCATGTTTTAGGGCAACTGCAAATCCCGTCGTTCCGCCCATTCCTCCATCCATTCCTTGATTCCCCAAATTATAGGTAAACCTGGGAGATAAAATTTTAGAAGGATCCGTTTTAACATTATACCCTTTTGCCATAGCATTCATATATGTCATAATATAGTATGTTGTTGAATATGCTGCACACGAGTTTCCTATCTGGCTTACGATAGGCGGAAAATAGTTTTTGGTTTCCTCAGCGTTCATGTTGTCAACTGAGGACGGCAATGCCTGTGCTGGAAACTGTTCGCGGATACTTTTGAACCGTTTTGTCTCTCCTTCTGTAATTGCTTCCTCGCCAAATTCTACAGCCATACTACCGTCAAGCTGCTCTATGCCCTGTTCTCTACACTCTTCATTAACTCTTTCTAAGCCCAATGAATTCAAACTTGAACCTGCCGTATATACCATGTTATCTTCCATCCATTTTAGCTCTTGCTGAGTAGGTGGAATTTCACCTGTGCAGTTATCTTCATAAGCTATTGGCTCTTCGGATTTGATATCTGTAGCTGCAACTGGAAGACAATTTAAAAAGCCTATCCCTAAAAATAACCCAAAAAAACTTATCGCTAATTTCAATTTCCTCATATCCGTAACCCCCTATTCTACTGTAACTGTCAGTGGAGTTTCCACATAAACCTGGTACGCTCCCAGGCTTGATATGGATGTATCCTTATTATGAAGTAAAAGATAACAGGTTTCATTTGCTTTTAAAGCCACTTGAAATTTAATATTATTCCCTACATATGTAGGGATTGCAACTAACATCTCAGGAGCTCCTATCACGTTAATATGCAAAGTCCCATCTAAATTAACGTTTCCTGCTGTAGAAAAAATATACGTTCCACTTTCATGTGAAGTAAAAGCAAATACATCTTTATCACCAATATAATTAATTACACCTTCTGTTTTATACTGATCTGTGATATTAAACGCCGATGCTATCTGGTTTCCATAATCGTCCTGGCTCTCCTTTACTTTTAAAACAAGGGATCCCGTTTTTGAAGCAGAATATGCTTTTACGGCAATATAATAAGTTTGGTTGGCTACCAGCGAGTGTTTTATATAAAAATCCAGCCTGTTAGTACTTTCACCCTGTAGCTTGCCGTCATCATTGTAGGCAATCTCTGTCCCAGCAGCATTGTACAATTTTCCATATGTATCAAAATCACTAACTGTCTCAAATGTGTATATCGCTGTCCTTTTAGGTACAAAACAGAACACATCAATATCTCCACCATAATCAATATTGCATGTTTTATCTTCTCCAAGCAGAATCTCTTCTGCTCCTTCTATAACATTTACATAATCATCCACATACTTTACTTTAACTGCAAATGGCCCTGAATAATTTGCCCCCTGAGAACACACCATTAAATAATACGTCTTGCCGGCAGATAGTTTATGCTGAATATAAAAATCTAGTTTATTCGTACTCTCACCCGCGCCATTACCATTATCGTTAAATGCAATCCGTTCTTTTTCCTCATTATATAATGCACCATAAAAATCATAATTTGTTATGCCTTCAAAGCTATAGAAACCCGTTTTAGAAGGAACAAAAGAATAATAACGGCACTGGTTGTTATTAGCAAGCTCCCCATTTATAGTTTCATCCAAAGTCATGGCATGTGCCGTGTTAAAGGACAAGTTTTCACCGACGGCTACTTCTGTTGGGTAGAGACATTCTTTTATATATTTTTTTTGCCCACATTCTCCAGAATTATTGCTTCCAGCAGCAACGATCGTACCATCATTTTTCAGCATCAGAGAAAAACTCTCCCCCACAGCAACTGCTTTAACATCACGATGCATCATAGTAGGTACACTTACAGAACTGGTACTTCCAATCCCCAGTTCACCATTTGCATTTAATCCCCATCCCCAAACTGTCCCATCCTGCCGAAGCGCCAGTGTACTACCAAATCCGGACGATATATCTACCATACCTTTTAAATCATTTTCATTTGGACCAGTTATAAGATGGACGTCCCATAAACTTGAAATAGTATCTCCTGTTCCCTCGTATCCGTCCCAGCTAACCTTCCATCCCCAAATAGCTCCATCCCCTTCCGTAATCATATACTTCATAATCCCATAATAAGCTGTCGAAAATTTCTTCACCTTATGTTCAAAATTCATCGGAGATGGCATCCTGTTTGTTGTTCCCATATTGCTATCCTCTGGTACATTTCTTCCCCAAACTAAAACTTCCCCGCCTTTGGTTAGAGCCATACTATCTTCATAGCCAGCTGAAACCTCTACGATTTCGTCATTTAAAAATGGGTTAGGAAGAGGCTGCCATTTTGTAGATTGCGATGCGTCACCCAGCTGTCCACAACTATTTCCTCCCCATGCATATATTCCGCCACTTTCCGACACAGCCAAAGAATGATTTCTCCCAGCAGAAATACTTTTAATTGCCGAATATGTTGTCGCACGGACTGGCAGCCTGCTGTTATTAGTTGTCCCATTGCCAAGCTGGCCATCAGAATTTAACCCCCAGGCATATACTTTGCCATCTCTTGTCAAAGCCAGGCAATGCCTGTTGCCTCCTGAAATAGCGACAATATCCTCTAACCCTGGCATTTTAACAGGTTCATAACTAGACGTCACATTTTCATCCAACGGTGTACCAGTCAACATATATCCCCAGACCCATACCGTCCCATCTTCTTTTAACGCCACACCCTGCATTCCACTGGCTGCAACCGCAATATTTTTCTTCGCACTAAACAGCTCCAGCTTTTCCTTCGGCGACATCAGCTCATATGTCTCGTCCAAATCCTCTTTTGGCGCGACCTCTGCCACCCCTTCTTTTACCACGCCATAGGCTGCGCCGGAAAAGCTAAGCTTATTGCCGTCCGAAACCTTTCCGTCCAGGCAGCTTATCCTATCCGCTGTCTCTTTTAACCGTCCCTTTAACCCGTCAGTTTCAACGCCGGATGATGCCGCTATGGCCGCTGCCGCAGACACATAGCCTGCCGCCATGCTTGTCCCGTCCATTTCCCCATGCTCCCCGCCTGGGAATGTGCTGTACACGTCGCGGCCCCATGCCGCAATGTCTGCTTCTTCCCCATAGTTGGAAAAATATGCAATTCCAAGATCTTGGTTGAGCGCCGCTACGCTGATACTATTTTCCAGGTCAAACGCTGCCGGGTAGATTGGCGTTTCCCCCAAATCCTTACGGTGGTTCCCTGCAGCACATACAAAAAACATCTCAGATTCTTCCATTGCTTGCCTAAGCGCCTGGTTATTGTCCGTGCACCCAAAGCTCATATTTACAACAGACGCCCCCTGTTCTTGGGCAAATGCAATTGCATCCAGGATATCGCTGGTATATGCATTGCCATATTCAAATACCTTTAATGGCAATATCTGCGCCCCTGGCGCTGACTGTGCAATAATACCTGCCATATGCGTCCCGTGCGCCTGCTCCATACCAAGTCCTGCATCATACACTTCTTCCCGGCCATTGATAAAATCATAGCCTGTGAGCATGTGCCCGGCCAAATCGGGGTGTGAAGTATCTACGCCTGTATCCAGCAGAGCTACGGTAATGCCTGCTCCATCGGAATGCTTCCATGCTTCCTGTAAATCTGCTTCACGCTCTAATATGTTCCCCTGTGGTGCAGAAGGCATTTCTGATTTTTCCTCTTCCTGCTCAACGTCCGATTCTTGCGTAGAGTCCATCTCTTCCAAACCGCTGCCCTGCTCTTGCCCTAAATCGCCTTCTCCGGTCTCTGACGCCAGGCTTACTATATAATCAGGCTGTATATATGCTACAGCATCCCCTGTTTCCTGTAAAAACTCCTCCACAAAAACATCTGGAGAAACCTTTTCCGGCAGCTTTATTACCTCATATCCCCCAAAAGCCTGCTCCATCTCCACTCCTTCTGTTTTTGCTTCGGCCACAGCAGATACCCCCATATCCAAAGCGCGGGCAAATTCCTGCTGCTCGCTTTCGTCTTCTATTTCGGCGCTTACAGCCTCCGCCTGCGCAGCCTTTTGATGATAAGCCTGTGCAAATGCTGCTTGTGCATGGCCTTCCATTTCAGAGGCATCCGGATCGGAATCCGAAAACCTAACAATAAACTGGTCATGATAGCCTGCCGCTTCTGCAAGCAATTCCTGTTTCTCTTTTTCTACTTTTTCTTTCTGGCTATCTTTGGAACCCCCGCTGTTTTTTGGCATCCCCGCAGCAGATACATTTGACATCTGCGATATTGCAAGGGCAAAAACAATTACTGATGACATCCATTTTTTGTACATATTTCTCCCTCCTGTTTTTTAAATATTTATTTATTATATAAATTACACTAAAATTATATATAAATATTTAAATTTTATCAATATTGAACAAATACTCTTTTTGCGTTTTTTTATTAATAAATTTAAAAATGGATATATTATATCATTATCAAAATTACCCGAAAAAAATTGCCAGCATCCACAAAAAACCGCTGCAGGATCTCTCCCACAGCGGTTTTTCTTATTCCCTATTTCTTATTTTACACGTACTTGCTTTTTCGCACTAACTTTGGTGTAAATTTTCTTATCCCCTACTTTTTTATATGCCTTGATGCGTACATAATAGGTTTTCCCAGATTTCAGATTCGTCAATGTCTTGTCTATCTTGCTACCGCCTTTAACATTAACTTTCTTTTTATTTTTCATAGTGGACTTTAAGGAATATGTGATTTCATATCCGTCAGCCCCTTTGATCGGCTTCCAGCTCAGTTTTGCTTTTTTGGTCTGGGCTTTTACGGTTAATTTAACTTTTGAGTTTTTAAACTTCTCCTGGTTCAGCATAGTTTGCATTTCTGCCATTTTGGCATCCGCTTCTGCTTTGATTGCTTTCTGCATTTCTGCAAGCCTTGCGTCTGCTTCTGCCTGGGCTTTCTTAAGAAGTTCGTTTGCTTCTTTTAATGCTTCCTCAACCTTGCGGGCAGTTTCTTCTGTCTGCCGTTTGATTGCTTCCGCTTTCTCTGCGTATAACTTAGCCGTATCTGCTGCTGACTGGGCCACAATCACCTGCGCTTTTGCAGATTCTGCCGCTGCTTCCGCTTTTCTTCTGGATTCTGCCGCATCATTCTTTGCTGCTTCTACTTCGCTCTTTGCATTAACAGCCGCATCCCTTGCTGCCTGGGCGCTTTCTTTCGCTGCCACTGCCTGGTCTTTTTCTGATACAGCCAACCTCTTAGCTGCTTCCGCCTCAGCCTGGGCTTCTTCCGCCTTGCCTTGGGCTGCTACTGCCTGTTTGCGGGCCTCTTCTGCAGCTCTTTTCGCTGTTTCAGCGTCTGTTGCATAGCCGTTTGCTAAATCCCTTGCTGTTTCTGCTGCATCCTTAGCGGTTACCGCTTCATTCCTTGCTGTTTCTGCTGCTGTTTTCGCAGTTTCTGCCTTGCCCTGAGCTTCTTCCGCCTTGCCCTGAGCTTCTTCGGCCTTACTCTGTGCTGTTTGAGCTTCATTCCTTGCCGATTCGGCTGCTGTCTTTGCTGCTTCTGCTGCAGCCTTTGCTGTATAAGCAATTCCCTTTGCCGTTTCAGCATCCTCTTTGGCCTGTTCTGCCGCTGTCTGGGCAGCTTCTGCTCTCTGAGCTGCCTGTTTCGCTTCTTCCGTTTCCCCGCCTATTGCTGACAGAACTGCTTCTGCGTCTTCCTTCGCCTTCTCTGCTGCTGTCTGGGCAGCTGCTGCTCTATCCGCTGCATCATTTGCCCTGCCTTCTGCAGCTTCTGCCTCTGCTTGCGCAGCCTCAGCGCCTTGCTGTGCCGTTTGGGCTGTACGGATGGCATCCTCAGCATCCTGTTTTGCTTTCTCTGCTACTTCCTGCGCTTTCTCTGCCGCTTCCTGCGCTGTTTTCGCTTCCTGCTCGGCTGCCTTCTGCGCCGCTTCCGCGCTTACAGCCGCCTTATGGGCAGTTTCTGCAAGCTCTTTCATCAAAGCATCGTCTAACTTGTTACCTTTACACAATTCAATTTCTGCCAATGTCAGCATATTGGTAACTTCACTGCCGCCGCCAAGCGCTTTCATAAAGGTCACATCAATATTTGTTACTTTCTTGTTCCAGTTGAACATATCCCCAAATGCAAACGCTGCATAGTTCACCTGCTCTTCACTAGACAGTTCAATTTCTTTTTCTGCAGACGTACCGTCTTCGTAATGAACGGTTGCGCTAACAGCCGTTACAAAACCATTGCCCTTATTTGCATTGTAAACAATCAGGTTGCTTACCGTGTCAGGAGTATTCAATGCAAAATGCATGGTAAGCGGAAGCGTTACATAGGATGGCAGCTTGCCGGTTTCCGGATCATAGTTATCGCCTATATCCCACAGGAATTCAAAGCCACGGTCTGTCTTTGTTCCGTTAAATAACCCCTCGTAATTCCCCTGCTGGATCAGCTTGGTTACGTTTGTGCCATCATCTTCTGTCAGCTCTGCATTTGTCATTGTAACAGAAAACTCGTTCTTTGTATATTTCGTAAATTCTATTTCCTGTTCCATCAGTTCAATTTCCGCCAAAGTCAGCATGTTGGAAATTTCTTCACCCTCTTGCGTAATCGCCTTATTAAAGGTCACATCAACGCGTTCGATTGCTTTCCCTGCTGCAAAGGCATCTTCAAACTCAAATACTGCATTATCTACCTGCTGTTTCTTACTTAATGTAATCGTCTGGCTTTCAAATGTGCCGTCTGTATAAACAGCAGTTGCCGTTGCGCTCGTTACAAAACCATTCCCTTTGTTGGCATTGTGCACAATCAGCTTGTTTACGCCTGTCGGCTCTTTCATCGTAAAATGCATCGTTACTGGCAATGTTACATAAGACGGCAAATATCCATTGCCTTCCCAGTTTTCTTCATTATCCCACTTAAATTCAAAATCACGGCCAAGCTCTTCATCAAACAGTCCATCATAGCTTTCCTGCTGAATCAGTTTTGTTACATTGTCTCCATCGTCTGTTTTTAATTCTGCATTGGTCATTGTGATATCAAACCGATCCCTTGCAATCTTATCTGGAACCGGGATTACTTCTGAAGAATTCCTTCCTACTACTTCCACTTCTGCCAGCGTCATCATTTTTGTTGTTTTCTGGCCGCCCTGTGCAATCGCTTCTTGGATTGTCACATCAACGCTTTCTACTTTTTTCCCTGCAACAAAAATATCTTCAAAGGTAAATGCAGCGTTATTTGTCTGCTGGCTGCCTTTTAATCTGATATCTTTTTCTTTAAAGGTCCCGTCCGTATAATTTACTTTTGCGCTTGCAGCTGTGACATACCCATTCGCCTTATTCGCATTGTATACGGTAAACCTGCCTATCTCCGCCGGCTCTTTCAATGTAAAATGCATCGTCATCGGCAATGTAACATATTCTGGAAGGTTGCCATTTTCATCGTGATTGCTGTCAACATCCCACAAAAGCTCAAAGTCACGGTCGATAGACCCGTCAAACAATGTTTCAAAGCTTGCAGCGCTTCCGCCCTGGATCAGCTTCTCTACATTTGTACCGTCGTCGGTTGGTAATTTCTCATTTGTCATTGTGATATCAAAATCATCAACTGAGAATTGCCGAACCAATTCAACCGGTTCCTGTCCAATTTCCCCGTTTGTGTCGTAATTTGGCCCAATCAGGATCAGCCCATGCAGACCCAATACGTCTGTGTCGCTGGTGGAGATATCTTCTTTTGCCCTCATGGTAAGCGTTACTACCGTACCGCTGCCTTTGTATAAGTCCTTATTTCCTTCATTTACATACGCAATATTAGCATATGCAAATCCTTGGTCCGTATAGACCTTATTGGCACACATGTCAACCATCTGTGCAATGGCTTCTGCGCCCTTTACAGATACAAATTCCACTTTGCTTGGATCGTATGTAATCACCTGTCCCAGTGCGTTTACGCCGGCAGCATTTTGTGTCTTGAAATCTACTGTAAATGTTTCATCTGCCGCCACCTGCTCTGCGCTGACTTCAAATGTTGACTTACCGCCTACTTTAGCCTTTTTCTTTGTACCGCCTTCTAACTGGAACATGGTAAATGCATAATCATATACATCGTAAATGTTGTTTGCATTAATATCACCTTGTCGATTCTTGATTTGTGCAACAAAGAGTTCGTCATATGTACAGCCGCCAAGGTAATTCATCATATTTGTTTTATCGGCCTCTTCTACAGTTTCATTGAAGTTTGTACTTCCGACTGCAAACCCTGTGCTTCCGTCTTTTTTATATACCTTAATTTCACTTGCCGAGAAAAAGTTACCAAGAGATGCCAGAGCCGTAAACCGGATAAAACGTGCCGCCGTATCTTTCAGCTCCATCGTTTTCATTAAATTGTCTCTGTTCCAGTCATATACGCCTGCTTCTTTCCAGTGGACGCCGTCAAGGCTGGTTTCCAGCTTCATCTTGGTTACAGTTCCATTTCCGCCATCGTCTCTCGGATAATACTCAATTTTATCAAGACGGTACGCCTTATCATATTCTACAGTCAACGGAACTCCGATCGCCTTATCGTCTGAATGGAATCCACCATCGCTTGTTTGGAATATCTGGTCAAATGCCAGGTTCGCAGTATGGCTTCCATATAAACCGCCTGGCCATGTAATCTTTTTGGGTACTGGCGTATTCCGCCACGGATCCTCAGCGGATACAAATGTATACTCTTCGCTCCATTCCGAATAGCCTTCCGCATTCCTGGAACGGATCTGGAAGGTATGCTCGGAAGCATAGTCTAAATCCCTGTAAGTAAAGCTTAACGCATCGCCGTCGACGGTATTGAACCTGCCGTCAACCATCAGGTCATATGAGGTTGCCCCCTCTACTGCTTCCCAGTCTACCGTGATACTGGTCGGCGTCTTGGCTTCTGTATTGTCGGCCAGCACAGGAGCAGTCAAATTGCTGTTTGGTTTATCTGCCGGAAGCTTCCCGTCGTTTTCAAACCCGTTTACAACAACTGTCTGGGCTACTGCCTGAGCGTCTGCTGCAGCCAGCTTCACATAAAGCTTCGGTGCAACTTTAACGTTAGCCATCATTTCTTTAAATTTCACTTCTTTTTCCGGATCTTCGGATGCAAACGTTTCGATCTTCGGCTCGGCATCATAGAACCATACTGCTTTGCCTGCTTCCGGAACCGCTTCGTCAAATGCAGCTTTTGTAGCCGCTTCCGTTGCCGTAAGCTGGCTTGCACCGTTGCTTGCCGTTATGCTTTCCGGTTTCTTGGTAACATGCACAACAAACGTTGTGTTTTTGTTCTGATTGTATCCCTCGTAGGCGCCGGTTGATTTCTCTGCGGTCAGAGTAGCCTTACCGCCTTCTACTTTGGAAGTATATCTGGTTGTTACGCGGCTGCCGTAGGATACGTTTTCAATTACGCCGTATTCATCGTCGTTGGTCATATTGTTCTCAACAAACATACCGTCGTCTTCTACCGCCGTATAATCCGTTTCGCCTTCCGGCCAGAATTCTACAATCCGGTTTGCCTTATTAATTTCAGACGGAGAGTTATTTGCTTCGTACTGCGGAATGATAGCGCCGTTCTTTACAAATACCGGAAGCTTCCAAAGCGGGGCGTCATAATTATTTAAGATCTGCCCGCCCTGGTACTGTTTGCCGGTAAAGAAATCCACCCACACCGCTTTGTCGTCCGGCAGATAAATATTATCCCTTACATCGTCTCCGTTTTCTTTGGCATTGGTATCCTGGTAAACCGGAGCTACCAATACGTTTTTGCCGTACATATACTGGTACTGCATATTCTTGCTGTATGCATAATCATCATCCGGGAACTCTAAGTGCATGGCACGGATCATCGGAAGCCCGGCGTCCTCATTGCCCACTTCAATATTAGAGGATGAATATGCCGTTGTATACAGATACGGCATTAACTGTGATTTAATCTTTAAATACATACGGCTGATTCCGGTATACGGATCACCGAATGTATACGGCATTTTTGCATAGGCGCCCCAGCCGTCCATGTTCAGCATGGACTGGGTGAACGTCTTCCACTGGTAATCCCTGGTAGAAATCAAAGCGCTTCCGCCAAAAATACCGTCCATATCGCTCCCTACGTTCGGATTTCCGGCAAGGGAGGTACCGATATAAGTCGGGATATGGAAACGGATGTACTCCCATTTACCGCCTGTCTGATCGCCTGTCCAGATTCCGTTATAACGCTGCGAACCAGCCCAGCCGTCTAAGGAAATAATATTCGGGCGGACACCGGATACCTCCGTTGCAATATCATATGCCGTTTTCACGCCGTCAAGCTGCATGGAATAGCCGTTGCCTACCCACGCCACGTCCGTCTTCAGCGTTGTTACTCCTGCGCCGACTTCTTTTCGGAAATCACGCAGGCGATGCCATTCGGTATTCGGATTGGAGTCCGGTACAAGGTAGCTCTGTGTCCAAAGACCTGTTTCTACCCCTTTTTCTTTTGCATATGCCGCAAATTCCCTTAAGTTTTCTACGTTTGCGTCAACCGCCGCGAGCCTATCATCAGAGCTGCTGCCGTCCGGGTTTACACCGCCTGTCATCCAATAGCCATTCTGGCCGTAACCTGCGCCATAGCCGTCATTCGGCAGGAAATATCCCAAAGGCATGTCAAAGCTCTGGTACTGATCGATCACCGCCCGTGCAGAATATTCATACGGCGTTTCTACATCCGGATAATTATCCAATGCTACAGTAGGCCCTGTACCGTTTAAGCTTTCTGACTTTTGTCCGTCCGAAAGCACAAATTTATCACTCATTCCCGTTTCAAACGTACTTATCCCTTCGCTGTCTGCCGGATCGGTTCCTTTTATTGTCCATCTCTTACTGCCCGACGTCGACGTATCCGACCAGGCGTCACGATTGTAAGCATTCAGATGCCCTACATAAAAGGAATATTCCGGCGCCAGGGCAGGATTACCAGTTACCTTGTAGTATTCCTGTAAAATTTCCTGCGTAACGCCCCTTGCGTCCTCAGCATCCGACACGAAGTAATATGCGTCAAATTCACCGTCGGAATGGGTTGCTTTTACCATATCTTCATTGGCGCGGCCAAAGTCATATTCACCTGTCTTGAATGTGTTGCGCAAAACACCATATCCCTCGGTTGTATAATAGAACGGGTTCGGAGATGACACGCAGCCGTCTACCCAGGCGTTGTCAATTGCAATTTTGATGGATTCCCCGGTATGTACAAAACGGCCGTTCTGCGTACCGCCTCCATAAAAATTCTCGCTATCCTGTTTCTTTAAGGTCTGGACGGTAGAATTTGACCGGATCGTCAGGGAATCCGTTTCTTCCATCACAGTCTTATCGCCCTGTTTTACCGACATCCTGGCCGTATCTTTGTCAAACACAACCGAAACGCCGCCGCTTGTTACGGTAAAAAAGCCGTCCGCGTCCGTAACTTCTGCAGCAGGGTGCGCATACGCGCTTGACTCGTCCGGATACTGCTGGATCCTTCCCTTATGATTGTTGTTGTTTGGTGTGGCATACTTGGAAAACTCCCCTGACGGATCTACATTGTAACGGAAAATCCCGTCGTCGAGAAATGTCAGTTTCCCCTTCACAGCATCGTTAAACGTTACCCATACAATGTTCTGGTTGTCTTTGTCAACTTCAACTGATTTGACTTCTGTGAGCTTTCCGGCAAACTCAGCCGCTTTTACCTGCATCGGCACAGCAGGTATCAAAGAAGCTGCCATTCCAAACACAGTGGCCAAAGCAGTCGCTTTTTTGGCAAATTTTTTTGCCTGGTTCTTTTTGTTCATTGTTTTCCTCCTTTTTTGCATTGACATTATGCATGATGGTATTATCATACCATATTTTTCCATTTATTATTTATCTATTTACATATTTTTTTATAATTTTTTGGTTTATTTTTATAGGATCTGTCAATGAATATTTGAAAACCATAATATGTTTCGGTATTATGCTGATTTTTTTGCAATTATTTACTGCCTGAGGTGTATTCAATAGCTAAGGGCACATATTAGATAATGAGTACTAAAAAACCGCTATAGGAAAATCCCATAGCGGTTTTTGAATTGCTGTTAGTTTACATGTACTTTCTTCTTTGCACTGTACTTGGTATATACTTTCTGATCCCCAATCTTCTTATATGCCCTTACGCGAACATAGTAATTCTTGTTGGATTTCAGCTTTGCTAGTGTTTTAGTTATCTTAGAGCCGCCTTTGACCGTTACTTTTTTCTGGCCCTTCATGCTGGAATTTACAGAATATGATATTTCATATCCGTTTGCCTTACTTACTGTCTTCCAGGTCAGTTTTATTTTGCCAGCCTGGCCTTTAACGCTCTTAAGGCTAACTTTCTTACTGCTGAAACGCTCTTTTTCGAACATTGCCTGCATCTTGGCAATCTTTGCATCTGCGTCTGCCTGGGCTTTTTTCACTAATTCTTCCGCTGCCCTTAAAGCTTCCTCTACCTTCTTAGCGGCTTCTTCTGCCCGATCCCTGGCAGCCTCTGCCCTTTGGGCATATAACTTGGCTGAATCTGCCAATGTCTTGGCCAATTCTGCCTGTGAAGCTGCGGAATCTGCTGCAATGCTCGCTTTCAGCCTGGATGCTTCTGCTTCTGCCTTGGCTGTTTCAACATCATTCCTGGCTGCTTCTGCTTCATCCCTGGCTGCTTCCGCACGTTTTTTCGCTGCTTCTGCTTCTGCTTTCGCTGCGTTTGCATCTTCTGCATGTTCTTCTGCCAGCCTTCTGGCTGTTTCTGCCGCTGTTTTTGCTACTTCTGCTTCTCCCTTAGCAGACTCTGCCCGCAGCCGGGCTGTTTCTGCTGCCCTCAGGGATATCTCCGCGTCAGATTTTGCCGTTTCCGCATCTCTCTTTGCCTGATCTGCAGCCTGTTGGGCTGTCTGTGCGCGTTGTGCTGCCTGCTCAGCGGCATCCTTATCCTGCCCTGCCGCTGCCGCTGCTGTCTGCGCGTCACGTTTTGCTGCTTCTGCAGCTTCCTGTGCTGCTACGGATTTTCTTTCCGCTTCCGCCGCCCTGGATTCGGCTGCTTCTGCTTCCTCCCGTGCCGCTTCTGCCAACTGCTGTGCCGCTTCAGCCGCTTTCTGAGCCTCTTTAGACGCTTCAGATGCTTTTACAGCAGTATCTTTCAAAATGTTCATTGCATCTTCATAAGATGCATCGCCTTTAAACAATTCAATCTCAGATAAGGTCAGCATCTTCAATGTTTCCCTGCCCGCACTGGTAATCGCTTTCTGCAGTGTGACGTCTACGCTCACTGCCTTTTCCTTCTCATTAAACAGGTCTTTAAATACAAACGGTGCATAATCAACCTGTTCTTCGGAAGCAAGCTCTATTGTCTTCTCTGCAGATGTGCCGTCCGCATAATTTACCCTGGCCGTTGCCTTTGTTACAAACCCGTTGCCCTTATTGGCATTATGTACAATCAAATTGCTAACCGGCTCTTTATGCTCCAATGTAAAATGAAGCGTTAATGGCAATGTAACATAAGAGGGAAGCGACCCGGTTTCATCCCAGTTATCCTCATTATCCCACAGGAATTCAAATTCACGGCCCGTCTTATTCCCATTAAATAAACCGTCATACTTCTTCTGCTGAATCAGTCTCTCTACATTCGTCCCGTCATCTGACGTCAATTCTGCATTGGTCATAGCAACAGTAAATTCATCTGTTTTAAACAACACCGCGGCCTGCTCTTCTTCTGATGTAAATTCCCTTCCAAATGCGGCAACTTCTGCCAATGTCAGCATATTTGTTGTATCTGCGCCCGATGCGTCAATTGCTTTCTTAATGGTAATATCAACGCTCTTTACCTTTTTATTCGGTACAAATGCATCTTTGAACGTAAATGCTGCATTGTTTACCTGCTGTGCCTCGGTTAATGCAATTTCTTCTTCTTTATAGGTACCGTCCGTGTAGTTTGCCCGTGCGCTTGCAACGGTTGCAAACCCATTCCCTTTTGAGGAATTGTACACAACAAACTTGCCCATTTCTTCCGGTTCTTCCAAAGCAAAGTGCATGGTAACCGGCAAGGTCACATAATCCGGCAGCTTGCCGTCTACATAGTTGTCTTCGTTGTCCCATAAGAATTCAAATTCACGATCATATTTTCCGTTAAACAGCATGTCATAGCCGTATCCCAGATGCGCATAATCTTTTGCCCACTGGATCAGCCTGGCCACGTTGGTCCCGTCGTCGGTCGGCAGTTTTTCATTTGTCATAGTGATATTAAAGTCACTTCTTCCAAACTGCTTTGTCAATGCAACCGGATCTTCTAAGATTTCTCCGTTCGTTGTATAGTCTGCCCCAATTAAGATAAGGCCGTGCAGCTCCAGTACTTCGGAATCATCTGTGGAAATGTCTTCCTTAGCCTTCATGGTAACTGTTACCAGAGAATCTGTCCCTTTGTATAACTCCTGATTGCCCTTATTCGCATATGCGATATTAACATATGCCGTACCGTCTTCATACACCTTATTTACGCACAAATTTTCCATCTGCTTAATCGCGTCGGACGCCTTAACTGATACAAGCTCAACTTTGTTCGGATCATAAGGAAGAATCTGTCCGAGTGCATTTACGCCTGACGCACTCTTTACATCATATGTAACAGTAAATGTATCTCCCGCCTCTACGTTTTGTTTGCTTGTGGAAACGAATGACGCGCCGCTTAACTTCTGATTCTGCTGTGTGCCTCCGTTTAACTGGAACATCGTATATGAATAATCGTATACATCATAATAGCCATTGTCGTTCAAATCACCATGGCGTTTCTGGATCTGATCCGTGAAGTTGCTGCCGTCTTTTACGGATGTACCAAGGTAATTCTTCATATTCGTATAATCGCCTTCTGTAACTTCCGTATTTCCGTTTGTACTTCCGGTGGCAACACCCTTGTCACCTTCTACCGTACACATCTTAATTTCGCTTGCCGCGAAGAATACGCTTACCGACTCCAGCGCCGTAAAGCGCGCGAAACGGACTGCCTGGTTTACTTCCATTATTTTGGCATCAATTCCAGTCCCTATTTCCCAGCTGAATTCTCCTACCTTTTTCCAATGCTTGCCGTCTAAGCTGATCTCAAGCCGCATTTTCTTTACGGATCCGTCACCGCCGTCAGTACGCGGATAATATTCAATCTTCTCTACGTTATAGATTTTCCCATAATCTACGGTAAGCAGTTCATTTACTCCGCCGTAGTTGGAATGGAAGCCATCCGATCCTTCCTGGAATACTTTATCAAACGCAAGATCCGGCGTATGGGCTCCCCAAATCTGCCCTGTCCACTGGATATCCACCGGATCCGGCGTATTGCGCCATGGATCTAAGTCTGTCTTAAACCTCTGCTCCTCGCTCCATGCCGAGTATCCGTCCGCATTTCTGGAGCGGATCTGGAACGTATAATAAGTATCATATTTTAAATCCGCATAGGTAAAGCTTGAAACATCTCCGACTATATTCACCTTGCCGTCAAGCATCAGTTCATAGCTGGTTGCGCCTTCTACTTTTTCCCAATCCACTTTAATGCTTGTCGGTGTTTTTGCTTCTACGTCTTCCGTCATATCCGGAACGCTCAGTTCGCTGTTTTCCTGATTTGCAGAAAGCTTGCCGTCATTTTCAAACCCTTCGATAACTAGCGTCTGGGCTGCTGCCTGTGCATCTGCCTGCGCAAATTTTACATACAGCTTCGGAGCAACCTTTACATTAGCTACCATTTCCTTAAATGCCGTTTCTTTCTCTGACGCATAGGTTTCGATAGCCGGAGCTGCGTCATAGAACCATACTGCCTTTCCCGCTTCCGGTACTGCTTGATCAAATGCCTCTTTGGAAGCAGCTTTTTCTGCTGTCAGCGCGCTGTCGCCGTTTTTGGCAACAATGCCTGTCGGCTCTTTGGAAACATGTACGACAAATGTTGTATTCTTGTCTTTTTTGTATCCGTTATAGGTGCCCGTGGATTTCTCTGCTGTTAAAGTTGCTTTTGTACCTTCTACCTTAGAGGTATATCTGGTCGATACGTGCGGCCCATAAGAAATATTGTCAATTACGCCGTAATCATCATCTGGCGTCATATCGTTTTTCAAATAAGAACCGTCATCCTCTACCGCTGTGTATGCCGTCTCACCTTCCGGCCAGAATTCTACAATCCTGTTCTCTTTTTTGATCTGGTATGCACTGTTGTTCGCTTCATACTGTGGAATGATTGCACCATTCTTTACAAATGCCGGCAGCTTCCAGAGCGGGGCATCGTAGTTATTTAAGATCTGTCCGCCGCGATACTGTTCCCCGGTAAGGAAATCTACCCAAATTTGGTCGGGATCTGGCAGATAAATCCTGTTACGGATATCGTTGCCGTTTTCGTCTGCAGCAGTATTCTGGTAAATCGGAGCAACCAGTACGCTACCGCCGAACATATACTGATACTGCATTTCTTTACTGTACGCATAATCATCTTCCGGATACTCTAAGTGCATCGCACGGATCATCGGAAGCCCAGTATCATCGTTGCCCGTATCAATATTAGATGCAGCATACGCCGATGTATACAGATACGGCATCAATGTACTTTTCAGCTTTAAGTACATACGGCTAATTCCGGTATACGGATCACCAAATGTATACGGCGCTTTCACATAAGAACCCCAGCCGTCCATATTCAGCATCAGCTGTGTAAATGTCTTCCACTGGTAATCCCTGGTAGCAAGCACTGCATCGCCGCCAAAGATACCGTCCATGTCGCTTCCTACGTTCGGGTTTCCGCTTAAGGAGCAGCCGATAAAGGTCGGGATATGGAAGCGGATATATTCCCAGTTACCGCCCGTCTGATCACCGGACCAGATGCCGTTGTAACGGTGCGAACCCGCCCATCCGCACAAGGATATAATATTCGGACGTGTATTCACTACCGATGTAGCCACATCATATGCGGTCTTTACGCCGTCAAGCTGCATGGAATAACCGTCGCCGACCCATGCAACGTCCGTCTTTAATGTCGTAACACCCGCGCCGACCTCTTTCCTAAAATCGCGCAGTAAATGCCACTCTGTATTCGGATTTGAATCCGGCACCAGGTAGCTCTGTGTCCAAAGCCCGGTTGCCACACCCTTAGAAGCCGCATAATCGGCAAAATCCTTTAAGTTCCCCACGTTTGCATCTACGGCTGCAATTCGTTCCGGGCTGCTGCTTCCGTCCTGATTCACGCCCCCAGTCTGATAGTAACCGTTCTGCCCATAACCTGCGCCATAGCCGTCATTCGGAAGGAAGAATCCCAACGGCATATCATATGCCAGATAATTGTCAATGACCTTCCTTGCGGAATATTCATACGGGGTATCTACGTTATCCGGAAACGTCCCTTTGGTTTCTGCTTTCGGCCCTTCCCCGTTTAAGCTCTCCGAGTGCATACCCGGTTCTAATACATAGCCGGCAGCCATACCGCTTTCGTATGTCGTCGTACCTTCGCTGTCTGCCGGATCCGTCCCTTTCACCGTCCATGCCTTACTACCAGATTCATCTGACCAGGAATCGCGGTTATATGCATTCAAATGCCCTACATAATATGCATATTCCGGCAGCAGCACCGGATTACCGGTTACTTTATAGAACTCCTGTAAAATCTCCTGCGTTACTTTTCTTCCGTCGTCTGATTTTGCCACAAAGTAATACGCGTCAAATTCACTCTCGGAATCATGAACCGCCTCAACTGTATCCGCTTCTGCCTTGCCGAAATTATAAAACCCGTCATGGAATGTATTACGCAGCACGCCATATCCGTCCGTAGTGTAATAAAACGGGTTCGGAGAGGTTACGTTGCCGTCAACCCACTTCCCTTCATTTACGATATTAATGGATTCTCCAGTATGTACAAAACGTCCGTTCTGCATACCGCCGCCATAGAAGTTTTCACCGTCCCGTTTCTTTAATGTCTGTACGTTCCTGCCTTCTTCCAATATAAGGGGTTCTTTCTCTTCCATAACGGTCTTATTGCCTTTTTTGATCGACATAAGCGCCGTATCTTTGTCAAAGACAACCGAAACACCGCCGCTTGTAATTGTTATATTTCCGTCCGCTTCGGTAACTGCCGCTTCCGGATGGGAGTAGTTCTCCGATTCATCCGGATACTGCTGGATCCTTCCCACATGCGTTCCTTGTCTGGGCGTCGCATATTTGGCGAATTCCCCAGACGGGTCTACATTGTAACGGAAAATCCCGTCGTCCAAAAATGTAAGCTTTCCTTTGATGTCGCCGTTAAAGGTCACCCATACAATGTTCTTGTCCGTCTTGTCGACTTCAACTGCTTTGACCTCTGTCAGTGTTCCCGCAAAGTCCTCCGCTTTTACCTGCATCGGCACTGCAGGTATCAAAGAGGCTGCCATCCCAAACACAGTGGCCAGCGCAGTTGCCTTTTTTGCAAATCTCTTTGCCTGGTACTTTTTGTTCATTTTTTCATTTCCTCCTTTTACCCAATATGAACAAATTGGTTATTATGTTAAGTAATACTATAATATCTTATTTTAAACAATGGATCTTTGCATAAATTTATCACTTTTTTGTAATTTCTCGTTTTTTATTTGTAGACATTCCACGAAAAATTTTATATAATAGGTTTTACTGGAGGTGTTGTATGCAGCTAAAAACATCCAATATCGAATTCAAAAAATACGGCTCTGTCTATGAGCAGCCCATTCATCTTGGGCACACTGATTTAATCAGCCAGAACTGGCAGGCCACCAACAAGCCAAACGTCAGCCAGTTCTACCATTTTAACTGCGAGGTCTGCATCGAGATACAAAGCGGTCTGGCGGCGCTTATTGTAGGCATGGAGCCCCAAGCGGAGATAATGGAAGCATTTGCCGTCCACCGGATGGTGCGTATTAACCCTGATATTTATTTTACGCTGATAGCAATTACACCTAACGTCACGTATAAAGTTATCACAACACCGTCGTACTCCTTTGCCGTCAAAAGTATCATGCCGCCCTATACTTTCACCAGGATCCTCCCCCGTGTCCAGATCAACGAGATTTTAGGCTACTACTACTCCATCCGCAATTCGGGATACCGTTTCAAAGGGGAAACGCATTCATTTTTTGAACTGACTTATGTGGACTGGGGAAGCCTGCTCACAGAGGTGGATGGTAAAACCTACGAACTAAAAGAGAAGGAGCTAATCATTTACGGGCCGCGCCAGTTCCATACCCAGCACATTCCAGAAGGAAGCTCCTGCTCCTATGTCACCATAATATTTGACATGAAGCCTGCCCAGAATGCAGAAGATACCTACTATGAGCCGCTGATTAACCAAGTGTTCCACCACGACAAAAAAATCTATACCCTGATCAAGTCATTTATTATGGAAAGCTCTTCGCAGGTACCTTATGCAGACAGCCTGATGCTCTGCCTGCTCCAGGAAACGATCCTGCGCCTTTTCCAGGCCCAGTTTATTGAGCAGAAGGACGAGCATCCCGTCACCGGGGCAAGGCAGTACTACCAGGATGAAATTTTAAACAAGATCCTTGCGTATATCCATGATACGATCCACGAACCAATTACAATTGCGGAGATCTGCCAGAAATTCTCCCTGTCACGTTCTTCCCTCCAGGCACTGTTTAAGGAGAACTTAAACCAGCCGCCAAAGAAATACATTAACGACCTGAAGCTGGAAAAGAGCAGGCAGCTTATCTGCGAGAACCGGTATACCATTAGTGAGATTGCTTTGAAGCTTGGATTTAGTTCCATCCATTATTTTTCCAGGGCATTTACGCAAAAGTACCATATTGCGCCAAGCGAGTATTCCAAGACATTGTATAAAATGCAGTAAAAAGGCGTTGTGACGGGAGCAGGCCAGGCCATCAACCCCAAATAAAAACGCTGCGGCTCATGCATTCGCACTGCCGCAGCGTTTTATTATTTAGTTTCAGAATCCACAAAGGCCTGAATAGCATACCGGGAAATCTTAATGACCGTACTTTTTGCCACCTCTACATTTACCGTTTCTTCTTCAATTCCTACGACCTTTCCATAAATCCCTCCGGCAAACATCACCTGGCTGCCGATTTTAAGCTCCGTATGCACTTCGCCCAGGGCTTCCCGGCGCTTTCGTACATTCCTAGCGGAAATAATAGCGACAATCGTGCCGATTATCCCAAATAGAACCGCTAATGTAATACAAGTCCAGCCAACTACTTCCCAATTGATACTACTCATAATTTAGATCCCGTCCTCTTCTGAATTATCCTCACTGGCACGCTCTTCCAGCTCAAAACGGACAATTGCATCTTTCCCGGAAGCGATCATCTCTTCCGCAAATTCCAATGGAGAATCATAATCGTCAATCGCCATAGACGCTTCAATTAACATCGCCAGGTTAGAGCCTGATACTACTTCAATCTTCTGGCCGGCACGCGCATATTTGCACTCCACAGAGCACTTAAACGGCGAACCGCCCGCTAAATCGGAAAGTACAAGGACACCGTCACAATCCTTTAATTCATCAAACCCTTTATTTAAATTTTCTGTCAACACCTCTGTTGAATGGCTTTCTTCAAAATCCACATAGACAATATGCTCTGTATTGCCGGTAATCAGCTCTAAGCTTGACCCCAGGCCCGTTGCAAAATGGCCATGCCCTGTAATTAACAAACCTACCATACTATCCTACCTCCTGTTTAAAGCTTTTATGCCAGTTCATATGGGTATAAGGTTACACCTTTTACCACACGGTTTACTTCGCCTGTCGGGCATGGATTGTCCGGCGTGATCCCAAGGGAAAGGGATTTGAGCGTTGCAAGCGCCTGGGCGAACAGAATATAATCCAGCCCAAGCAATATGTTGTCCATTGCTTCCCCAATTGTAAATTCAAGCGTATAATCCACAAGCCCCTTTACTTCCTCGCATGGGGTGTTCATTACAGCGGCTATACGGTTCTTTTTCCTCTGCGGGCTCATCTCTTTGATCAGATCCAGCTCATATTTGCGGCGGTACGCATCGTCACTCAAATAAATGACAGTTAATGTCCCGTCGTCGATGACAGATTTGGGGCCGTGGCGGAACCCAAGCGGGCCGTCATACATTGTAGCTACCTGGCCAGCCGTCAGCTCTAACATCTTAAGCGCAGACTCCTGGGAAACACCCTTTAATGCTTCATTCCCAAGGTATACGATGCGGTTAAATGCAAACTCGTCTACAATCTGCTGTACAACCGGATATTGGCTGTCCAAGAAATTCGTACCGGCTGCGCATACTTTTTCTACCTTTGCGGTAATCTCGTCTAGACGGTCTAAGTTAAATGCAAGGTAGGTTGCAAGGTACATATTGGAAAAGCTGGAGGTCATTGCAAAAGACTTGTCATGTGTCTCCGGTGTAAGGTTTAACGCAAAGCTGTTATCACGCTCTTCTGCCAGCTTAGAAAGCGTCCCTTCATGGTTACAGGTTACAAAAAGATGGAACAGATTCTGGCATACAACCTCCGCTGCATTGACTGCCCCTAAAGACTCTGGGGAATTGCCGGAACGGCCAAAGCTGACAAGGATAGTCGGCTTAGTACGGGATAAAAAGCTCTCCGGCGAAGGCACTATATCCGTTGTCGCATAGGATTTTACCTTAAAACCATACTTTGCAGTCAGCGCTGGGTACAGGGCGTTGCCTACAAATTCACTTGTACCCGCCCCTGTCAAAATCACGTCAAAATCATCCTGTTTCAATACCTGATCCAAAAATGCCTGTAATTTATCCTTGCATTCTGCAATCTGGGCACAGGTCTTCTTCCACGTGGAAGGCTGCTGGTTAATCTCTGTCAATGTGAATTCGGATGATGTTTCCTGCATCTTATCCTGGGAAATAGCAAAAATGTTCATCTCTGTAAATACCTCCTTTTACATTTTTATTCTTAATTATACCTTATAATTTCTGAAAAAAACAATACAAGCATTAAAATAGGCAATTATTTCCACAAAATCTGCAAATTTTTTTCTTATTTGAGTGTTATAATGATTTTATAGTCAGCTATTTAGCTATTTAAAAATAAGAACAGGAGGAGTTTTTACAATGTTAATTCAAAGCAACAAAGTATGGATTGCAGACCAGTTTGTACCGGCAGCGATTGAGATGGATGGCGGAAAAATCGTGGACATCCTGCCTTACGGAAGCAAGGAAGCGGACGCAGATTATGGCGACCTGCGAATTGTCCCCGGATTTCTAGACATCCATTGCCACGGGGCATACAACTTTGACACCAACGACGCTAATGAAGAGGGGTTGCGTTATTGGACAAAGCATGTAGTGGACGAAGGTGTGACCGCGCTTCTTGCAACGACCATTACGCAGAGTGAGGAGGTTCTGACAAAGGCCGTTGCCAACGTAGCAAAGGTGATGGAAGACGGCTATGAGGGTGCAGAAATCTTAGGCATACATTTTGAAGGGCCCTACCTGGACATGGTATATAAGGGCGCGCAGCCGGAGCAGCACATTGTAAAGCCTACGATCGAGCAGTTCAAACGGTATCAGGATGCTGCAAAAGGCCATATCCGCTATATCACCATGGCGACGGAAACGGACGACGATTTTGCCCTGACCCGCTACCTTACAGATAACGGAGTTGTAGTCAGCATCGGCCATTCTGCGGCAACATACGAGCAGGCTGTAATGGCCTATGCGCACGGCGCAAGCTCCATGACACACGTTTATAACGGCATGACACCGTTTAACCACCGTGCAAACGGGCTTGTTGGCGCCGCTTACCGCCTGCGCACAATGTTTGGCGAAATTATCTGCGACGGGCGCCACTCTACCCCGGCAGCCCTAAACAACTACTTTATGTCCAAGGGTCCGGATTATTCGATTATGGTATCCGACGCACTGATGGCAAAAGGGTCCCCGGCAGGCAGCAAATTTATCTTCGGCGGCAATGAAATCGAGATTTATCCGGATGGAAGCGCACACCTGACCTCTACCGGCGGCCTGGCAGGCTCTACGCTGCGGCTGAACGAAGGCCTGCGCATCCTGGTAGAAGAAGCGTTAATCCCGTTTAATTATGCCATTAACTCCTGTACCATCAACCCGGCCCGCTGTCTTGGCGTGGATAACCGCAAGGGAAGTATCCGTGTAGGGATGGATGCAGATATTGTTGTATTGGAAGCAGATTACAAGGTACGCCAGACTTACTGTATGGGCGAAGCCAAACTATAAGCCAGACAAAGAGGAGGATTTAAAATGAAACACGCATTACAGGAAATGATGGAACGGCGCAAGGCGGGGGAAAAATGCGGCATCCCATCCTATTGCTCTGCAAACCCGCTGGTACTTGAAATCGCACTGCGGCGCGCCAAGGAGCAGAATACCCCGGTACTCATCGAAGCAACTGCCAACCAGGTAAACCAATACGGCGGCTACACCGGAATGCTGCCAAAGGACTTTTATAAAATGGTACTAGATATGGCTGCAAAGGAAGGCCTGCCGGAGCATCAGGTTATCCTGGCCGGCGACCACCTGGGGCCTTTGACCTGGCAGGATCTTCCGGAGAAAGAGGCAATGAGCCGTTCTGAAGAACTGGTGTACCAGTTTACACGTGCAGGGTTTACCAAAATCCACCTGGATACAAGCATGAAGGTGGCGGACGATCCGGAAGGGCTTTTGTCCACAGAAACAATCGCACGGCGTGGCGCAAAGCTTTATAAAGCTTCCATGCGCGGCTATGAGGAATTAAAGGCCGAAAAGCCGGACGCTATCCGCCCTGTTTTTGTCATTGGCAGCGAAGTCCCGATACCAGGCGGCGCACAGGAAGCAGAGGATACGCTTGAAGTAACAAGCCCGGACGCATTTCGCGATACGGTAGCCACCTATAAGCGTGTATTTGAAGAATCCGGCATCGGTGACGGCTGGAATGACGTCATTGCGGTCGTAGTACAGCCAGGTGTGGAATTTGGCGACGATCAGGTATTCTTATATGACCACGATGCAGCAACAAAGCTGTGCGGCGCTTTAGCAGATTATCCGGAGGTTTGCTTTGAAGGGCACTCCACTGACTACCAAAGTGCAGAATGCTTAAAGAATATGGTTACAGACGGCATTGCGATTTTAAAAGTGGGCCCGGCGCTGACATATGGGCTGCGTGAAGCGCTGTTTTCTTTGAGCCTGATGGAAAAAGAGCTGGTGCCTAAGGAGAAACGCGCAAACTTTATCGAAGTTCTCGAAAAAGCAATGCTGGACGAGCCTGGCAACTGGAAGAAGCATTACCATGGCGACGAAAAACAGCTTGCGCTGGCCAGGAAATACAGCTTTTCCGACCGGGCACGGTATTATATCGGACAGCCCGTAGTCACCGAAGCAATGAACAAATTATTTGCCAATCTAAAAGAATATCCCATACCAATGAATATGCTGCACCAATATATGCCGATTACTTACAACAAAGTACGCGACGGCGAAATCGCACTCGATCCAAAGGAGCTGGCAATGGACGGGGTCAGCAATTTTATGGCTGATTATGAGTATGCAGTAGCACAGTAAGTAATTGATGCAAAACTGGGTAACCATAGAAACTTCAATTTTTTCTTTACTTTTACGATAACATATGCTATACTTGCGTCATGCATTTAGCTGCATAATTTAATATTTGGAGGTACGCTCATGAACAAAGGTACAGTAAAATGGTTTAACAACCAGAAAGGCTACGGTTTCATATCAGACGAAGCCGGCAACGACGTATTCGTTCATTATTCAGGGCTTAACATGGAAGGTTTTAAATCCTTAGAGGAAGGCGCTTCTGTTGAGTTTGAAGTAGTGGACGGAGAAAAAGGACCTCAGGCGACTAACGTTACCGTGGTACAATAAACATATCACCCTTTAATCAGCAACTATTCAACGTACCTTTTTCATAATGATGTTATCGTTAATTTGATTATTTATGGATAAAGATAGTGGAACGGGAAATGATTAAGCACAAAGGGCCTGCCAGCGGCAGGCCCTTCTTATTATTCTTTTTTCCTTTTCTTTGCCAGATTTACAAAAAACAAATTCATCACTGCACCGGCAAAAACAAACAAATCCGACAAATTAAACACAACCTTCCGCAGACGGCTGCATTTGACATTAAAAGACATATAATCTACGACATGCTGCTTTGTCAGGCGATCCCAGAAATTGCAGAACCCGCCGCCCAAAAGCAGCCCTGTGGCTATCTTAATGCTGTTTTTACCCTCTTCCCTAAGCAGTACGGCATAACAGGCTGCTGCTGCCGCTAAAAGCCCCCCATGTACCGCCGCTACCGCTTTGGGATAAGCGCCGAAAAGCCCGAATGCAGCCCCGTCATTATAATGCTTCCGTATAATCAGCCTGCCGCCGCAAACCTCTTTTTCCTCCCCTGTCTCCATGTTCTTTTCTATGTAGCGTTTCAGCGTCCAGTCCGCACCAAATACCACGGCTGGAAGCGCCAAAAATGCCTTTTTTCTATCCAGTCCCATATTAATTACCTTCCTTTCTTTTTTGTATTATATTTATAAATCCGCAAGATATAGTACCCGATATTGCCAAGGATACCAGCCAAAACCAACAAACTATATGCCTCGTCCACAGAAATCCCAAGCACATCTGCAGCAGAAGGCAGCAATATCCCAAATACCAGCAGAAGCTTAATATTCCTTACCATACGGACTGCATACACACGGACCATACCCTGCAGCGGCTCACTGCCCATCCCATTTAAAAACTCCGGATAGATCTGCAGCACGGTCATAGCCGCATATAAAAGCACAAGGGGCAGCAGGCGGTAAACCATAGTGGCAATACCGCTTTCGTATATATAACCGTAGTAAAGCTGCAAGGCAATGATAACAACCGCTGCCACAGCGGCAATTGATTCTATGATGATTTCCCATACTTGAATATCTTTTTTTGGCATACCACACCACCATCCCTTTTGCGTGTTATTCCATTGTAACATATTTGGTTTTTAATGTTCAAGGTTTGGGTATGAAAATAAAAAAATATATGTTATACTGTAAAAAAACAGGGAGGAGGCCTAAAAGCCAAACATGTATATCCAATTAAACGGACAAGTTATTTACTACGAAAAAACCGGAGAAGGTTCCCCCGTTATTTTAGCGCATGGGAACAAGGAAACACATAAGATTTTTGATGTACTGGCCCCTGAACTTTCCAAAAAGCACACCGTATATGCCCTAGATACCCGCGGCCACGGCCAAAGCTCTAAGCCGCATGAATACCACTATGCCGATATGGCAGAGGATATCGCCGCATTCATCCAGGCGCTCGAGCTGGTAAAGCCTGCTTTTTTCGGCTTTAGCGACGGGGGCATCACCGGCCTTATTGCAGCCGCCAAATATCCCGCCATGTTCTCTGCCCTTGCTGTAAGCGGTGCAAACCTTGCCCCTTCTGGTTTTAAATTTTTCCCAAGGCTTTCTGTGCAAATGGCTTATTTCAAGAAAAAGGACCCGCTGATACGCTTAATGCTGACAGAACCCCACATTACACGGTCAGAACTGTCGCGGATCGCCATCCCTTCTCTGATTCTCGCCGGCTCAAAAGATATGATCCGCAAAAGTGAAACTGTGCGGATTGCCTCTTCTATTCCAGGCGCTATACTAAAGATACTGCCAGAAGAAAACCATTTCAGCTATGTAGTCAGAAGCCCTAAGCTCTTTCCCTTGCTGGATGAATTTTTTTCCACACATTCTTATTGAAAAAACCTCCCTGTGTGCTACAATACATACTATCAAACATCATAAAGGAGTTAAAACCATGGGAACTATTATTATACCTCAGAATTACCGTTCCTTCCTCAACCTGCATGATACGCAGATTGCGATTAAAACGGTAAAAGATTTTTTTCAAAACCTGCTGTCTTCGCGCCTTAATTTATCGCGCGTATCTGCGCCTCTTTTCGTAGATCCCGCTTCCGGGCTCAACGACAACCTAAATGGCGTAGAACGCCCGGTTTCCTTTGACATTAAGGAGCAGGGCGGCAAACAGGCAGAAGTTGTCCATTCCCTTGCAAAATGGAAACGCTATGCGCTGCAAAAATATGGATTTACTGTAGGGGAAGGCATTTATACAGATATGAACGCAATCAGGCGTGACGAAGAAACAGACAACATCCATTCTATTTTCGTGGATCAATGGGACTGGGAAAAGGTAATCCGCAAAGAAGACCGTACGCTTGAATTCCTAGAATCTACAGTACGCACTGTTTATTCGTGCCTGCGCAAAACAGAAAAATATATGTCTATCCAGTATGATTATATAGAAGAAATCCTGCCGCACGATATCTTTTTTATTACGACAGCACAGCTGGAAGATAAATACCCCAAACTTACGCCAAAGGAGCGGGAATACCACATCTGTAAAGAAAAAGGGGCAGTCTGCATTATGCAGATTGGAGACACGCTCAAAAACGGCAAGCCCCATGACGGGCGCGCACCGGATTACGATGACTGGGCCCTTAATGCGGATATTGTCATCTATTACCCTGTTTTGGATATTGCACTGGAATTATCGTCTATGGGAATCCGGGTAGATAAGGACGCTTTGCTTTCCCAGCTTGAAAAAGCAGGATGTACAGAACGCGCCGGACTGCCATTCCAAAAAGCAATTATTGACGGTACGCTGCCGTTTACCGTTGGCGGCGGGATTGGCCAGTCGCGGATCTGTATGTTTTTTTTACGGAAAGCGCATATTGGCGAAGTGCAGTCTTCGCTCTGGCCGGATGAAATGGCAGCAGAATGCAAAAAAAGCGGTATCCCGCTTCTTTAAAGCAAATTAATTTATTTAGGAGGTTTTTTATGGGTAAAACAGCTATTTTTATGGCAGACGGCTGTGAAGAAATCGAAGGCCTGACAGTCGTCGACGTGCTGCGCCGTGCCGGAATTGCAATTGATATGGTTTCGATTGGCGAAACTTGCACCGTAACCGGTTCGCACGGAATCAAATTTGAAGCAGATACGGTGTTTGAAGAAGCAGATTTAGAAAGCTATGACGCCGCCATACTCCCTGGCGGTATGCCAGGCACTTTAAAGCTGGGAGGGCATGAGGGCGTAAACTCTGTTATTTGTTCGTTTGCCCAAAAAGGGAAACTGGTCGCCGCCATCTGCGCAGCGCCATCCGTGCTTGGCGCTGCCGGGATTTTAAAGGGTAAACGGGCCGCCTGCCATCCAGGGTTTGAAGATAAGCTGACAGGCGCCTCGGTTTTGGAAGAAACGGTTGTAACCGACGGCAATGTGATTACCAGCCGCGGCATGGGGACTGCGATTGACTTTGCGCTTGCCATTGTGGAATATTACAAGGACGCTTCCGCTGTCTGTGATTTAAAGCAGAAGCTTGTATACCGGTAAAATCTGCCATGGAAATTGAGCGCAAATATTTAATCCCCAAGCTTCCAGACGGCTATATGGATTATCCCAAAAAAGAAATTGAGCAGGGGTATTTATCAACCGCCCCGGTTGTACGCATCCGCAAATCCAATGACGATTATATCCTGACATACAAAAGCGGCGGGCTCATGGTACGCGAGGAGTACAACCTTCCGCTGACCAAGGCGTCATATGAACACCTGCGCCAAAAAACGGACGGTATTTTAATCCATAAAGTCCGTTACCATATCCCCTACCAGGACAAATATACAATAGAACTGGATGTATTTTTAGATACACTAGCGCCATTGGTAATGGCGGAGGTAGAGTTTGAATCCAAAGAAGAAGCAGATTCTTTTATTCCGCCAGACTGGTTCGGGGAAGATGTAACATTTTCCCCAAAATACCACAACAGCGCATTAAGCCATCAGTAAAAACTCCCCCAAAGACTGGCTTTAAAGTCTCTGGGGGAGTTTTATCGCGTTTTATTTCTTTACTTTTACTTTTTTGGCTTTCGACATTTTGGAGTACATAAACGTTCCATTTTCGGTTTGTTTATAAGCTGCTACTTTGTAATAATAAGTCTTGCCGCCTGCTACATTGGTATCGGTGTAAGTTGTTTTTGTAGTTGCCCCAACCTTTACATAGCCTTTGCCTTGTTTGGTGGAACGGTAAATAGCATAGCCTTTGACGCCTTTTACTTTCTTGATTTTAACCGTAACATTCGCTTTTTTCTTGCTGCTGACAGAAAAAGAGCTTGCTTTTTTTACTGCTGCTTTGCCAGTATATACGACATGGGCTGATTTGGTATAGCCTACGCTGTATGTATAATCTGAATTGGCGTTAGCGCCGTTTGCAGGTTTTGCAACCGCCCTTACAAAATAGAAGTACTCGCTCCCTGCCTGCGGCCCTTCTACCATTACAACCTCTTTTGTCTTTAAGGAGCCATCCGCATTTTTCTGGTATTCTTTAAAATCCCCCTTATCCGGATCGGCTGCGCTGTTATATGCCGGATCTTCGCTTTTGGGAACCAAAGCTTTTACTTTTACTGTTTTATCAACTACGCTTGTACCTTTAATTGACGCTGTCTCATAGGAAGAAATCCTTTCATAAAATTTACCGTCAGCCACAGCATTCCAAACAGCGCTGCTGTAGTAATATCCCAAAGGCCCTCCTGATGCCGGCGCTAAGCTTAGGCCAGCGCTGGTATCTGTATAATTGGACTCGTATACAAGTTCTGCGCCTTCGCCCAGAGAATACGTTTTGGTTGTCTTATTGTATGTAGCAGAGTCTTTCTTTGCACGGTATACTTGATAATATTCAGCGCCTGAAACCGCAGACCAGGTAACCTTGACGCCTTCAGCCGTCTTAGTTGCTTTTACATTTTTCACAGCCGGAAGCATAGCCCTTACCGATACTGTCCAGCCGTCATAATACCGGCTGCCTTTATATGGACGGATACGGTATTCCACTGCTGCTGCCCCCGCCGCTACGTTAGGCAGAGTAATAGAAGCTTTGCTTTTCCCTAATGTCTTATAAGGCACATACTGGTTAGTCCTTGGATCACGCTTTTCTACTTTATATCCGGAAATACCTGTCATTTTCTTCCAATTTACTACATAGGTCCCTTTTGCCGTATAATAAGAATTTAAAACTTCCAGCCCTTCCGTCTCTGTTAACGGCACACTAATGCTTTCCTGGATATAGTATTTGTTCTTATTAACAGTACGGTATGCGCGTACAATATAGGTATATGTCATGCCTTTTGACAGCTTATTATCTTTGAAGGCTGCCTTTTTGGGCTTTTTCATGGTTTTGACCAGCGTTGCATTCTGGAATGCTTCTTCCCCATCCCCTTTTTCTATATTGTAGGTTCCGCTGCTTGTGTCCGTACGATAAATTTCATAACCCTCTGCCTTGGCCACTTTAGACCATTTTAAGCTTACAGAGGAAGCGCTGGCTGCAGAGCCTTTGAGGTTTAAGGCAGAACCCCAGGTATAGGCGCTAACTGTTTTCCAGCCTGTATAGAATGTCTTATTCGCCTTTTTATTATATACATATGCCCTGACACGGTATGTATATTTCGTATCGCCCTTTAGGCCTTTATCTGTATAATTATCCGATTGCTGTGCCAGATCTGTCCATTTCTTGCCGTTTTTCCTCTGATACTGAAAACCAGTTACACTTCCGTCACATGACGGTTTCAAACGGATACTATTCTCTGTTACGACAACAGAAACATCCCTCATAGCTGCTGACGGGATCTGGTAGGTAAGCTTTACATACTGGCTGTACCGGTTCTCGTATGTCTGGCCCGGTACCGCGCTGTAATCATAATTCGGGTTACATACACGCGCGCGGATATAAATGGTGTCCCCCGATGTAAAATCAGATAATGGAACCCGGATAGTACCGATTACTCCGGCTGATTCATACAGCGAGCCATAAGACGATACTAATTCTGCGCCGTCTGATTTAAACCCTTCATTATTCGCATAATCATACTGTACATACTCGCCAGACTGGATTGCAGAAGGCGTTACAGAAAACTCAGCATACGAACCCGTTATTTCCTTAAATGTAATGGCGGCCAAAGACGAAACGATCTGCGATGTTGCAAACCGTATGATTGTGCTAATCTGCGCCGGCGCCTCTGTGCATGGATATTTATAAAGGGCATATACGGTAGCGTCTCCTACTGTCTTGGCAACAGAACTGTCGTATTGAAAATTATTCCGGTCTGAATATGCTACATTATCCGCTACCAGATACATTTCCGTATAGTTCTTCGCAGTTATTTTCAGCAGGTATCCTGCGTTTTCTGAAAAATCTTCCTTATCGAGCCGGACATATAGCCTGTCTGTAGTCGAGGAATATATATTATTTCCGGCTGCATCATCTATTTCGATGCGATAAGAAGTCGCTCCCACAACTTTATCCCATGACACGATTCCCGTAGCGGGATCGTATGCAAGCCCTGTAATGGCAGCCAGGTTATATGGAGCTACAATTTTAGCCCCAAGCGAGTCGATATCTTCTTGTACATCTGCTGTATTTTCTTCTGCAGATGCATCCGCTGTAATGCCTGCCGCGGCATCCCCTGGTTCAGAATCTGTTTGGGATGCTTCCGTTTCTTCTGCCACGGCTGCTTCTCCTTCAGCTTCTTGTGTCCCCTCTTCTGCTATCCCAGACACGTCTGCCTGTAGTCCGGTTACTTCCACTGGCCCAGCGTCTGGCTGGCCAGCCGCGGCTGTTTGGGCCAATGCTGAGCCTGCTCCGCTAAATATCACGGCAGCAGAAAGCGAAAGGCAAAGAGCTGATTTTAAAAATTGCTTTTTCATATCATTTCTCCTTTTCTTTTTTTAAATATCATAAGCTGCTTACACAGTATAACATAACTTACTCTATATGGCAACCACACGATAAATATTTAATATTAAAAAGAAAAAAAAAGAATTATCAAATATATTAATGAAAGCTCATCGGAAACGGTTATTTTCAAACCGCTGCATGGTACGCACGCTGTTTAAAAGCTGTAAATAGCGATCATAAAGGTTCCCTTCCGGTATTACCAAGTCAAGCGCAACCGCAAAATCATCAATCAGGCGATCCGTAACGGTATTTTCCAGAAGCTTTAAGATTTTGTACTTTTCATCCAAGGTATCCGCGTCTAAAAACTGCAGCAAAACCGGATTTGCCTGCTCTATGTTTTCATCTGCTTTCACAGCTGAAACAGAATCCCCCGCCACGCTGCACTCTGCCTGTGGCGCCGGATCCACCAGCTCAAACCTGTATTTTTGCTCTGCTTGTGGATATTTTTCGCGGTCAACAGCGCCCATAAACATCCAAAGCGGCCTTACATAGCATGCAAAATCGTCATAAAGAGCCTGATATACTACCATCTGCTCTTTCGTCTCTGAATGGAATGCTATACATAAAATCTGGTATTGTTTCCCTTTAAAATGTATATATCTTTCTCCTGGCCTTGGCACATGCCTGTCCATATCCCCACTTCCTTTTCTCTCATATTTATTTTATTCTGCTTTGCCAGACGCAGGCAGAACTATTATCAGTCTATCACAACTTCCAAAAAAAATATAGACAAAAAACAAGAGGAACCCTATAATATTATGCAAAGCAAACTCCAGGAAGCAAAGGATGGTATACGCCATGTTCGCAACAGTCAGCAAACGCTTTTCCGGTATGCAGT
>QXXL01000145.1 GCA_009911505.1 Lachnospiraceae bacterium | reverse complement strand
TAATAGCCGGAGGCTTTTTTATCATTATACTCATTGGAACCCTATTATTACTGCTCCCATGGTCTACAAAGCCGGGAGAAACTACCACATTCTTATCCGCACTATTTACCGCGACCAGCGCCACTTGCGTGACTGGCCTGATTGTTGTAGATACGTTTACACATTGGACGCTCTTTGGGCAGGCCGTGATTTTGTGCCTGATCCAGATTGGCGGGCTCGGGTTTATCACTATCGGCATTACTGTTTCTATGCTTCTTCGAAAAAAAATCGGGCTAAAGGAACGCGGTTTGATCCAGGAAAGCTTTAATGTCATAGAACTGCGCGGGATGGTACGCCTGACAAAACGGGTCATTTTGGGCTCCTTGTTCTTCGAGCTTGCAGGGGCAGCTATTCTGTCGGCCTGCTTTATCCCCAAAATGGGCATTTTACAGGGCTCTTATTATGGTATTTTCCATTCCGTCTCAGCATTTTGCAATGCAGGGTTTGATTTGATGGGGCGTTATTCGCCATTTTCTTCCCTGACGGCCTACTACAGCCATCCGGTTGTGTCTGTTACCATTATGCTGTTAATTATTATTGGGGGGATTGGATTTATAGTCTGGAATGATTTATATGACCACGGGTTTCACTTCCGCAAATATTCCCTACACACAAAAATTGTCGTTTCAGCTACCCTAATTCTGGTATTTGGCGGAGCCTTTATATTTTATTTAATTGAAGGCAGCCGGCTTTTTTCAGGCATGGGTGTAACGGATAAAATTTTAAGCTCCCTGTTCTGCTCGGTTACGCCAAGGACAGCCGGGTTTAACACAACTGACGTAGCTGCTTTAACAGATGGGGGCAAACTTTTTACCGTAATCCTGATGTTTATTGGCGGCGCGCCCGGTTCAACGGCAGGCGGCGTAAAAGTAACAAGTATAGTCGTACTTTTTGTTTATATTAAGGCAAACCTAACGCGTACGGTTGGGTATAATATATTTGGAAGGCGGCTTGAAGATGAAGCGCTGCGCAAAGCGTCCGCTGTCTTTTGTACCAATCTTACGCTTGCCCTATGCTCTGCCGTTATCCTGTGCGGGCTTCAGAATTTTAACGGCATGGATGTCCTTGTAGAAGTTTTTTCCGCGATCAGTACGGTAGGCATGACGGCAGGGCTTACTACGCAGTTAAATACGGTATCGCGGCTTATAATCATCCTTTTGATGTACTTAGGACGCGTTGGCAGCCTTTCATTTGCCATGTCGTTTACAGACAAGAAAAAGATTGCGCATGTAATGCAGCCTGTTGAAAAAATAAATATCGGTTAAACTGGAGGTAATGATGAAATCTATTTTAATTATTGGAATGGGGCACTTTGGCACCCACATTTGTATGAACCTATCCCGGCTAGACAATGAAATTATGATTGTAGACCAGTATGAAGAACGTTTAGAGGATTTACTGCCTTATGTAACAAGCGCCAAAATCGGGGACTGTACCAATGTAAAGGTGCTTGAAAGCCTGGGGGTTTCCAATTTTGATTTATGTATTGTATGCATCGGCAGTAATTTCCAAAGCAGCCTTGAGATTACAAGCCTTTTAAAAGACCTTGGCGCTAAACATATTGTCAGCAAAGCAAACCGCGATATCCACGCCAAATTCCTGCAGCGCAACGGAGCCGATGAAGTAATATTCCCGGATCGGGATGTTGCCGCCAAGCTGGCCGTGCGCTTAAGCGCCGATAATGTATTTGAC
>QXXL01000144.1 GCA_009911505.1 Lachnospiraceae bacterium | reverse complement strand
TCGTATCTACAATTATCAAAGTTCTAATGGAGCCTATTTTTTTGACTCCAGTTTTTCATAGGCTACTTTACACTACCTTCAAATCATCATAAATATATAATACTCTTTTTCCAATGATAAATCAGCATATATATGATAAAAAGTAGCAAGAACTTTCTTATTTTGTTCTTGCTACTTTTCACTCATAAGAAATAAATGATTTCTTCCCTCACAATTTCCTCCGCCCTCGCCCGAATATTATTCATTCTTCGCACCCAAAGCATCTGATCCTGTGCCTTTAACTGCTCCGTCACTCCCTCCCGCTTTGCCATCTGCTCCACTAGCAAAGCAAATCTTTCCTCTGCCTGTTCTTGTATCATAAGCAAATGCTTCTTTAATTCTCCGGATAAAAGCAGTCCCGAATAAATACCTCTCCTATGGTTCTCCAAGTACGCTTTCCTCATCAATCCAAATTTTCTCAACTCTCCCTCCAGCTCCGGACCCGGAATCAAGTTCGGTATCAAATAATCTCCACATTTTTCATATGTTATGTTCATAGCAAATTTCTCTCTTTCTTATAGACTTATATCTTGTTTTTTGTGCTTTTTTATCGCTTCTTGTCCATCTTTTTCAATCCCTAAATACTGTTTTATATTCTTCAACTGCTTATCCGCTTCCGCCACCTCCTTTTCCGCTGTCTGATATGTTTTCTTCATCTTGGCTTTTTGCACTGTCATTGCATCATATTCCGCCTGCATCTTTTCCACATCTAGTGAAGCAGTCTTTATCCCATACCGCTTCAACATATTCTCAGCGCCGCCAAACAAAATAATCTGTGTTTCATGGCTTCGGAAATATGCATCCTGATCCTTCGCTTTCTCATATCCTCTCTGGTATTTCCTGTTTGCCATATACTGTTTTGCATATTTTAGGATTTCTGCTTTGTCTTTCATCTCATGCTCCAAATCCACAATTGCACTTCGTGCCGCTTTTGCTACAGCATTTCTCTCTGATATTTTCTGTTTCAGTCCCTCTACTGAACCGCCCTCTGCATAACTCGCCGCAGCAATCTTTAAATTCTGTATATCTGCCCAATGTTTTAGAGCACCATTATCTTGAAACTTCTCCTTGTCCGTATCAATCAAAGTCCGCTTTGCATCCGGTCGCTTTGGAAAGGGAAATTTCTTTTTTACAGGAAATTTTTCCTGTACCTTTACACGTTTTTCAATTCTCTCTTTAATTGCTTCTTTCGTATATCCCACACCAAAATTCTTTTCACTGACACGCGTAAAACGAGTCTGACCTGAAGCAGAAAATGATAAATATTTCAGCACATTGTCTCCCAAAGTTTCCCCTTTTACCTCATATCCTTTTGTCTGCATCCGGCTGATAAAATCTTCATAGCTGTGTGCTTCACGAATGGCATCGTCCATATCAGATTTCATCCGCGCTTTCCAAGAACTTCCCGCCTTTACCATCTGCCACTCATAATGTGTCATGCCTTTTTGTCTTGCCGGAATAATAACCGACAGTCTATGTTCTTTGCACAATTCATCTGACAGATTTCTAATATGACGATAAGTGCGTTTGCAGTCATTGTATTTTTTATGTTCCACATTATCAACCGCACAGAAAATGATATGATTATGACAGTGTTCCTTGTCTATATGGGTTGCAATGACATAACTGTATTTATTTTCTAACAGCTTGTCCGCAAGCTCTATTCCCACCTGATGAGCCGTATCAAAATCCACTTCCCCCGGTGCAAATGACTGGATCAGGTGAAACGCCTGCTTATCACCCACACCAGAAGACTTTGATAACGCATCCATAAAATCATAATGCGCCGTTTCTATCCCGCAGGCAAACGAATCTATCAGAATCTGTCCGTCAGTTTTCTCCAGATTACAGATATATTTTAATGCTTTCTGTACGGTTGCTTTGATAGCATGGATTCGTGTGTACGCCATACCTGTTTCATCAACTCCTTTACTTCTTCAATATCATCCTGATAAGTGTTACCCGTAGAACTAATCCTTGCCGCTATCTGATTCAGACTTTTGCTGATTCTGCTTAGATTGACATTGTAGTCATGCAGTTCCGAGTAATCTACAAAGTAAGTATATCCATATAAAATCAAATGCCGAAGATAATCGTTTTTGTTCCTGTACTCTGCATTTTTACATTTGGCATCTAAAATATACTTCTCATCATCACTCAGGCGTAAAATAAGCTGATTCTTTCGATTTCGTTTTTCCATTCTCAACCTCCATCGTTTCATAGATTGACTAAAAATTGATGTTACTGTTTTCTTGCTCTACACTCTGTTCTATATGCATTTCAAAGGGGTTAGGGGATTTTTCCCCTACAAGCGGATTGGATATCCATTTTGCAAAAGTGTAAACGGTGCAAAATCATCATTTGGATATCCGAATCCAGTGCTTGATATTCTACCAAAATCCTAAACAAAGAGAGCAACAAGTTCGGCATCAACTTTCTGATTATTTTGAATAACTCCCCAAAACAGAGAGTTTCTCCCGACTTATCGCTCCGTCTGTTAAAACCGCCCTTTTCTCTGCTACTTTTTCTTCAAAACAAATCTTCCAGTGCATCCAGCACATCTTCACTGATTTTTGGCAGAGGATTGTCCTGTTTTTCTGCCAATTTCGCCATTTCTACCGTAGGCAATGCAGGCTGCCCTCGCAGCAGATTCCCCATCTCGCTTCTGAAACGCTCCCAATAGTTTTCAGATATCTCCGCATCTGCATGTTCAAAGTAACGGACAAGCGACTTGATTATGACTTTTGAATAAGTCTTCTCCACTGACTTGTCCATTGTCTGCATATAATCCCATGCTTTCCTATGTTCCTCTTTATCGAGATTGAAGCGGATATTGATATTCTTTATCATGATGCCTTTCCTCTGCTCTGTGTCCGTTTCAAGGTCTGTAACGCCAATACCTCATACCCTTTTGCCGTTGCACAGATATCCTGAATAATCACTACCCTATCCGCATCATACTCTGCAAAATTCCTTATCAGACAGCCACCGCCGCCTATTACATACAGTTTCATCAGATCGGAATTATAGCCATACTCCCGTAGCTTACTGAATACCTGCTTTACATAATCCTTTGCCACCTCTGAAACCGCCTGTATGTACCGTTCGGGAATATCAGCAGTCCCTTTGCGGAATACTTCCTCAATAATATGATCCGGAACTTCACACTGGCAGTTTCTCATAACCTCGTTTCTTGCCTTTTTCATACACTGGTACACACCAAACTGCTCTGTAAAGATTTTGCCCGCTAAAGGCTTCCCATTCTGCATAAATGCCACGTTCATCGTTCCATTGCCGATATCCACCAATACTGTATTCCCTCTGATATCTCCATCATAATTGATAAATGCGGCATACCCCTGTGGATGAATGGAAGCATCCGCAATAACCACGTGATAGGAATCTCCGTTATATTTGAAGTGTACATCCTTTTCATGCAGCAGATACTCCCGAAAACTTTCTTTCTGTTCCTTTACCCAAAACAGCGGCACTCCGGCTGCTAAATGAAGAATTGCTTCATGCTTTCCCCTGAATTTGAGTTCTTCTGCAACAGCCGCAAGTGTTAATATCCAATAATCCTCATCATTGATTTTCTGTACCTGAAATTCCTTATGACCGCCGCTGATTCCATATTCTTTTCCTTTGTACTCTAATGCCGTCGCTCCCAACTGCACCTCTTTTTCCACGCTGGCAGCAAAAACCCTGTGCGCCGTTTTCATGTTGCCATATCCATGATCAACACCTAAAATCAATTTTCCGTTATAATATAATTCCTGCATAATTAATTCCTCCAATTTTTAAAATTTCTAGCTACAATACAAGATTGCTGTCTATACCTCGTTTCTGCCATTCCCGTATTCATAATAATTCACTTCCGCACTGTAATAATTACTGATTGTGTTTGGTGCATTATAAAGTGCTGCCACCAGATATGCCTTGATATTCGCTATATGAGTGGTAGTCTTTTCCATGCTGTCTAAGACATAACGGATATGCCCTGAATTGAGCTTTAGAAATTTCCCTTTGACTAACTCATATGGATAATCTGCACCACCGATACGGATACTTTTTCTATGTACTGCTACCACATCAACAATGATTTCTATCAGCTCGTCCAGCAATTCGTACTGATCTTTCATATCTGCTTTCAGAATCTCATAATCTATATTTTCCTTCACAATTTGCGTATAAATCTCTATCATATCCATCTGATCCATATCTGCTTTTCCATGATTGATGGATAGATAATCTTTATTAGTATTCTCTATAGTATTCTTTGTATTTGTCTCCCCTTTCAGGGAGAGACCTGTCACCCTTGAAGTAGTACCCTCCCTCTTTTCAAGGATACCCCTCTCTCCTTCTATGGATAGAGGTATCTCCTTTGGTGGGGAGAGGGTATTTTCCTCAATCTCTTCCGGAAATGTTACTTCATACAGCCTTTGGGGAATTAACTCAATAAACAGCACATTATTCAAAACCTGTCCTCTTACTTGGATTGTCTTAAAAATACGTTTGATAATGCCCATGTTTTCAAGAGCCTTTACTGCCTCTGTTGCCTGCTTCTTTGACAATCCGAAAGTGTCTGCCATTTGGTCATAGCTGCGCTGTAAGTAATCATCACGGAATTTCTTTTTCATACCAATTAACTGTCCGCTTTCCTCATCCCGTTCTTCTTTTGGTCGATACCAATATACGATATCAGCTAAAATGTGAATCGCATTATTATGTGGCGCACCATTCGGGTATCTAATTGTCTTAAACCACACCATAGGAATTACATTTCCTGTAAAATTCATAGTTCCAACTTCATCCACAATGGGATTTCCCGTTGAATACCGAAATGTCTTTTTATATCCCATCCTTTCCCTCTTTCTGCAATTTATTATTTACTTCAAAGAGAGCCTTTGTTATACTAAATCTGCAAGATGAGTACAGTAAGGCTCTGCTTTGCTTACTCCGAAATGCCCTTGTTACCAGCAGGGGCATTTTCTTTTATTCCTGCCATCTTGTCCAGCATATCCGCCACCTTTTCCTGCTCTGACGGATATAAGTGCCCGTAAGTATTCAATGTGATGCGAATATCTTTATGTCCAAGACGTTCTTTAATAATCATAGGCTGAACCCCAAGATGTATGAGGTAGGCACAACTTGAATGTCTTAGGTCGTGGACGCGAATATATTTGACTCCCGCTTTATCCGCATGGCGTTTCATCACATGCTGTACCGCCTCCGGCACAACTGCAAAAATCCTTTCATCTGCGGGCAACTTATACATAGATGCCATATATTCTTTCAGTTCTTCCACCAGAAATTCAGGAATGATTACCGTCCGCACAGACTCCCTTGTTTTAGGTTCCGTAATCTCGTCTTTCCCCTTATGCCGGAAATATGTCTTAGTAATAGATATTCTCCTGTTTACCGTATCAATGTCCGATGCAGTGAGTGCTAGGGCTTCGCCAATCCTACAGCCACTGTAAAACAACAGATCAAACAAAACGTGATACTTACTCCCCAAGTCAAAAGTTTCGATAAAACAATTAAATTCGTCTAACGTCCAGAATTGTAACTGTTTTTTATCTGCATCTGCTCTGCCCATGCGTTTTACTTTCGTACAGGGATTATCTTTTAAGTTGTAAATCTTTGCTGCGTGGGTAAATAATGCCGTCATCTGATTTTGAAGCATACGCTGATAAGTTTCCTTAAATCCTTTGGATCGTATCTCGTTCTGCCATTGGATAATATCCGCTGGTGTTATACTATCCATAGCCTTATTACCTAACAGCGGGATAATATGATGTTCAATCATGTAGCGCTTATTCCGAATCGTGCGCTGTTTCAACTCGCCATTTTTATCCCTGAAATATACCTCTACAAAATCTGCCAGCTTCATGTTCATATCTGTTTTTGAAGCTAATAGCGTATTGCGCTCCCATTCCAAGGCTTCCTTTTTACTTGCAAATCCCCGTTTCTTCTTATGCTTTTTCTTGCCCTGCCAGTCCTCCACCCATATTTGTGAAGTCCATGTGCCTTTCTCTGTGTCTTTGGATACTGCCATTCTTCAATCACTCCCTTCTTTATCCGATATTTCTTTTGCCGAAGTAAAATCTTTCACTCCAATATGTACGGGGTACTTTTGCCTGTACCGTCATATATCCGGCAGCCGCCAATTCTTCGTTAAGCTGCCGGATAATGCGATACCCCTTCTGCTTTGACACGCCCAGTTCCTGCGCGATATCATCAACAGTCATCATATAGTTTGTCTTTTCCATGTCAGTTCTCCTTTCGCATTATATTTTCTCTAATTACGCTTTTCGTATTCAGATTAATCTTATATTATTACTCATTGCGTATTTTGTCAATACTATTTTAAAATTATTTTTTGATATTTACGAATTGCATAATACGTTGTGCAATGTTATAATATATAAAATAACCTTCTTATTTATGTTACATGCGAGACAATTGAGATTTGCTGAGGTGTACTATATGAGGAAAATAGCCAGAGGGAATGATTGTATGGATAGAAATCGGTTTAAGCTTATACACAGCGAATTAATTCAACAAGTTCAATGTGTAGAAAATAATTTGAAGATAATATATGCAGCAATGCGCAAAGGAAATTTTAACAACAATTTAAGATCCGTTGAGAAGATGAACTTGGGTAAGATAGCGAGAGAACTTGAAGAACTTGACTATAGTGATGATATGCCCGAATTTTCTGAAGAAGAATACAACACAATAGATGAAATTAGGGAAATAAGAAATTATTGGTGTCATCAATGTTACTTAGATTTTATCTATATTGAAAATGATTATGAGCGAGAGAAAACATTTCAAACAATTGCCCAAAAATTACATTATGACGAATATAGGACATATGACTTATTTAAGAAAACGGAAGAAATGCGTTTGATTATTATGAGAAAATACAGATAAGCACGAAATGTTTATGTTTGAAATAAAAAATATTGAGTAGAAAGGAACATAAATTCATGGGTTATGGTCAAAACCTAAAAGATATTTTAGACAACAAAGGAATGACAGTAAAAGAACTTGCCCTAAAAGCAAAAATAGCACCGACAACGCTTTATTCGATTATCCAGCGGGACACTGCCATCCGCTTTGACACTGCACTTAGAATTTCTAATATATTGGATATCCCCATCAGTTCTATCTGCAAAGATAATCCCTATGACGATATCGAAACCTTACCAACTCTTCCGTCTGACAATGAAAAGTGGAATATTAACAGCCATAAGAACGCCTATATATCAGATCGTACTGCCCGTATCTTGAAAAAGTTTGATTACACAGAGCTGCCTATGGTAGATCAATTGATTGCGGATTTATATGTGCTAGACGATATAACCAGACGTGATCTGTTTGAATATGCAAAAATGCTGAAGAAAAATCATACTTCGCCTGAAAGAGCCGCTGATTTGAAGGATATAAAGTAGAAAAATAATGCAGGAATAAAATATCGTAGCCATTTTGTAGCCACTTTAGTTCTCTAAAGTAGCTTTTCACGTAAAAAGGCTTTCGGAGAAATCCCCGAAAGCCTTGATTTTACTGAATAAATTGTAATTACTCGATGATAGTAGCAACCCTACCAGATCCAACCGTTCTACCACCCTCACGGATAGCAAACGTAAGACCTTGCTCCATAGCTACCGGATGAATCAATTCGATTGTCATCTCTACGTTATCGCCAGGCATGCACATCTCAGTTCCGCCCGGTAACTGGCAAACGCCTGTTACGTCGGTTGTTCTGAAATAAAACTGCGGACGATAGTTGTTAAAGAACGGTGTATGACGGCCACCCTCGTCTTTTGTCAAAACGTAAACCTGAGCCGTAAATTTGCTGTGGCAGGTAACGGTGCCCGGTTTTGCAAGAACCTGTCCACGTACGATCTGATCACGGTTGATACCACGAAGCAGTGCACCGATGTTGTCACCAGCCTGAGCTTCATCTAACATCTTACGGAACATTTCGATACCGGTTACAACGGTTGTCTGTACTTCTTCTTTTACGCCTAAGATCTCAAGCGGATCGCTTAAGTGCAGTGTTCCTCTTTCTACCCTACCGGTAGCAACCGTACCACGGCCTGTAATTGTAAATACGTCTTCGACCGGCATTAAGAACGGTTTGTCTGTGTCACGCTCCGGATCCGGAATATATTCATCAACGGTTGCCATTAATTCCATAACTTTGTCAGCCCATTCGCATTTCGGATCTTCAAGAGCCTTTAATGCGGAGCCCTGGATGATCGGACAGTCATTGAAGCCGTATTCTTCTAACTGCTCTGTGATTTCCATTTCTACCAGCTCAAGTAATTCCGGATCGTCAACCATATCGCATTTATTCATGAATACTACGATATAAGGAACGCCTACCTGACGGGACAATAAGATGTGCTCTTTTGTCTGAGCCATAACGCCGTCTGTAGCTGCTACTACGAGGATCGCGCCGTCCATCTGTGCGGCACCAGTGATCATGTTCTTTACATAATCGGCATGCCCCGGGCAGTCAACGTGTGCGTAATGCCTCTTGTCGGTTTCATACTCAACGTGTGCTGTAGAAATTGTAATACCACGTTCCCTCTCTTCTGGAGCTTTATCAATGTTTTCAAAGTCGGTAGCCGTATTGCCGGCAACTCTTTCGGAAAGTACTTTTGTAATTGCTGCTGTTAAAGTTGTTTTACCATGATCTACGTGACCGATGGTACCGATGTTACAATGTGGTTTGTTTCTTTCAAATTTAGCCTTTGCCATTTTAAAACGTCCTCCTTAATCTTTTGCCCGCTCGTTTGGGCAATTACTTTGTTCCTGATGTTCCGTGGGCTGTCTGCTCGGTTATCTCTGATTATATAAGAGATTCCCACGTTTTTCAAGCTATTTTCAAATTATTTCCTTACTTTTCTTTGGTGTTGAGCACCTTTTCCTGTACATTTTTCGGAACCGGCTCATATTTTTCAAAAAACATGGAATAGTTGCCGCGCCCCTGTGTCCTTGAACGCAAGTCGGTGGAATAACCGAACATCTCTGCAAGCGGCACATATGCGCGTACAATCTTGCCTCCGCCAAGATCGTCCATACCTTCGATACGTCCGCGGCGGGAGTTGATATCGCCGATTACGTCGCCCATATATTCTTCCGGCATGGTTACTTCCACTTTCATAATCGGCTCAAGCAGCGTCGCAGACGCCTTTTTCATTGCCTCTTTAAACGCCATAGAGCCTGCAATGTGGAATGCCATTTCGGAGGAATCGACTTCATGGTAGGAACCGTCGTATACAACCGCGTGGATTCCGACTACCGGGAAGCCGCCGAGTATACCGGCTTTCATTGCCTCTTCGATACCTTCGCCGACTGCCGGGATATATTCTTTCGGAATCGTACCACCGACTACTTGGGATTCGTATTTGTATAATTCCTCGCCGTTTGCATCCATCGGCTCGAAACGTACTTTACAGTGTCCATACTGGCCACGGCCACCGGACTGTTTGGCATATTTGTATTCCTGATCCACGGATTTGGTAAATGTCTCTTTGTAGGCAACCTGGGGTGCACCTACGTTTGCTTCTACCTTGTACTCGCGGAGCAGGCGGTCTACGATAATTTCCAGGTGCAACTCGCCCATGCCGGCGATAATGGTCTGCCCTGTTTCCTGATCGGTGTGCGCACGGAAGGTCGGATCTTCTTCCGCAAGCTTGGCCAGTGCCTCGCCCATCTTGCCCTGCCCTGCCTTTGTCTTCGGCTCGATTGCAAGCTCGATAACCGGCTCCGGGAATTCCATAGACTCTAAGATAACCGGATGCTGATCGTCACAGATGGTATCGCCTGTTGTGGTAAATTTGAATCCGACAGCTGCCGCGATGTCGCCAGAGTATACAATATCAAGCTCCTGGCGCTTGTTTGCATGCATCTGCAGGATACGCCCAACACGCTCTTTTTTGCCCTTTGTTGCATTTAATACATAGGAACCGGATTTCATTGTTCCGGAATATACGCGGAAAAATGCCAGCTTCCCCACAAACGGATCCGCCATAATTTTAAATGCAAGCGCGGAGAACGGTTCTTCGTCTGAAGAATGGCGTTCTACTTCGTTGCCGTCCATATCTGTACCTTTGATAGATGCAATGTCGGTCGGAGCCGGCATAAACTCTAAAACGGCGTCTAATAATTTCTGCACGCCCCTGTTGCGGTATGCGGAACCACAGCAAACAGGCACTGCCGTACATTCGCAGGTCCCTTTGCGGAGCGCTTTTTTCAATTCTTCTACAGACGGCTCTTCCCCTTCTAAATACATAAGTGTCAGATCGTCGTCTAATTCACATATCTTCTCTACCATCTCGGTACGGTATAATTCGGCGTCGTCTTTCATGTCGTCTGGAATATCAACGATCGAAACGTCTTCGCCTTTATCGTCATTATAAATATATGCTTTCATCTCGAACAGGTCGATGATTCCTTTAAATTCATCTTCCTTGCCGATTGGAAGCTGAAGAATAATTGCATTCTTCCCTAACCTTGTACGGATCTGCTCAACTGCACCGTAAAAATCCGCACCCAAAATGTCCATTTTGTTAATAAACGCCATTCTTGGTACGTTATAGGTGTCAGCCTGGCGCCATACATTTTCTGACTGAGGCTCTACCCCGCCTTTTGCACAGAAGACGCCGACTGCGCCGTCTAATACACGGAGTGAACGCTCAACCTCAACCGTAAAGTCAACATGCCCGGGCGTATCAATGATATTGATACGGTGCTCCAGTGCATCTTTTTTAGGTTTGCACTGTTCCTGCAGCGTCCAGTGACATGTCGTGGCAGCCGAAGTGATCGTGATTCCTCTTTCCTGCTCCTGCTCCATCCAGTCCATGGTAGCAGTCCCTTCGTGAGTATCACCAATCTTATAATTAACACCGGTATAAAATAAGATACGCTCTGTCAATGTCGTCTTACCGGCATCAATATGCGCCATAATACCGATGTTCCTGGTTCTCTCTAATGGATATTCTCTTCCAGCCAAAGAATTTCCCTCCTTAAATTTCTGTCAAATAAGCAGTTATGCCACAGACCGGCTAAAATCTGTAATGGGCAAATGCTTTGTTTGCTTCTGCCATTTTGTGCATATCTTCTTTTTTCTTTACAGATGCGCCGGTATTGTTTGCAGCATCCATTATTTCGTTTGCGAGACGGTCTTTCATAGTCTTTTCGCCTCTTTTGCGTGAATACGCTGTCAGCCAGCGCAGCGCCAATGCCTGCCGCCTGTCCGGCCTTACTTCGATCGGCACCTGGTATGTCGCACCGCCGATACGCCTTGCCTTTACTTCGAGGACTGGCATCACGTTATTCATGCATGATTCAAATACTTCCAGGGCTGGCTTGCCCGTCTTTTCTTCTACTTTGGCAAATGCGCCGTAAACAATTTTCTGTGCAACGCCCTTCTTACCGTCTAACATGATGTTATTGATAAGCTTGGTCACCACTTTGTTGTTGTATAACGGGTCTGCCAAAACGTCCCTCTTCTGAGTATGTCCTTTACGTGGCACGGTACTTCCCTCCTTAATCATATTCCTGATAAAATTTCTATGACTTGTTTGATTAATTCAACGGTACTCACATGTGTCCTCTAATGTGTTCGTGCGGAAATCTATTGCCCTTGTGGTTTCCTGCCATTAGGCACGGATAAGGGCACCTTCAATCGTGAAGCATAATCCCAACACTAACCTTTAGATCTGTTTGTGATACTATTGCTGCCAGTCCCTATTTCTTAGCGTCTTTTGGTCTCTTAGCGCCATATTTGGAACGGGCCTGTTTGCGGTTTGCAACTCCTGCAGTATCAAGCGTACCCCTGATAACATGGTATCTTGTACCTGGCAAGTCTTTTACCCTGCCGCCTCGGATAAGGACAACGCTATGCTCCTGTAAGTTATGGCCTTCACCCGGGATATAGCTTGTTACTTCGATCCCGTTTGAAAGACGTACCCTGGCGATCTTCCTTAAAGCGGAATTCGGCTTTTTCGGAGTAGCGGTCTTAACAGCTGTACATACACCCCTTTTCTGCGGTGATGAAGTATCGGTCGCTTTTTTCTTTAAGGCGTTATATCCTTTCTGAAGAGCCGGCGCTGTAGACTTTTTGACAGATGTCTGACGTCCTTTTCTTACTAACTGGTTAAATGTTGGCATTTGTTTCACCTCCTGTGATATAATTCGTGTTTTGTGCAGTTTTATACACGTTAGATAATTATATAAGCCAAAATTTACTTTGTCAAGGCGTTTTTTAGAATATTTTTTGGGGGAAAAGGGCAAAATAGGGGAAATGATTTGTAAGGAGGTTTTTATGGAAGATACAACAAAATGCGCAGATTCCAATTGCCACAGGCAGCATTCGGATGTGCGTAAAGGAAAAGAAGAAAAGCCATCAAAAGAAGCTTTAAGGCAGCAAAGCTTTTATGGAAAACAAGATAAGGCTGTTCCTGATAACAGCCCGTTTTTTGAGGGGCTTAGCAATCCTTTAAGCAGTAAGGGCAATTAAACAAAAGAGAGCGGGGGTAATACAGGCTTCCTTGGGCTGTAATGAGGGGCCGCGCCGTCCATGGCGCGGTTACGGCTTGCCCTCTGCCTGACTACAGTTTTGGCTGGCCTACAGAGACTTTCTGATTTACGCTAGTTGGCCTTAGAGCGTGTTTAAAAAATGCTTTCTGGCAGATGTGCGGCCCACTTAGTAGGAGATTTGTACCGAATAAGGGAGACGTAGCGGGCTGCATTGACCGAATTCGGTGCAAATATCACGCTAAGTGGGGCGTACAGATAGCGGGAATGATTTTTCAAACACGCTCTAACTATTTTCCGTAATATTATCATGACTTATATCGATCTTGATTTCTAAATTATTATTCAATAATAGATTCCAAGCCCATTTTTTAACTAATAATATTATTATGGTATTGTAGCGTTACTTACCGGTAAAAATGATATTTTACATTATAATTTAAAATACAGTAAAATTTTATAGTTTTTATTTGATTGAATTTAAGGCTACTCAATTTTATAATTACAACTATTTATGGATATCTATATATAACAATATTCCAAAGTTTTCAAATTGAATATCCTCAAATGCAATTTGAGTACTTTTAAACCTTAACACTTTATTTTATTTTAAAATTATTCTCATTAATAAAGGAGGGTTGGAATTTGAACATAGGACATCAACTCTGCATCCTTTTGGAAGAAGAAGGCATCACACAAAAGGAATTAGCAGAAATCCTAAATCTTTCCGCAACGACGTTAAATGGCTACATCAAAAATCGACGTCAGCCGGATGCCACTACCCTGATTCGCCTGGCTTCCTATTTTAATACGACGACGGATTTTATATACGGAGTGACATCTTTAAAAGAAGCTCCCACTTCTCCCTATAGTGCGGAAGAACGCCGTCTTATTAGTATCTACCGGTCGATTCCGGAAGATAAAAAGTCTCTTTTTATTGAAACAGGGAAGGTTTTTTCTAACTTTGGGAAAAACAAACAAGCGGAAAGACAGTCATTGCAGTCAAGAACGAAAAACCGGGCGGAATTACCGCCCCAAACGTAACACTATCAAAAGAAAAGGCATCTGGTTTTTTTGCCACATGCCTTTTTCTTTTTATTGGATTTAAATTTACGTTAACTTAGTACTACAGCAATCTTTTCACAGCCATCCACCCCCTATAGTTCGCTCTAATATTGTTTTTTCTGTATACTTCTAATTCATGGCTGTTGTGAATGCCAATCCGTTCCTGCGTAGCCTACCTTTTGCCTGTCTATAAATTATATTCCCTTAATGTTATCAATGGTAAAATTGAGACTTAAAATAGAATAGGGGTGTATATACTGCTGTTAATTTCATTGTGGTAATTTGCTTTGCCCTGTCTATGCTATTGGTTTTTGATTATGGCAGTTAGTTATGTTGTAAAATCAATAAAAAATGAAGTAGAAAAACCACAAAAAAGATTGAATAAAATTAGCTTAGTCGATATAATAACATCAGAAATGGAAGATAAACCCACAAAACAGTTTATAATGGGACTATTGGAAAATGCAGTTTATTTAAAATATATGGATGTGATTCATGCACCCTGAATACCATATCCTGTATATAAGGGTTCTTTCGTAAAAGTCTAAAAAATAAAACAACTAAAATCTAAAACGGTCTTATGAATATGTTGTTTATAAGATTAGAGCGTGTTTAAAAAATGCTTTACGGCAGATGTGCGGCCACTTAGCCCCCAAAGGGTATGATATGGTAGATTTGTACCGAATAAGAGAGTCGTAGCGGGCTACGCAGACCAAATTTATGTAGATTGAACTACTAATGCCTAATCTGATGGCGCAAATATCACGCTAAGCAGGGCGTGCAGATGGAGGGAATGGTTTTTCAAACACGCTTTAGGGTGTCAAAAGGCCTGAATTCCCCTTGCAGGCCAGTTTAGACTATATAGCGCTGTAATCTTTGTATAATGCTATTATAAAAAAACAGAATGAGAGGTTGGATCATTATGGGCAAAAGATTAAGTATGCTGTTTCTCGCCATTGTATTGGCTAATGTGTTGTCCGGATGTAGCGCGGCAAGAGAGGAAGAGAAAATTGCATCTTCCAACAATGCATTACAAAATGGCAGTAAAAACATTGATGAGGAAAAATCACCGCAAAATAACAAAGATGTTGAATTGGTCGTTTGGGGGGCCGAAGAAGATGAGACGCTTTTGCGGCAAATTATTGAACGTTTTGAGGAAGAATACAAAGGACAGGCAAATTTCAATATTACATTTTCCGCCCAAAGTGAAGCCGGCTGCAAAGACGTTTTATTGGCAGATTTGGAATCTGGAGCTGATGTCTTTGCTTTTGCCGATGATCAGTTAAATGCCCTTGTAGCGGCAGGCGCTTTGGAACCGATAGAAAATGCAGAGCAGTTTAAAGCAGAAAATCTGCCTGGCGCCATAGAAGCCGCTTCCATTGCGGATGTTTTGTACGCTTATCCTTTAACGGCGGACAATGGCTATTTCCTTTATTATAATAAGCAATATTTCAATGAAGAAGATGTAAAAACCTTTGACCGTATGCTGCAGATTGCTGCAGAAAATCAAAAAAGAATCACTATGGACTGGTCTTCTGGATGGTATGTATACGCTTTCTTTGGCAATACTGGTTTGGATGTGGGGCTAAACGATGACGGAATTACGAATTATTGTACTTGGAACGGAACAGACGGAGATATCAAAGGGATAGATATTGCCAGCGCCATGCTCTCTATTGCTGGCAGCCCTGCGTTCTTGAACACAGAAGAGTCCGGTTTTCTTGCAGGAATTAAGGATGGCTCCGTTATTGCCGGAGTTAGCGGCGTATGGAATGCGGTTACTATGAAAGAGGTCCTGGGGTCAAATTATGGCGCCGCCAAGCTTCCTACATATACCTGCGCAAACAGGCAAATACAAATGGCCTCTTTTTCTGGTTATAAATTAATCGGGGTTAACGCCTATTCCAAACAGTATGCATGGGCATCCCGGCTGGCAGAATGGATTACCAACGAAGAAAACCAGCAGCTTCGTTTTGAAATGCGCGGCCAGGGTCCTGCAAATATAAACGCTGCGTCATCCGCCAGCGTGCAGGATTCCCCTGCCATTACCGCTTTGATTGAACAGTCGCAATTCTCCTGTCTACAGCGCATCGGCAGCAGCTTCTGGGATCCTGTGTCAGAATTTGCCACAAGCATGGCTGCTGGAAATCCGGAAGGAAAAAATTTGCAGGAACAGCTTGATATAATGGTGGAAGGGATTACCTCACCATAAAGAATAGATCTATTTCGTTAGGAGGCTACCGTGATTATGAAGAAAAAATGGAACATCAAATATCGATTAATATTGCCCATTGCACTGCTTGGAATTGTAGCGCTGATATCAAATCTCCTTGCAGTTTCCAATATCAAAAACGTCAATGACAATGCCGCCAATATTGTGGACAATTATATGGAAGGAAAAACCCAACTGGCAAAGCTCCACCAGTCCGTGATGAACATACATAAATTAGCGTTATCCCATATTGTAGCTATAGATTATAGTACCATGATTACCCTTGTCAATGAAATAAAAGAAGAAGAAAAAAATCTGGACGATATGCTGAAAAAATACGAAATCTATATTACCGATGATGACAGAGAAGCTTATCAGGCCCTGCTTTCTGACTGTGATTCCCTAAAACACTCTCTTGTCTTCCTCGTATGCGCCAGCGCATCCGGAAAAACACAGGATGCTTATGTCTACGCCAATGGCGATGTAGCATCGTTTAATACCGCAGTTGAAAACGATATCGCTGTTTTGGATAATTCCATCAGTAGCCGGACGACTCAGGCAAGGGCACAGCTTTCTTCTGTTTACCTAAGCTCTATGATTACAAATAGCGCATCCACACTTGCCTGCGCAATACTTGTATTTAGCACGGTTTCCCTTATCCTAAGATCTGTCATCAGGCCAATTAAAAATATTTTGGAAACACTTCGAGGGTGTTCTGGACGCATCAGCAGCGTGGTTGATCAGGTCTTGTCACGGACACGTACTTCGAGCAAAAGCGCTATGGATTTATCCTCTCTTGCCAAAGAGCTGTCAGCAACAATTCAGGAAGTAGCAAATAATACTTCTCTTATTAATCAAAATGCCAAAAATATGCAGCAGGATGCAGAAAGTATGGCTGAGGAATGCGATAAAATTACTGCCTACTGCAACGCAATGAACACACGGGCTGAAGAAATGGGGCAATCTGCACAAGTAAGTTTGAATAATACTAATGTCAAAATAAAAGAAATTTTAAATGTCCTAAACGAAGCCATTGAAGGAAGCCGCAGCGTGGATCAGGTAAACAGCCTTACCCATGCTATTTTAGACATTTCTTCGCAGACGAACTTGATTGCCCTAAATGCCTCTGTGGAAGCGGCAAGGGCTGGGGAAGCAGGAAAAGGCTTTGCCGTAGTAGCAGAAGAAATTCGTCAGCTTGCCGCCTCCAGCAGTGAAACGGCAAACCGTATTCAAAAAGTTAATACAACGGTAACCCATGCCGTATACAACCTATCTGAAAGTTCCCAAAGCCTTGTGAATTACATTGAGGAAACTATTTTAAAAGAATTTATTGCTTTCGTTGCCGACGGGCAGCAATACCAAAACGACGCCGCTTATATCCGCCAGGTTATGGCTGCATTTAATGACAACACCGACCATTTGAAGACCTCTATGGCAGAAATCGTAACATCTATAGAAACAATTACAAAAGCCATTGACGACGGGGCTTTGGGTATATCTGGCGTCGCAGGCAGCGCCCAGCATTTGGTAACAGATATGGCGGAAATTACAAATCGCATGGACGTAAACCATAAGGTTGCGGCCGAACTGGAAAAAGAAACGATAACGTTTGCTAATTTGTAATATTGTAAAACCCTGTCAATAATGCTATAATTATATGTCTGTTCTTGAGTGTATTAGAAAAATTCTTTCCAGCGGATGTCTTCCACATTTAACGGGAGATTTGTACCCACAGGGTACGATACGTCAAATAAAGGAAACGTAGCAGGCTATGTTGGCTGGATTTATGCAGGTTAAACTACTAATGTTTCATCTGACAGTGCAAATATCGCGCTAAATAGGGTTGCAGACGGCGGAAATGATTTTGGGGACACGCTCTAGCAAAAACAAAAGGAGGAAATTGTATGACTGGATCTACACTTGGAATTTTTATAGTTATCATCATCTACATCCTGGGAATGGTGGGCGTCGGTATCTGGTATTCCAAAAAAAATAACGATGTAAATGATTTCTATTTAGGAGGCAGGAAACTTGGCCCATTAGTGACCGCTATGAGCGCCGAAGCTTCGGATATGAGCAGCTGGCTTTTAATGGGGCTGCCTGGGCTTGCCTACCTAACAGGGCTTGCAGACCCGGGCTGGACAGCAATCGGGCTTGCTGTAGGTACATATTTTAACTGGCTGATTGTTGCAAAACGCTTAAGGCGGTATACTGCCGTAGCCAAAAATTCTATTACCCTCCCGGATTTTTTCTCAAACCGGTACCGGGACAAAAGCCATACCTTACTTGCAATTTCAGCGCTTATTATCGTAATTTTCTTTATCCCTTATACTGCATCAGGTTTTGCGGCTTGCGGCAAACTATTCTCTAATTTATTTGGTATCCCTTATATCCCTGCTATGCTGATCAGTGCAGTCGTTATTGTGGGCTATACAGCCCTTGGTGGCTTTTTGGCGGCTAGCACTACAGATTTTATCCAGAGTATTGTGATGACCCTTGCCCTTTTGATTGTCGTTTGCTTTGGTATACAGACGGCTGGCGGTATCAGCGCTGTTATTGACAATGCTTCCCAATTAGCTGGCTATCTTTCCATGACAAATGTCCACGACGCTGTATCGGGCGCTTCGGGCAGCTATGGGATTATCAGTATCATTTCCACGCTTGCCTGGGGGCTTGGCTATTTTGGCATGCCGCACGTGCTGCTGCGTTTTATGGCAATTGAAGATGAAAATAAGCTTTCACTTTCTAGGCGTGTAGCTACAGTATGGGTTACTATTTCCATGGCCGTTGCTATTTTTATCGGTGTAATTGGATACAGCATGTCCAAAAACGGCGCCATTGGCGTGTTAAGCGGCGCTGATTCTGAAACACTGTTAATTCAAATTTCCCAGCTTTTAAGCAAGCACGGATTTATTGCAATAATCCCGGCAGGTATTATCTTAGCCGGAATTTTGGCATGTACAATGTCTACGGCAGATTCTCAGCTTTTGGCTGCGTCTTCTAGTATTTCACAAAACATCTTAAAAGATGTGCTGCATTTTAAACTTTCAGAAAAAGGCACTATGATTGCCGCAAGGCTTACCGTAATTGGCATTGCTATCATTGCTGTTTTCCTCGCAAAAGATCCTAACAGCTCTGTATTTGGTATTGTATCTTTTGCCTGGGCAGGTTTTGGCGCTTCATTTGGGCCTGTCATGCTCTGCTCCTTGTTCTGGAGAAGGACAAACCGCTTTGGCGCACTAGCAGGTATGGTCTCTGGAGGCGCAATGGTATTTATCTGGAAATATCTTATCCGCCCAATCGGCGGGGCATGGAATATATATGAGCTTCTGCCGGCATTTTTAGTTGCCTGCCTGTTCATTGTAGTGGTAAGCCTATTAACAAAAGCGCCAGAACAGGAAATTTTAGACGAATTCGACTCCATCTAAGGATTATGAGTGATAAAATGCCCCACAGGCAGTATCTATTGCAGTACTGCCTGTGGGGCATTCATTATATTCAAGCTGCTATTTTACAACCTTTACTGTCTTTGCCTGCCCTTTCTTTGCAAAAAGCCCCTTATAATTTTTCAGCTTTTTGGCAGGCACTTTAACCTTCGCGTTTTTGTGAATCCCTTTCAGTGCGTTTTTTCCCACCGTTTTTAGTGACATGCTCTTAATAGTAACTGTTTTTAGCTTACCACAGTTATAAAATGCTTTGCTTCCAATCTGTTTTAGCTTGGAACTCTTAACCGTTACTTTATTTAGCTTTACACACCCCGAAAATGCCTGTTTACCAATGGATTCTATATGTTTTCCAAGAGTAGCTGCAGTAATTTTCTTGTGGTTTTTAAATGCCGAAACGCCGATAGAAACTATTTTAAATTTAATGCCGCCAAGTGTTACAGTATCCGGTACAGCTGCTTTGGTAAGTTTTGTATTCTTAACCCCTATCAGCTCTACAGCCTTTTTCTCCAAATCCGTTACTTTATAACGGTAATTCCCTGCTTCATAAACCTTGCCTTTTTGTATGCCTTCCGGCGTGCCTAAAGGTGTTACGGTTACGGTACATGTTCCGTGCTTACCGCTGCCGTCCGCCGCCATTGCCATAATTACAGCCGTCCCGGGCGCAATGGCTGTCACAAGCCCATTTGCGTCTACCCTGGCAGCTGATTCGTTGCTGGATGACCATAAAAGCGTTTTATCGAAAGCCTCTTGTGGGGCAACTGAGGCAGTAAGCGCCTGTATACTACCTGCTTTTAGTGTGAGCTGGCCAGGCGTTATAGTTACGGCAGAAACCTTTACAGGGACAACGGCACCAGCGCTGCCTGTAACAATAACTTTACAGGAACCAAAAGCCCCGCTGCCGTCTGCTGCTGTTGCCGTAATCAAGGCCTCCCCTTTTGCGGACGCGGTTACGGCGCCGTTTTGATCCACAGCTGCAACGCCTGGGTTTTCAGAACGCCAAATCACAGTTTTGTTGGAAGCCAGGTAAGGCAGCACCTTACAGGACAAGCGTGCCGTTTCACCGGCTTTTAACTCAACTGTCCCCGGCGTAACCGACACAGACATTACCTTTTGCTCCCATCCTGGCATGTAGGCAACCGGGATAATTTCATAAAGCGCAGGTATTTTGCCAGAAGGCCAGGTTACGGTAAAGGAAAGCACTTCACCTTCTTCCTGCATATTGAACATTTTAATTCCCTGATCCAACTGCCCAAGTATTTTCTCCGTTACCACGCCGCCCTTATAAATCTCTGCTTTAACCTCGGCACCAGTAATATCTGACGCATCCTGTAAAAAAGCGACAAAAGAAAGCCTGTTCTGTTCTGTAAGCGGATATTTGATATATGCGGATCCGTCTGACGCGGCCTCCGCTGTAAATACCGTAGAAATATCTCCATCTATGATGTGCTCTGGATTCCCTGTTTCAATATTTGTAAAAATTTTACTAATTGGCTTTTCGGATGTATCGACAGATTTATTTATTTCTATTTCGTTGATCCGAAGGAAGTACCCCGAATCTTTTGTAATCTGTATCTTTAGATAGCGTGCCGTCCTGCCGCCCAGATCATCCCTTCCGATATGGATAAAACCGCCGGATTCTGTACGGTGCTCCCCTGTTACCACGCCGTTTACCTCAGCCACAGACATGATAGGGCTGCCCCAGTTTTCTTTGTCTGTAGATAGGAAAAACTGCGCATTGTAAAATTTGGGGTTGCCTGTCTGCTGGATAATATCCAAATCGTAAACTGGAGTCTCAGAGCCAAAATCTACGATTATATAATGTCCGGTCCGCTGTGCTGTATTAGTCCAGATAAATGTGGAGGTATCCCCATCAAAAAGGGAAGCCCACGGGCCAGAGCCCTGCGCCGTATTCAATGTAGAATACTCAGCGCTGTATTCCGATACAAATGGGTTTACGGCATTACCATAGACCGACACAGAAAAGTCCGATATTGTAAATACAGCATTGCTGCCTGTCCCGTTATACAAACGGACATAACGCGCTGGCCTGCCATCCGGATTGGACGGCGCTGTTTCCCATACCAGCCCATTCATAGAATACTGTACCGTAAGCCCGGCCGCACCGGATATGTCTGCCGTGATAGTTTTTAGCCCAGAAAGCTCTTTTAATTTGATTCCGGTATACCCGCCGGAAGGAAGGGTGATACTGCCCTCATGTGCCAGGCGGTAAACCAGGTTTTCTGCCGTTACGGTGCCAGCAATCCCTTCGCTGGCATAAAGCCCGTAATCTTCGGTTTTTTGATTGCCGCCATTAATGGTGATTTCCCTGATATAAGTCCAGTAATCATTTTTGCTGGCCGTCCCTGTTTTCGTCAGCCGTACCCGGATAAAGCGGGCTTCTATGGCAAGCCCTTCCGCCGTAATGCGGCGCGGCTCATCATGCTCCGTGTATTCTGCAATTGTTTCCCAATGCTCTGCGTCCTTGGAATACTCCAGAACGGCATTATGAAAATAGTCGTGGTGTGTATCATTCTGCGCCTGTAAAATATCAATACTGTTTACAGCCACCGCACGCCCCAGATCAACGCCAAAATAATCCCCGGCTTTTTGTATGGTAGTATAAGATGCATAGGTTGCCAGATCTCCGTCAAAAATATTGGCGGAATTGGCAGAATCACCTTGTTCCACACCTCCTAATACAGCATAAAAAGAAGGGGTAAACTCCGTAGAAGACGGGTTTAAAAACGGGATCAGCATATTCTTTGCCGCAATAATAATTTTATTGACAAACGGAACCAGGCGTTTACTGCCTGCAAGGGCCTTAGGAAGCGATTTATCCGTTGGATGCGAGTCATAAGACGCTTGTGTTTCCATTGCTTTCCCGGATGCGGCAAGGGCTTTCCAAGCACTGTCCACATCCCCTTTTTCCATAGCAAAAACAGCTTCCATTGCAGCCCCTCCAGCAGCTGCCACATCACGCAGGGAATTTAACCATGGCGCAAGCTCTGCTTTTAACGTTTCATTTGTACACGCACTGCGGAACGTCTCAATAGAGGAAGTAATATGGCCAAATTCGTCTTTTAACCGGACAGCATTGGCATCTCCTGCAACAGGCTGCCCTTTCTGGATTTTTGCGCCAACCGTATCCATTGCTTCCGCAAGGTATTCCGATTCAGGAAATCCCGCTGGTACCCTGCCCGAGCCAGGGCAGTTAGAAACATTCCTTGCAATCGTCAGGTATGCATCATATACTTCCGGCTGCAGGTATTTAAAAGATTCTTCCCAAATGGCCTCTGCCTGCGCCAGATAATTGCGGTTGTTCCAGAACAGTGACGCAAGCTGGAACAACCCGACTTTATTGGCCTCCGTATACAAGCATGGATTCGACACCGCGCCCGCAAGCCCGGACACAGCGTCCCTGGCATAATGGGTGATATCCCCTAAGTAAATACCGGATTTGGCATGCTCATTGACTGGGTAATTAAGCCAGAACACAGCTTCGTGCCCTGTTTTTTCCTTGACAAAATCAACGGTTTCCTGGGTAATTGGTGAATTAACGTCATCCCCTGTCCAAAATAAGTCAATAGACTCATCTAACCCCCTTAATGCTGTAAGCTCAGCCTCGCTGCTCCAGGAGCGGTTATAACCCTGCATACAGTAGGTCAGGTTATCGCAGCCGTTTGGCACAAGAAATTCCTCGTTTAGCTTATTTAAAAGGCGCACCACTTCGCTATGCGATCCAGAACCGAAATCGTCATTCAAAATCGCAAACTTCCGTACCCCCACATCATAAAGCTGCTTAAATTTTGCCTTTAGTTTGTCAAAATTTTCGTCAAACGCTTTATTATAGGAAGCAGAACCTACTGTGCCCCCCGATAAACGGTTAAAAAAATAGGAAATGTGCACTGACCAGCAGTAGCGGACCTTCGTTTCTTCCCCAACCTGGACGAGATCGGCAATTTTAGCAATTTCGCTTTCAGGGTAAAGGACATCGTTTTTGTGGTATTCATCTGTTTTAGAAGCATAGATATATGTATTCATCTTGAAATCCCTGGCAAAACGCATCAGGCTTTCACGCCCCTCATAATTCCAACCTCCATAAAAACCTTCGATAAAGCCCCGCATTTTCATACCCGCATAATCCTCAATCTGCACGTCTAAAAATCTATTTCCTCCAAAAGAAGAAAACATCATCTGCAGCGTAGCAACACCATAGTATACAGCGGAAGAATCTTTACCAAGAATTGCAATAACGCCGTCCTTTGCAGCCAGTAAATATGCGTCTGTCTGAGTAAAAAGCTCCGGATCCGAAAGGGTTATATAGCTTTTTGCCCAGGAATCAACTACACCGCCGCTGCCATATATGCCAAGCAAGATCTGGCTGCCCGATCCGACAGTAGCAGATGCGCTAGAAGATCTCCCGTAACTTCTCAATACTTCATCCAAAAAACCACTGGTCGGCGCATCAATGCCTGCTTCACTTACAACGTTTACATTAGAAGCAAGTGAAAAACTGCCGTCTCCATATTCTGTATGCTGCGGAACAGGATAAATAGCATAAGCATCCGTATCCTCGGCATAACCCTCCTTAAGCGTCAAGTCAGCCTGAGCCGGGGGAACATACGCTGCAACAGGAACTGCGGTAAAAAACAGTATCGCTGCCAGCAAAATACTGATAATAGATTGTGTTTTTTTCATATCTTCCTTCTCCTTTTCTTTTAATATAAAATATTATACCAGTTTTGACAAAAAGTGGATAGTTTTTTATTTTTTAAATACAATACCCGCTGCCCTTATTACTACAGCAAACCTTTCACAGCCATGCGTTCCTGACTACGTTATTGAATACCCGCCAGCAAAAGATTACCCCATATGGCAAAAACAAGAAACCCCTACAAGATACCCCTATACCCATCCAGCGTAAACAAGAAATCCCCTGTAGCCCAGCCAAAACCGTAGTCAGTCAGAGGGCAGGGTATGAGGCTGGGGCCTTGTGATGGGGATTAGGGGCA
>QXXL01000143.1 GCA_009911505.1 Lachnospiraceae bacterium | reverse complement strand
CTGCCACGGATGGCAGGGCAAACCGTAACCGCGCCATGGACGGCGCGTTTACGGTGGTTGCGTCAGCATAAGAATACGAAAATGGGATGCTTTAGAGCCCCTTAGCCACTGAACACAGACCCAGACGCATACCCTGCCCTCTGACTGACGGCCCCTTTGCCATCCACTCCCTATAGTCCGCCGTAATATTAAACCATGTTTGTAAAATGCTTGCCAGCTAAAAACCACAAAAATTATACAACATCAACAACACCTCCTCCACATACCCCTCATTCTGCACAGCAATTTAAACAAACTTTAAAGATGCAAAAATCGCCTTCCCAAAAAACTTGAACAATACCTCTTATATTGTTACAATAAATAATATAACTTTCACAAAAAAGGAGGAATGAAAGAATGAAAAAATTTTTTTGGAAGCGGGCTGCTAACTTGCTTTTAGCTGCGCTGCTGGTACTATCCGCTATTCCTGTAACTGCATTTGCAGAAGAAAATTCCAGCGGCAAATTGCGGGATATCGCAGGGGAATGCGAGCTCACACCCCCTTCTTCAGAAGGCGCCAACGGGCCGGAAAAAATGGTAGACGGCAGGCAGGATACCATGTGGATTAACAATGGGGGCAACTGGCCATGTACGATAGAGTTTGCGCTTCCTGCAGCCAATACCAAAAGCGTCAAAAAGGTAGCCATTCAATTTGAAAACCATACAAACCGCAGTATGGATGTAACACTACAGTATGCCCTAAATAACGTCACAAGTGATCCGGTTTCTGTAGAAGGCTCCCAGAAAACGGCTGTGCTAAGCGAAGGGTACGAATATGTATTCCAGGAAGCGCAGTCTATGTCCCATCTGTATGTAACGCTTGACAGCCCGCTTACCGATGGCGCTGCCGGACTGTTCTGGCCAGCAATTGCAGAAATACAGATTTTTGTCGACGAAGGGTCCCAGGAAGTCATTGAGCTGGAAAACCTGGCTGTAAGCCGGGCAATGCGGCTTAGTATGGAAGAAAGCGTCGACAGCTCCAGTGCCAAAGGAAATGTGGCAGATAATAATTTTACGACATCTGCACCGCTTCATACAAAAAATTTCAACCAAATTGCACAAGAAAACGGTACTTTGCCATTTGTCGAAGTAGAACTGGACACCGATCAGAAAATACGGCAGTTTGTACTGGCAATGAAGGAAGATACTTCAGGCGCCGAGTACCAGTATACCATTTACGGCCAGTCCAAATGGGGCACGTCCTATGAAGAAGCCGCATCCGGAAGCATCAAAACAGCATCCGGCCAAAACAAAGCAGAAATTGAGGTTAGCGATCCAGAATATAAATACTTAAAAACGGTATTTACAGCCAAAAACGATGCGGCAAAGGGCACTATCCCACATCTTGCAGAATTCCAGGCCATGGCAGTCAAAGCAGCCATTGTAACTCCGGATGAAAGCAACATTGCGTGGGGGAGCAAAGATCTCCATTCCAATACCAGCCAAAGCACCATTAGCCGGGTAGTAGACGGAAATACCAAAAACACCTGGACAGCCACACAGTACCCTGCATATGTAGATATCGGCTTAGGCGGTGAATACAGCCTATCTGAAATTGAGGTGTTTACCCCCTCCGCAGGCTATTCCCAGTATTCACTGTATTACAGTAACGACAGCGTAAATTATACAAAACTGGCCGAAAAAACATCCACGGCATCCTGCCCGGAAAGCGGGGAGGCTTACCAGGCAAACGGCGTAAAAGCAAGCAGCGTACGCATTTTACTGGAATACCATTCCGAAAATGAAAAAGCCGTTTTAAACGAAGTACGCATTAAAGGCAACCGGACTGGGAATCAGTCAAAAACTGCGTTTATACCGCCTGTTTCCTATGAAGATTCGGCATATAACGTACCTGTAACAGAACAGGATACTATAAATGAAGTCAAGGGTATTATCAACCGGAATATTGGAAAAGAATATGAGGACTGGTTTACCTTTGAAATCGGCCCGGAAGGCAAATATGACTATTACGAAATTGAAAACGGCGCAAACGGCAAAATACATATTACCGGAAATGACGGGATTTCCCTTGCAAGCGGCCTAAATTACTATCTGAAATATTACTGCAACGTATCCATAACACAAGTTGGCAGCCAGGTACAAATGCCCCAGAAGGCAGCCCCTGTCAGCCAAAAAATACATAAAGACTGCAAAGTCCCGGTACGCTATGCGTATAACTACTGTACGATGTCATATTCTATGCCATTCTGGGGAGAACAGGAATGGCGTAAGGAACTGGACTGGCTGGCTTTAAACGGTGTAAATATTGTTTTGGATGTTACTGCGCAGGAAGAGGTTTGGAGACAGTTTTTAAATGAACTTGGCTATACCCATCAGGAAGCTAAAGATTACATTGCCGGACCAGCCTATTACGCATGGGCGTATATGGCAAACCTGTCAGGCTACGGGGGGCCGGTACACGATTCATGGTTTGCAAGCCGTACAGAGCTTGCGCGCAAAAACCAGCTTATTATGAGAAAGCTTGGAATGCAGCCTATTTTACAAGGCTACAGCGGTATGGTCCCAGTAGATATTGCCAGCAAGGCCAAAGGGGAATACGCACTTGGCAGCGGCGATGTAATCGCACAAGGCAGCTGGTGCTCTTTCCAGCGCCCATACATGCTCAAAACAACAACCGCTGCATACCAAAAATATGCAGAGCTGTTTTATCAGTGCCAGAAGAATGTCTTTGGCGATGTAACAGATTATTATGCAACCGATCCATTCCACGAAGGCGGGAATACTGGAGGCATGAACCCCGCGGATATCAGTTCTAAAGTACTTGATTCTATGATTAAATTTGATGCAGATTCCGTATGGGTTATCCAGGCTTGGCAGGGGAACCCTTCCACGGCTCTCGTCAATGGGCTGGCAGGGCGCAAAGAGCATGCCCTGGTTTTAGATTTATATGCAGACAAAACGCCCCATTGGAATGATTCTAATTATTCCGGCGGAAAAGAGTTCCAGTCTACCCCTTGGGTTTATTGTATGTTAAATAACTTTGGCGGCCGCATGGGCCTTCACGGGCACATGGATAACCTAGTTAACGGCGTAGCCGATGCAGCAAATACAGCCGAGAAGCTGGCCGGAATCGGAATTACACCAGAGGGTTCGCAAAATAACCCGGTATTATACGATCTATTGTTTGAAACCGTCTGGTGCGACGACGCAGATGAACCGCTTGAAAAAATTAATACAGAAGAGTGGTTAAAAAGCTATGTAACCAGGCGTTATGGCGCAGAAAGCGAAAATGCATACCAGGCCATGCGGATATTAGAAAATACCGTATATAAAGCATCCTTAAATATGCTTGGCCAGGGCGCGCCAGAATCATTTATCAATGCACGGCCCGCAACCAGCATATCTGCTGCATCCACCTGGGGAAATGCCATTATCAGCTATGATATGCAGGAACTGGAAAGGGCAGCCGGGCTGCTCCTTAAAGATTATGATATATTAAAGCAAAGCGACGGTTACCTCTACGATGTAGCAGATATCTTAAAACAGATATTATCCAATTCTTCCCAAGGCTACCACAGTAAGATGGTAAACGCACTGGCAGAAGAAAACCTGGAAGAATTTACAGCAGCTTCGGACAAATTCCTTCAATTAATTGACAAGGTAGAAGAAGTCCTTGGTACAAGGGAAGAATTTTTACTTGGAACATGGGTAGAAAAAGCCAAAGCCCTGGCAGACGGCGCAGACGATTTTTCAAGGGATTTATATGAATTTAACGCAAAAGCCCTTGTTACAACCTGGGGCGCATACCCACAGGCTATATCAGGCGGGCTGAAAGATTATTCCAACCGCCAGTGGGCCGGGCTTACAAAGGATTATTATAAAGTGCGCTGGAGCATGTGGATTGATTATCAAAAAGAAGTCCTTGCAGGAAATACCCCAAAAGCTGTCAACTGGTTCGCCTTTGAATGGGAATGGGCAAGATCCAACAAGTCATATACAACGGAAGCTTCCCAGGATACGGACTTAAAAGCCCTTTCCGAAGATATTTTAAAAAATTATAATTCCTATGATCCTGCTAAAAGCAGCCAGAACGACTATCCGGCCGAAAAGACACGTATCGCAGAAGCCGGGAGCGAGGAAACATCCGAAGACAATAACCCTGCATCAAATGTACTGGACGGCAACATCAGCACCATCTGGCATACAAGCTGGAGTAAGGCTGAGGATAAAGCATCCTATGACAAACATTATATCATATTTGAATTGGATGAAGAAACAGAGCTGGCCGGCCTGCGCTACCTTCCCAGACAGGAAGGGGGTATTAACGGCATTATCACCGGATACCGGATTTATGTAAGTACGGACAACATTAACTATGAACTCGCCGCAGAAGGCACATGGGCAGCAGACTCATCCTGGAAGATAGCGGCTTTTGACGAGGCAAAAAGGGCAAAATACGTTAAATTTTCAACTGTTTCGGCGCGTTCAGGCGAAACAGAGCACGTTTTTTCAAGCGCAGCAGAAATCAGGCTTACCGTTCCTCCCAGATTGGTAGAGGGTATCCAGGTTACTTCCGACAAGACGGCATTAACCATAGGTGAAACCCTGCTTCTGAAAGCTAGTGTCCTCCCTGATGACGCACAAGATAAATCACTTACCTGGACGTCTTCAGACACAACCGTTGCAACGGTAAATGAAAAGGGCTTAGTAACCGCAAAAGCAGAAGGGACGGCAGTCATCACAGCCATGGCAAACGACGGCAGCGGTATATCCGGATCTATTTCCCTTACAATCCGGCCTGTACTGGTAAAAAGCATACAGCTGTCCGCACCAAAAACATCACTCCAGGTTGGTGAAACAGTACAGATTAGCTCTGTAGTCCTGCCAGGGGATGCAAAAGACAAATCCCTGTCCTTTACATCCAGTAACCCAGCTGTAGTATCTGTTGATGCCAATGGGCTGGCAACAGCACAAGCAGAAGGTACCGCAACGGTTACGGCAGCTGCCAAAGACGGCAGCAACGCAACTGCAGCCATCACATTTACAGCCTCCAAAAAGCCGGAGGGAGCCCAGACGCCGCAACCTAAGCCATTGCCCCAAAAAGGAACATCCGTAAAAATAAAAACATACCAGTTCCGCATCACGGCATCTACGGCTTCCAAAAAAACTGTGGCCATTACTAAGTTTACAGACAAAAAGAGTACCAAAATTACTATCCCACAATCAATAAAAATAAACGGGTATTCCTATCAGGTAACGGAGATAGCCACAAATGCCTTCCGGAACAATAAAAAGCTAAAACAAGCTGTGATTAGCAAAAATATACGAAAGATTGGAAAAAATGCATTTAACGGCTGCAAGAATTTAAAACAGATAACCATAAAATCCAAGGTACTCAATAAAATAGAAAATAATGCATTCAAGGGAATAAAGAAAAATGCCAAAATCACAGTTCCCAAAAAGCAATTCAAAACTTATCAGCAATTGCTCAAAAAAGCAAAAACAGCCAAGAACATAAAAATTGTTATAAAATAGGCAAAAACAGATACGGCATCTAACCAGCTACTGGATTAGATGCCGTATCTATTTCCTATAACACATAAAAATACATTACAACAAAATGGCAAAAGCTCCCACCCATCACAAACAAATGGAAAATCTCATGGCTTCCGAAATACTTATGAAGCCCGTTAAACCCTTTCAGCTTTAGCGCATACACCACGCCTCCGACCGTATACAAAATCCCCCCCGCCAATAGCCAGGCAAACGCCTGCACTGGAAGCGTTTTAAGCAAAACCGGGAATACAAACAGGCATACCCAACCCATTGCAATGTAAATCACAGACGAGAACCACTTAGGGCAATTAATCCAAAAAGCCTTCAAAAGCATCCCCACGACAGCAATCCCCCATATAGCACAAAGCAGCAGCATCCCTGTCCTGCCCCTTAAAACCAACAGGCAAATCGGCGTATACGTCCCTGCAATCAACACAAAAATCATCATATGATCTAGCTTACGCAATACCTTTAAAATACGATCCCCTACATTTAAGGAATGGTATAAAGTAGAAGCTGCGTATAACAAAATCATCGTCAATATAAAAATCCCCATTGCCGCAATTGCAGATGGCACGCTGCTGATTTCTGCTTTCATCAAAAGCGGCACTGCTGCAACTAATGATAACATCATTCCAATATAATGTGTAATTGCACTGCCCGGTTCCCGAATTGTAATCTGCATATTCCATCCTCCTGTTTTTCTCTCTTTATTATGTAGTATTAAATACTATGTTCTATTTTATTCAATACTACTACTCAAAACGCAGAATGTCAACACTTCTTACAAACTTTTACAGACAAAACAATTCTTCTGCATTTTTTTGGGTTATTTCTGCGACCTCTTCCGGCGTAACTTCTTTTATCCGCGCAATTTCCGCTGCCACAAGCCCCAGGTATCCCGAATGGTTCCTCTTTCCCCTGTGCGGCTCCGGGGCCAGATACGGCGCATCCGTTTCTAGCAGTATACGCCCCAGCGGGATCTGCTTTACAGTTTCCTTTAATTTCCTGGAATTTTTAAAGGTAACAACACCTCCCACACCAATATAATATCCCATCCTTACAAATTCTTTTGCCAACTCCAGTGAATAAGAATAGCAATGCACGACACCAGGGATCTCCCAGGCGCACACCTCTTTCATTACCTGCATGGTATCCTCCGCAGCATCCCTGGAATGGATAACTGCCGGAAGCCCCATCTGACGCGCCAGCTGCAGCTGGCGGGCAAACCAATCCCGCTGCGCCTTTTGCACGGCGGGATCCTTTTCCCAATAATAATCCAGGCCAATTTCACCAATTGCAACAACATTTGGATTAGCGGCCTGTCCTTTTAACCATGCAAATTTCCCTTCATCCAATTCATGGATCTCACTTGGATGCACGCCTGCCGCTGCATATATCCGCTCATATTTTTCGGCAAGGGCAATAGATGCCTTTGTACTTTCCAGCGAAGCGCCTATATTAATAATATTGCAGATCTCTTTCCCCAACAGCTTCTCCAGCAGTATATCCCTGTCTTTATCAAATTGCCTGTCGTCATAATGCGCATGTGATTCAAATATCATGCTTCTACTCCTTTTATCAATCATGTATTCCGGTAGTAAAATACAGCCTGGCCGCCCAAAACCGCCTTAAGCGCAGGCACAATCCCTTCAAAATCCTGTTAATATATATCCCTTTGCGCCCATCCTCAGCGCCCTGATAAGATATTCGTCATCAGAAAATGTTGTCAAAAAAAGAATCTTTGCGTCCGGTTCCTGTTTCAAGATCTGGCTTGCAGCTACCAGCCTGTCATCATCTATTACAACTACCCGCATAAATTCCCCTCCGTTTTTGGAGTCGAGATAAAAATACCAAATCCCATATCCGTATGTATATGAAACGTCCCGCCAAGCGCCCCTACCCGGTCCCTCATATTCTGAATCCCAAGGCCCCTGCCATTAATAGCCTGCATTACCGTCCCATTATCTTCAATAAACAATTGGTAAAATCCAGGATGATCCCGGCACCTGATCTGCACCTGGTTGCCGTTACTGTGTTTCATGATATTAGACATAGCTTCTTTTGTAACAGCAATAAAACAATATTTTACCTGGCCGGGAACCGTTCCTGCCATATAATAATCCAATGCAGTACAATAATCCTTTTTCATTGGCTGCAGCAATTCTTCCAGAGTATGCTTTAAATCCACAGAATCCTCATGAAGCCCATGTACACTCTCACGTATGCTGTCCATCGCTAAATCCAGCGTTTCCCGGATATTTAAAAGCTGCTTATAAACCGCGCCTTCTTTTTCAACTGTAAGCAGTGCGCCCGTCAAAAGAAGTGACTTTGAAAGCATATGCCCGACATTATCATGGATTTCCCTTGCTATTCCTCTCCTTTAATGTCGCCAGATGAATCTCATAATCCTGTTTTTCCAAAAGGTGCTTGTTCTTTTCTTCCAGCATAAGATTTAATTCCACGCTATTGTCCCGTATACGGATCAATTTCCCTGCTAAAAACGCCTTTTTTTCGTTTTTATAAGCTAGGATTATAGCAAGTGCTGCAGCAAGCGCCCAAATTACCTTGCCCTGGTTCTCTTCTGGCGGGTTCAAAAAAAGCTAAGAGCAGGGGGAGTGCCGCAATATAGGCTTTTTTGAAAACTATGTCATACAGAAAAACCGGGAAAAAGAAAAGTATACCAGGCCATGCTGCTGCCATAAGCAAAACAGCCAAAAACAGGGGGTATAATATCCTCTTTTCTTCAATATACGTGCCAAGCGTCCCTGCAATTACAGCAATTAAAAATGTTATAACTGCCTCTGAGCCTTTTCCGTTTAATAATAGGCAGCAAAATCCAAGCAGTATGGTTTTGTCTGTAATCCCGTCCATGCTTTTCCCCCTTTATATTTTGATATTATAGCATATTTTGGGGGATGTGTATGCTTGCTTTTTTAGATGGGGATTTTTGGCGGACTATGCGTGTGGGTGGCGAAAGGGCCGTCCACCCCCTACAAGCCATCCGCCCTTACAACCTACCCTAACAAATCTCTGACCCCACCATTAAATCTTTCTCCGGCTTCATAAGCGCCAACTCCCCATTTGCATCCTCTGCGCAGAGCAGCATCCCCTCAGAAAGTACTCCTGCCAGCTTCGCAGGCTTAAGATTTACAAGCACCATAACCTTTTTACCTACCATCTCTTCAGGCGTATAATACTTGCGGATACCAGACACAATTTGTTTCACCTGGCTTCCAATTTTCACTTGAGAGCAAAGCAGCTTCTTGGATTTTTCCACTGCCCTGCACTCTATAATTTCACCCACCTGAAACTGCATCTTCATAAAATCGTCAAAAGTGACCTCCTCTTTTGGCTCAACGTCCATCACGGCCTCCTCTTCCTTTTCCAAGTTTGCAGCTTCCACAGGGACAGACGGATAACGCTCTTCCACTTTCTTCAAGACCTCCTCTAAATCCAGCCTTGCAAATAAAATCTCCGGATGATCAGTTACTTTCTTCCCGCTTTCATAATTGCCAAATGTAGAAAGCGCATCATATGCAACTTCCCCAGCATTTAGCTGGGCCAGAATCTTGTCTGCCGTCTTTGGCATAAAGCTCTTAAGCAACGTTGCCCCGATCGTTATACCTTCCGTCAGATTATAAAGAACCGTTGCCAAGCGCGGATGGGTAGAACTATCTTTTGCCAGAATCCATGGTGTAGTCTCATCAATATACTTATTGCAGCGTTTAAACAAGTTAAATACCTCTGTAATGGCATCCGCCACCCGAAGCCCTTCCATTTTGGCATCCACTTTTTTCACAGCGCTTGTGACTACAGCCTTTAAATCCTCATCCACGCCTTCCGAAACGCCGCTGTTAGACACAACGCCGCCAAAATATTTGTTGCTCATAGAAACAGTGCGGTTAACCAAATTGCCAAGCGTATTGGCAAGATCGGAATTAATACGTTCTACCATAAGCTCCCAGGTGATTACACCATCGTTATCAAACGGCATTTCATGTAATACAAAATACCGTACGGCATCCACTCCAAAAAATTCTACCAGCTCATCCGCGTATAAAACGTTTCCTTTCGATTTACTCATCTTTCCGCTGCCCTGTAAAAGCCATGGATGCCCAAAAACCTGCTTGGGCAAAGGAAGATCCAACGCCATCAAAAAGATAGGCCAGTAAATCGTATGAAAACGGATAATATCCTTCCCAATTAAATGCAGCTCAGCCGGCCAGTTTTTTTGAAATAGCGCACTAGAATCCCCCTCTGCGTCATAACCAATTTTGGTAATATAATTCGTCAAAGCATCCAGCCAAACGTATACGACATGCTTCGGATCAAAATCCACTGGAATCCCCCATTGGAATGACGTCCTTGATACGCACAGATCCTGAAGCCCTGGCAGCAAAAAGTTATTCATCATTTCATTCTTACGAGAAACAGGCTGAATAAACTCCGGATGTTCATTAATATGCGCAATCAGGCGATCGGCATATTTACTCATTTTAAAAAAGTAAGCCTCTTCCTTTGCAGGTTTTACTTCCCGCCCACAGTCAGGGCATTTACCGTCCACAAGCTGCGATTCAGTCCAAAACGATTCACAGGGCGTACAATACAACCCCTCATATGCCCCTTTATAAATATCTCCCTTATCATATAATTTTTTAAAAATCTTCTGTACCTGCTTTTCATGATCCGCATCCGTAGTACGCACGAAACCATCATATGAAGTGTCCATCAAATCCCAAATGCGCTTTACCTCGCCTGCGATTTTATCTACATGCGCCTTTGGCGTTATACCTTCTGATTCCGCTTTTTCCTGAATCTTCTGGCCATGCTCATCCGTCCCAGTCTGGAAATAGACATCAAACCCCTGTTTTCTGCGATAACGCGCAATTGCGTCTGCCAAAACGATCTCATAAGTATTTCCAATATGCGGCTTGCCAGATGTATAGGCAATCGCCGTTGTCATGTAAAATTTACCTTTGTCTGCCATTATTCATTTCCTCCTTTTTCACTTAAAATAGTCTGGGAATACCCCACCCGTCCCGCCAGCGGCCAGTTTCCACAAAACCCCTGTACGCAAAAAATCCCGCCCCCATTTACATGAAGACGGGAATATCCCCGTGTTACCACTTCCTTTCACCCATACCTCACGATATAGGCCTCTGCGCGTACTTCTACTATACGCCTTCGCTGTAACAGGCGAACCTGTATGGAATTATCTGATACATAAACGCCAGTTCATCCCATCTGCTCCAAAGCCATCTTCCACAAAGCTTCCGCCATCCCCTCGCAGCCCTGCCAAAACATAACTAATGCAGTAGGGATTTCTCTGCCGACTTCCCTTTTGTGTACTCTCTTTTTCCTCGCATTTTCATAAGATTAACACGCATACCTTTTATTGTCAAGAAAAAAAGCTAATTGGCCATACAACCATGATTATGATACTAAATACTTACCCGCCAACAAATAAACCAAATTGCGAAAATAAGAAACCCTCTGCGG
>QXXL01000142.1 GCA_009911505.1 Lachnospiraceae bacterium | reverse complement strand
AAAACCGTAGTCAGGCAGAGGGCAGGGTATGAGACTGGGGCCTTGTGATGGGGGTTAGGGGCTCTTAAGCATCCCGTGCGACCCACAGCAATGCCCTGCCACGATGGCAGGGCAAGCCGTAACCGCGCCATGGACGGCGCGTTTACGGCGGTTGCGTCAGCATGAGAACACGAAAATGGGATGCTTTAGAGCCCCTTAGCCCCTGAACACAGACCCAGACGCATACCCTGCCCTCTGCCTGACGGCCCCTTTGCCACCCCCCCAGTCAACTCAACCCGCTACACCCCCTTCATCTGCATAACATCCCCTTACATACAAACCCTAACATATATCTTTACCCGCATATCTATAAAACGCCATACAAACAAAAACAATTACAAACAACATCCCTACAGCTGCATATTTCCCTTCAATCATTCCGTTTGCAATAATATCCGCCCCTTCCGTATACCCAAACGGCGTTATATATTTCAAAAACCGCACATTTTCCGCCAAATTTGCAATAATATTCAAAAAATAACAAACCACAGCAAGCCCAAGCCCCAGGCCCATCCCGCCCTTGCGCAAAAACGCAGACAAGCCAAAACAAATAGACGCCACCTCTAATTGCATCAAAAAATAAGCCAAAAACAATAGCGCCATTGTCTTTACATCAGGCGATTCCCCAATAACGGCAATACATATGGCCGTTATACACACACATACCACATTCAAAATAAAAATCTGTGAATACACAGCGCATAGCTTTTGTGCCACAATTGTAAGCCTTCCAACCGGATGTGCCAGCAAAAATTCTGCCGTGTGATCCTTTTCTTCTTTTGACAGCACACTAATACCCGTAAGAGCCGCAAACAGAGCACCGCCAAGCCCTAACACATTCCCGCACTCCACGCCAAAAAACCCGGTAAATTCCCCAAAATTCAGTTTATCCATCCCAAACGCCTGAGTAAAACCGCCCATCTGGGAAAATGTTTCACTAATCTGCCCCATCTGGCCTGCCATTTCCGGATAAATTAAAACGCATACCCCAAGTAAAAAAGAAATTGCGCAAGACCAGATTATGAGGGACAGCAAACCTGTTTTTAATTCATGTTTCCATATAACCATCGTCATGCTTCCTTCCTTTCTCCATAGTAATGCATAAAAACCTCTTCCATATCCGGCTCCGCAACTGTGATATCCGTAATCTCCATCTCCAAAAGCCCTTTCAAAAGGCAGCCTGGCGCCCCGCTGTAAAGAAAACTGACCGTTCCATTTTCTGCCTTTATATCCTTTATCCCATCCAGCGACGGCGGTTTATCCACGCCGCAAAGTGTTACCCTCTTCGCCCCGGTATGCCCCAAACATTCTACACGGTCTGCTGCAAGCAGCCTTCCTTCACGTATAATTGCTGCATGGCTGCAGTACCGCTGTACTTCTGAAAGGATGTGTGACGACAAAAACACTGTCGCCCCTTCCTGGTTGCGTTCTTTTAATATTGCATAAAATTCACGCTGCATCAGTGGATCCAGCCCGCCTGTCGGCTCATCAAGTATATATAGCCCCGGCTTATGCTGCAAGGCACAGACAATCCCCACCTTTTTCCTGTTTCCAAACGACAGTTCTTCAATTTTCCGTGAAGTATCCAACTGCAGGCGTTCACATAAAAACGCTGCTTCTTTCCGGCAGTCCTGCTTTCTTAGATTTGCCGATAACCGTATAATATCACGGACATAAAGCCCCCTGTAAAACATCGTTTCGGAAGGAAGGTAGCCGACCCGGGAGAGGATTTTGGTTTTCTCTTTTACAATATCCATCCCAAAAACCTTTGCATGTCCGCCAGATGGGGACAATAAACCTAAAAGAGTACGGATTGTCGTGCTTTTACCCGCTCCATTTGGCCCAATAAACCCATAGAAATCACCCTCTCCGACACACAGGCTTAATTCTGAAATACCACGGTGCTTGCCATAAGATTTTGTTAAATTCTCCGCCACAATCGCTGCCATTTGAAATTCCCCCTTCTATAATCTGTTAAAGCTGCTTCAGCCATGTTTTAAATAAATCTGTTTCCAAAATGAGATAAGCTTTGAAAAATCTTGCTCAACGCGCCTGGGATCTAATGGCCCTCCCCTCTGAACAGCTTCCCATAAATAACCTTCGGTAGCAAGCAGCATCTCTTTGTACATCATATTCAAATCAATTCCCGGTTTAAAATCTGAGGGGTTGAGCGTATCAATTATTTCCCTGGCGCTCATATTTATAAAGCTTTGGTAGCTCTCCTGAATTTTTACCGAGATTTCGGGCAGGTTTTCATAATACGCCTTGATTACAAATGCAGACATTTCCGGATACGCTTTCATAATACGCATTTTCGCCTGCATTCCATATTCTATCATTTCAAACAGCCCGGCTTTCTCATAACAGCCATACTCCTGCAGATATTTTATAGTAACTTTTGCAGCTTCATCCCACAAAAACAAATAAAACTCTTTTTTGTTCTGAAAATAATAAAATAAGAGTGATTTACTAATCCCAGCGGCTGCAGCAACTTCCCCCATTGGGCTTTTCTTGTAGCAATTTTCCGAAAACACCCGGTATCCGGCATCTATAATCTGCTGCCTCTTTTGCTGTGACAATAAAAAAAATTTTTCATTCATACGCATCGCCCCATTTATTTTTTATTTTAATCCTATTGACCGTTTTTGGGAAGACCCCGGCGCTTAAAACTTTTCTATACATTAATTAACAAAAATTTGCCAAAAACCTTTATAAAATCAGTAAAAATGCCGAAATATACTACAATATATTTACACGGATGTAACACGAACGGGAGGGAACCAAATGAAAATTAACAGCATGGATAACAGATATTCCGGCAAGGAACATCAAAGTGCAGATTTGCGGATGGACTCTAAGGGCAAAGAGGTACAGAATCAAATTCTAGACGCCAAAAAACGCTTAAAGGAGCTGTCTTCTGACAATGCCTTAAGTGAAGAAGAGAAAGAACGGAAGTGCCAGCAGATCCAACAACAGCTAACCGATCTGAAAAAGGAACTGAAAGCCCGGCAGCTTGAGCTTAACCGCACACAGCAAGAGAATAAATATGCAGCCCAAACCATGCCGGAGAATAACGCCAAATCCCCTGCACAAAACCAGCCTAAAGAAACCAATCCCCCTGCCACAGAAAATACACAGACCGGGACGAAAGCTATCATTGCCGCCAAGACGGCCGTAAACCATGCCAGTGCGCATGGAAAGCTCGCAGCAGAGCTTAAAAGCAAGGTACGCATCCTGCAAGGGGAAATCAGGCAGGACGAGGCCCGGGGCAAAGACACCAGCCACAAACAAAAAGAACTGAAAAAGCTGGAAGATAAAACAGCCCGGTTAAACGGCGTAGGAAGCAATTTCCTGGCGGATGTATCCAAGGAGCTGCAAAAAGCTATGGAAAAGGAAAGCAAAGCCGGCGGCAAAATCAAGAAAAATAACCCAGACGGGTTTGTAAGGCCACTAAAATCCCCGTTAAGCGCACAGCCAAAGGCCAAAACTAATATATACATGAAGCGTAATCCATTTTCAACCGTGGATTTCCATTTCTAATAAAAGGGAGGGGGCATTGCCCCCTCTTAATTTCCTATTTTTTACCTTTCTACTTTTACCCGGACTTTTTTATAAAAACCATTTTGCGCATATACATAAATATTACAATCCCCTGCTAATTTGGCAGTAACCTTCCCCTTTTTAGTAACAGCAGCTACCTTCGGGTTATCCGAATAAAAACGGAATTTAGCTATATGTGTTTTAACCTTTTTTGTTTCCCGGTAAGCAGGCTCCAGTGCCTTAGATTTCCCTTTCTTTAATGTGAGGGCGGATGGTTTACAGGATATATTTGCCGGGTTGCCGTATTTTCCGCCATTGGTGACGGAGTGCGCCGACTGGGAGCTGTGTGTAACACGTTTTTTCCCGTTTACATTCTTATAGGCCACAATCAGGTATTTATAATAAGTGCCCGATTTTAAATTCTTCACCGTACAGGATGCCGTATTGCCGTTTTTGATGGTATGGATGCGTTTCATATCCGATCCGCAGCGGGAACCGTACAGGATATATCCGTCCGCCCCTTTGATCTTACGCCATTTCAGCTTTATGGATTTTTCCTGCCCATATGCACGCAGCATCAGGGGATAAAACTTTGAATCCTTCGGGTCTGTTTTATCGGTATTGGTTTCTATAATTACCTGTTCCGCTTCTTCAAGGGCTTTCCCGCCGGTATTGTCCTTCACAAGCTGTGCCGTATAGGCCGCATTCCCTTGGGCATTGGCTGAAACCTCGCGATCCCACCCGTCGTAAAGCGGGCTTAGCACGTAGCCCTCTTTGGGAAGTACAAAAGGCTTCGCTATTGCCTGGCCATACCGCAGGATCTGGATGGTTTTTCCGTGTACATCTGCCTTTGATGTATCCACAATAAATGTAATCACATACGTCTGCCGATCATAGTAAAGCCGCAGCACCAACGGCGCAGCCGCTGTAATTTTACCGCTTTCTATACGGCCAATACAGGCAGTGTTTTCCGTAAACCCATCGTATTCTTTCGCTTTTGCAAGGGCAATTTCTCCTGTGGCCCCTGTAAAAAGCTCCCGGTCTGCTAAGGAATAGCCGTCACCTGACGGGTTTTCTTTGTAATGCTCTACCCAGTAAGGCGTTTGGGTATCCGGTATCCAGGTTGCAGTAAAGCTTAAGCTGCCAGTGCTTCCTGCCGGAATAATGGCATTTTCTGACAGGATGGTTCTGCCAGGTACCTTCCAGCCCGAAAAAATATAGCCTGACTTAACCGGATTAACCAGGGTGATGTCACCGCTCTGTACTGTGTAGCGCACAGGATTTTCCTTCCCTCCAGGCAAATAACCGCCGTCCAAATCATACTGGATGCTATATTCTACCGGGGCATAATAAAGCCTTAATGTTAACATATGATCTACAGTTACGATTCCAGAGGGGATACGCCCCGGATTCATTTCGTTTTCCAGATAGCCAGTAAATTCTTTGGCCACGGCATTCTTTTGCTCACCAATGATCCCGGTAAGCTGCTCGGTTTCTTTGAGTGCGAAAATCCCCCCGCCATCTGCCTGTAAATAATGCTCAACGCGATAGGGAAGCTCTACTGTTTCCCAGTTTGCCGTAAACTCGCGGTCTCCAGTGCTGCCCGACCGGATGATGGCCGTAGCCTGTGGCGCATCATTGTCTGGCATTGTCCATCCAATAAAAGCGTAGCCTGGCTTGACCGGGTTTACTAGGACAATATCATCACTCATTACCGTATAGGATACAGGGTTTTTCTTCCCTTTTGGCAGGCTGCCCCCATCTAATTCATAACCTATATGATATTCCGTCAAATCATAGTACAGCCTTAACACAAGGGAACCGTCTGCTGCCACATTGCCGGACGGAATCCGGTTTTTATTCTGCGTATTTTCCCGATATCCCACATATTCTTTTGCTGCGGCAATCTGTTCTTCACCGAAGGTACCTATCAGGTATTCCGTTTCTTCCAGCCGGTAGCCGCCAGAAGCGTCCTGTAGGTAATGCTCCGTTTGATAAGGGAATTTTTGTATTTCCCAGTTCGCTTCAAAGCTGCGGTCCCCTGTGCTTCCGGATGGAATAATAATCTCCCTGTGTGGGGCGCCCTCCCCCGGCTGTGTCCACCCAGTAAAGGCATATCCTTCTTTTTCGGGGGCCACCAGTGTAATGTCGGCGCTCAAAACCGTGTATACCGCAGGATTTGCCATCCCTTCGGGCAGATGCCCGCCGTCTAATCCATAATTAATCTGATACTCTATGGGCCTATAGTATAATTTCAGTACCAGGGAACCATCCGCCGCAACCGTCCCCTGTGGGATCCGGTCTTTGTGCTGCGTATCTTCCCTATAGCCACTATAATCTTTGGCCACTGCATATTTTTCTTCCCCAATCGTACCATGGAGTTCTTCCGTTTCCTGTAACGTATAATCTCCGCTTCCACTTTGAAGGTAATGTTCGATACGGTATTTAAGGTTTGACAAGCTCCATTTGGCAAAAACATCTGTCTTCTTATCCACCGGATCTGCAAAAAGGTATCTTGTGCCCCCCTGTGGCTGCGTCATCCAGCCTTCAAATGCATAACCAGGCCGCTCTGCAGGTTCTCCCGGATCTACAGCATTCTTGCCAGAGAGGATAATTTGAGGCTTTTGCGGGCTATCTGCCCCATACGCTGCCCCCTCACTGTAAAACGTTACCGTATAGTAGTCGATTACAGCTTCTATATCCTCATCCCCTACTGTTACTCTAACTCCGGTATCCGTACCGCCTGCAGGCGTTTCTTCTGTCATATCATAAATGCTATAATTACCCGGCGGGACTTTAGAGAGCTCTGATATAGTATGCCCGCCGACATCTTGAAGGGCAAATATCCTTCCGTGGTTTTCCCAATCCTTGCTGTCTAAGCGCACCCGGATACTGACTTTATGTTCCTGTGGCTTAATAGTCAGCTTAGCAGGAGGCGTATTCTGGGCAGCTTCATAGATCTCATCTTCCAAAACATATGCTTTAACATAATATGTCCCTTTTTCAGAAGGTGCGCCACCTGCCGTCAACGCCCCGGAGCCGTCCAAAGTAGTCTGCTTTGTGCAGTCTTTATCCACATAATAAACATAGCGGATCTGTGACGGATCTGTGACGCCAGGTATTATTTCTGCTTCGTCAATAGAAATAGGGGTTCCAGTAACAACCGTTTCTTTGTCCGCAAGGATAACGGTACGGGTTGCTTTTTTAACACGAACCTTTACATAATTAGAGGTCAGGTTTGCTATCTGCCCGTTATTGCGTTTGGAAGTAACAGTACAGTAAAAATAATAATCACCTAAGGATCTGCTGGAAGGGAAGGTATACGTCCTGCCTGCGGCCCCCGGAATTTTACCGCCATTTTGGTTGCTGGCTTGCGAGTTCTCATACCATTGGTATTCATAGGTATGATCTGGCAATTCTTCTGGCATGCTAATTGCTTCTAATACAGGGGGCGGATCGGTTAAGGTAATTTCCGTACTGTGCGCTTCCCCTTCCACCATAGCTTCCACGCTTTGGGGACGTTCCGCCGGAACAGGATGGCCTATGGTAGTAACTACAACATCACCTGTAATGTATTCCGGCGATACCGTGATTTGTGCGTGGGTCCGATCGCTGTTTAATTCGTATTGGTACCCGGTCCCTTCTGTCAAATGGGTAGTGCCATCGACTCCTCTGATATCAACATAAATACTTTTGGGCAGGTAATATCCCTCGGTAACATCCATAGAAAGAGCCAGCTCTTCACCTGTCCGGATAATTTCATGGACAAATTCGCCGCGCCCAATACGCTCATCACCAAGGCTTATCGTAATATCTGCTGTTTCTTTGGGGACAGTCTGATTCGTATCTGTCTGTACAACAGTGTCGTTTTCCAATCCATATAAAGCCTCTTTCCAATGGGCATACAGGGTAATACTTTGCGTAATATTACCCGTCTGCTTTGTACCTCCATCACGCGCAAGATACCAGCCGTCAAATTTATATCCAAGGCGTGTTGGAGTTTCAAGGCTCGCAACCGGAATAGAATTGCCTGAATGGTTGCTGATTTCACTGCCGTCACGGAATGCGCCGCCGTTGGCGTCTAATGTGACGGTATTACTAGTACCGCCCATCTCAGACAACTCGCCGACACCTAGTTTTACACTATAGATTGTAGAGGAATTGGCTGGGATAGTACGGTCGACCCAGGAACATGAAAACGCAGAATCACCGCCTGTAGTCGGGTCATGCATATCATCAAAGGCATGCTTTCTGTAGCCCCCGCCTTGCCATAACCCAATCCAGAAACGGTCTACGTCCGTAATACCATAGGATGTACCTTTTACATACAGGCGGAACATTTTTCCTGTATTTTTTTCCTGCATCTGAATATAAGTATTGCTTCCCTGTTCATTTTGCCCGGTTGTCACAAGCGCACTGTCGTCATTGCCAATCATAATATCAGCGGCATACCCCAAACTGAAATTTTCTACATCCTCATTTCCTGTATTTACTACAATATAGTGCATCGTAGCGTATGTCCCGTCAAGCGTTACAAGAGAAGCAACATAAATATTGTATCCTTCACTGGCTTTATGAAAAATACTTTCATCTGTTTTTGCAGGCAGGTTTAATGTAATATCATTAATGCTTGATTCTAGATAACTGGCAGGCTCCCCGATTTTATAATAATATCCGTAACCTAAATCACCAAAAGTCGTCCTGATTTTTTTTGTACCTTCAAGCCCCTGGATATCCACCACATGGTTAGGCGGGGTTTGATCATCATTATGCTGATACTGGTACCACATATTTTCATTTTGACCCGTAATATCTTTAAATACCCACTTTGCATACAGCGTTACTGAACCGCCCTCTACAAACACATCTTCTACCCGGTTGGTATACTCCATACTGTCGTACCATCCAGCAAACTCTACCCCGTCGCTATAACAGGGGGCAATCGCATTCGGAAGCCTCTGATAGCTGTTTAACACCCGTTTATACACACCCGTATCAGTCTGGCACCATGCCCGGCTGTCGGGCTCTTCTGCCTCTACCGCAGAGGATATAGTACCCCCAAGCGTATATAATGTAATAACCGCCGGATCCGTAATTGCCGCCTGGCCTGCTATCACATCCTGATCCGGTGATCTGGCCTGCTTCGTTTGTGCCGCCCATATATTTTTCGCAGTACCACTGCCTGTACCAAGGAACAGCAGCAACGCTAAAAACAAGCAAATGCGCCTCTTTTCCTTTCCATAACCCATTTTCATAAAAACACCCTCCTTGATTCTGTATAATCCCTTAACCCTTATATTAAACTTAATATTTATTATATCGTGAAGAGGATGGTTTTTCAATGAAATAATGCATTTTAGCAGCAAAACAGGCTGCATCAGCAGCCCGTTTGTTTCTGTTCCATAGCATTTTTATTTCCCACAACATTTATCATTCCGTCTTCCGATATAATAATCCCAACATACCGCCCTTTCTTGCGCTGCCTGATATAATTGATACATTCTATCCAAATCTCTTTATTTAACCCATTATAATAAATCCGACTGTTTAAATTTTCCAAATGCATCACCCGTACTTTCTGCCGTACTGACATTATATGCAGACAGCGTATTTATTATACATGACAAAATATTTATTAATTTATAAAAACTTAATATATATTTAATAATTCACCTATAATACATGCATTTCAGAAGCTACTACCCCATCCTTATATATTAACGACAGAATTGTTCCCAGTAAATGCCGTTAAAATCTTAGCCGTACAGCTCCTGCTCATATGCAGCCTAATATTATTAATAAGAATAACCTCATTTCTCCGAATCGTTTTAATTTTATCAAGCGAAACCAGGCAGCTTTGATTACATTTCATAAAACCATACATAGAAAGCACCTTTAATTCATTAGCCAGCGTACCATATTTAAAAAGTATATCATGTTCTGTATGAACAGAAATATTATGCTTTTGTATTTTCAAAAAATAAATATCGCCTATTTTAACCTTAGATACAGACGATTTCGTTTTGCATAAATACTCCTGGTTCATATCAGAATATAAACGCAGTGCCTTTTCTAACCCCATAACTCCATATTGTTTTAAAAACTTATTTAAAAAAAATAATTGCTTTTTATTAAATAACACATCCAACAATAAATACTCTCCTTTAGACAAATTCCCCCTATGTCTTTTTAAGGATACTATATTAGTATTAGTCCTATTGTCGAAAAAAGCAAATAACCATATAATTTGTCATATTTTGTCAACGCCATAAAAAAATGCTTGATACCAAATAAAAGCAATATAGCCCGCTACGTCTCCTTCATACATCGCAAATCCCCCTTAACATCCCATTCCGTACAAATAAAAAACCCGTGCGCAGGCCAGCCAAAACCGTAGTCAGGCAGAGGGCAGGTGTCTCCAAACTTCAATTCCTGTTCGGATGGAGTACTAGTACTCCATCCGGACAGTTTTTAGAGTACTGTCGGGTATAATTTTGCCAATTTTATTCTTGCATCTGTTGTTTTAAATTGCCAGTTTATTTTTTTACATTCTGCATTTCGTTTGATTGTCCAGATGTGGACCTGTTCCTGAAAGCTTTCCATATCCGGAAGTGGTTTTGCAAGCGCCTGGCGGCCCATAATGCCGATCCCAATTTCTGCCATGTCCAGCCAGCTCCCATGTTTCGGGGTATAGTGCCATTCAAACCGTTCCGCCAGCCGGCGTGCTTCTTCTGGCTTGAATGCTTTATATAGGGATGCTTCTGCATGGATGTTCAGGTTGTCTGTTACATGCACGATCTTTTCCGCCCTTGGATACAGGATATCGGACGTATATT
>QXXL01000141.1 GCA_009911505.1 Lachnospiraceae bacterium | reverse complement strand
TTTTAGTATTTGTGCAAAATCCACGGCATTCCGTGTTTCTGTGACAACCGTTTCACGCCTGCCGGCAAGCGGTTCTGTAATCATGAATACATTCGCAACCCCATTCCGGACATATACGGAATCGACTTTTTCAGGGGTCCCCGGCCCACAGGGGATGCGTTCCTCCTTTATAAGCTGTTTACTTGTTTCGTCAATACAGGCCACCGGGCGGAGGGGATCATATGGACGTTGGTATACTTCAAGGATGCCTTCCATAGCGGCCACAAATTCCGCCCCT
>QXXL01000140.1 GCA_009911505.1 Lachnospiraceae bacterium | reverse complement strand
GGCTGGATACATCCGTAGATTCAACTAATCTGGGTAAAAACGGTGATTTGGGATGTAGATAATCTAAAGAATAATACGGGTGCAGAGGGCGGCATTCGACAGGGGATTCTACGAACTGGTTCTTTTTATCGAGGAAAACAGGGAGTCCTATTGGGATTTTATCCTTACGGGCAAGGAATGACACAGCGGGGCGGCTTTCCGGGAAGGGATGCCGCCCACTG
>QXXL01000139.1 GCA_009911505.1 Lachnospiraceae bacterium | reverse complement strand
ACAATAGGGAACGGGTACAGATGGGTGAAGGGCGAGCTGGTGGAGGACGATGATAAAAAATACAACAGGTACCGCCTATTGACAGTGGTAGCCTACAAATGGCTTAAACACTGGGTTTGTAGGGCATTGACAGGGCTATGGTACACAAAAAGTACACAAGTTTTATTTTGAAAGCCCTGATAATCACTGAAATAGTTTATAATATTCGTCTGTGATTTCTTTCTGAAATTCCTGATAATTTTCAATGCTCCATTCATAGATTGTATCAAGAACAGGCTTCATTTTCAAGCCTGTGTTAGATAGTGTGTACTCTACTTTGGGTGGGAATGTCGGGTATGACCGCCTGTTGATTATGCCGCTTTTCATAAGGTATTGCAGGTTTTCTGTTAATATCTTCGCTGTGATTCCTTTCAGGCTCTTTTGCAGTTCTGAAAACTGTTTATCCCCTGAAAATAATTCCTCAATGATTAACACCCTCCATTTCCCTTTTAATACGTTTAAGAGATAGAATTTCCTGTCATTCATTTTTAACTGCTCCTTTCCACAAAAAAATGACAGGCAAGGCATAAAACCTTGTCTGCCACTATATTTGTATCTGACTAATAATTTACTGCGCTGAATAATCCCTCTAACTTCTGCATATCCGCCTGTTTCTTCTGCTCTGTGATATGGGTGTATAAATCCATTGTCATTTGTACAGTGGAGTGCCCTAAGATGTGCTGTACCGTTTTTGGCGGCATATCGCACTCAAAACACCTTGTAGCGAATGTGTGCCTTAATGCGTGGGGGTGTATGTGTTCCATAATGACAGGCTCACGGTTTTCTTTCTCCGCAAGTGCTTTTTCGTCTGCATTGATTTCAGCAACGATATTGATTAGAAAGCTGCGCACTTCGGATTCCTGCCGTGGCTTACCTTTAAAGGAAGTAAATACAATGCCTTCAAAGCCTTCCAGCGGATTCCATTCGCTCCCCATATAAAGCCGTAAACGCTTCTGGTTTATGCTTTGCTGTCTTAAAGCCTTTTTCACATCTGAAAGCATTGGAATTGTCCTCATGCTGTTCTTTGTTTTCGGGGTCTGGTATTTAAACATATATTTTCCTGTTTTCAAATCCTTCACATACACCAATGTCCTGTTAATGGAAATCTGCTCATTTTTGAAATCAATGTCATTCCATGTCAGTCCCAATGCTTCACCGATTCTCATCCCAGTGTCTAAGAGGGTGGTGATAAGCGGCTCATATGGCTTGAATTTATCCTTTTTCAGATAGGACACAAGCGTATGCTGTTCCTCAACGGATAATACACGGCGGTCTGGCTGTTCTACTTTTGGTCTTGCAACTCCTTTACAGGGATTTTTGATGATTAAATCGTTGCGGCAGGCTGTTTCAAAAATATCATAGAGCATACCCTGAATATTGGAGATTGATTTTGCGGAAAGCCCGTTCTCCAACAGCTCATTATACATTTTCTGGATATGCACGGGTTTTATTTGTGATAAGTGTTTGCCGCCCAGCGTGGGTCTGATGTAGCAGGAATACATCTGTTTATAGGTATGTACAGAAGTTTCCTTGATGTTTGGGATTTTATACTCATTCAGCCATGTTTCATACCATGCGTTCAGGGAAATCTTGTCTGCTTTGCCTTGTAATCCATGTTCGACTTCGTAACGCTTTTCGGATAGGGTCTTTTTGAGTGCCCGTAAATCCTTGTCATAAAAGGTGTAGGATTGCCCCTGATGGGTAAACCTCCCCATGTAACGCTGTTTATCTGCTTTCCAACTGATTCCTTTCGGGAGTTCCTTCCCTGTGTTTGGGTCTAATGCCATAATAATTACTCCTTATCTTAATAAAATTGGTAGAAAAGGAATATCCGGCATGGTATAATGTCAGTGCAGGATATTCCTGTTCTTTATGGGGGTTAGGGGTTGGCTTTGGTCGGCATTTGCCCCTAGCCTTTTGTTATCGGGTTACAATTAATTTCCGTGCTGTCACTTCCTTTCCTGTGGCATTTGTATTTATTCAGCGATACTGTCTAAATAACGCTGTATAAACCGCAGGTTCCAAAGGATTTTTCGCCCAATGACGATTTTTGCCTTTGCTTTTGTGCCTATCGTAATTGCGGTAGGCTTTCCGCAGTCCAGCAGTTTCATTAATTTTGTCGTATTGACTAATAGCTGGATATTTTCAGTTTGTTTTGGATTTGTAATGTCCATTATCCTTCCTCCTTTTATACAATGTGGTTTAGTTCCGCTGTTTCGCCTACGCTTTGTAACAGCGTATATAATGACGGCAGTTCTTCTATACCGTATGAATCTGGTATAGTTATAGGGCTGATTCCTAAATCCCGGAATATTTTCAGCCATTTTGACTTGAAATACCGGATAACTCCATATTCCTTTGGGACGTATGGCTCTTTCTCACTGATGGCTTTCTCCAACTCAAACAGGCTGATTTGGTTCACCATCTCCAATATGGACAGTAACGTGGTTTTTTCCCATCCCTTATAACCACTTGCGGCAATGCGTTCTTTTGCCCGTTGGTGGGAAACGTGTTTTTCCTTTCCAAACAGTCCCCCTATGATTTTTTTCAGGTAGCCGTCAAGAAACCCTAAATCGGAGAAGCTGCGCAGCTGCCTGCCATGTTCCAGCTTGCGCGCCATATTTTTTATGCCTTGCCGCTTAATCTGGATTTCCAGTCGTATCATTCTTGCAAGAATCCCCTCCAATCCTTCGCTTATGGCTTCCCCTTTGTTTTCCACGGCAGCTTTTTTTGAATAAATGTTGACTGTCCGTGACTTGCTGGAAAAGTAGCAGGATTCATAATACAGCGTTTCTTTAGGCTTCTGGATTTTTACCCGCTCCATGTTATAATAATGGTAGGGGAAACCCATATTGCAAAGATAGACGTATAGGCTGGGCGTGTCCGTGAAAATATCCTTTGACACGTCTGCCCTGTCTGTCGTCGCATAGTTTACATTGATACTGAACCAATCCGCTTTTTTTAGTTCCTGAAACTCTGGAATCTCATAAATGCGTTTTTGGAGTGCGGAAAGCAAATCCTCACCGCTGTATGTTTCCGTGTCAAGCACAAATAATGGGTCGTTGCCTAAAAGCTGGTTCGCATTGCAACGGAACACTAAGTAATGGATTTTTACTTTATTTAAGCCATCCATAGAGAAACAGCACTCCCTAAGCTCAATCTGTTTTATCCCCTTTTTCGCGTAATAGTTGCTTCTGAAAACCCTTTCACTGGCTCTCTCCATATGGGGGATTTTTAACAGCTTTTGACAGACGCTTTCTGAAATTGGTATCTTTACTTCAAAAGTGTGCATGATACCCTCCTTCCTGATAGCAAAGATACTTATACTATCTGGTAACACCGACATATTTTCCTTCATGGGGTGCATAAAAATGCTTTGCAAAAAGTATTTTTCATGCGCCCCTTTGTCCATATAAAGTGGTATTTTCCGACTTATATCAATATGACTTGTCACACCAACCCATATAAATATCCCTGCTATCCATCTGATTTGCTTGGTTGATATGTTTACTTCTTACTGCGCTTCCGTGACAGCTTAATTGCTTCAACCGCAAGCATTATCTGGCTTTCCTGTTCGTCAGACAGCTTATCCCTGAACCATCTTGATAGAGTTGACTCATGGATATCTAGCTGTCTGGCTAACTGCCAATGCTTAATATTGTTTTGCTTTAATGTTTTTAGTATCTTGCTGTTCATAATTAATTGACCTCCTGACTTTATTCAACCAGTCAAAATACCGATATATATTTTGATGTTGATGATTTCCTGATGATAAATAGCAGTTTAGCATAGATGTAATTTTAATTGGGTTTTCTTCAATATCTTGGTCATTTATTTTAGTGTTGGAATTTGTTCAATAAATTGGACTGGAATAGCAGAGGTGAAAAATGGGGAAGTTAGAACCGGGATATAAAACTATCTTTCAACAGCTGAGAGAGAAAGAAAATGATAAAAGACTGGAACAGGGGAAGCCTAAGCTGACGATGGAAATGTTAGCTGACGAATTTGGCGTTATAAAGACAACGATATCAAATTACGAAAATGGAACCACCAAACCATCATATGAAGCCTTAAAAAGTTATCATCAGCACTTCAATATACCATATGAAACATTGATGGGTGAGGGTGGAGGTGCTGAAAAAAAAGAACATATCATGGTTTGTGACGAATTGGGATTATCCAGTGAAGCAATAGACACTATCAAGGCTCTTTCTGAAAAGTCCTTATATATGCTGAACAAAGTTTTAAGCAATGGAAAGAATAGCGATACGTTTCTAAAGGTCTGGTTTGGTCTTTGTGTGAATATGAATTATTCCTTAAATAGTTCAGGCCATAGAAAGAAAAATGACTTTTATAAAAATTCTGAATTGCAATTATCACAGTTGTCTATTGATTATTACCCACACCGGGAATTTGACTGTATTTTTGTTAGTTTGACGCATGGAATTTAAAGGATTTTCGTTTTTGTGGTAGTTTATCGACATTCTTCTTTTACAACACAAATGAAGTAAAATTGTTGTAATTTCTACCGGGAAAAATGCAGCAGAGGGCAAAAGAAAAAGCCCCACACGGCAGCAGGGCTCTCACTCTTTTAAAGCACTTTCATATTCTTTTCCATACTCTCCATACATTCCTTTGCTTTGTCTGTTGTAACGTGGCTATACACTCCCATAGTAACCGAAATATCACTATGCCCCATAATTTCCTGAATCACTCTCACATTGGTTTCATTCTCACAGAACCGGGTACAAAATGTATGCCGCATGATATGTGGTGTAAGGTGTGGCAGCAGGAACGGCTCCCGCTTTTCCTTTGCCGCCCGTTCAGTTTCCTCCCGATTGTATGAATTTACCGCACGTTTTAACATTTCCCCTATTGAACCTTGTGTATAAAGCTGTCGGTTCTTTATTGTCAAGAAAATAAAATCTCTGTACCCGTCCACGGTCAGATCACCGCTGCCCCCAAGCATCATATTTGTTTTCCTGATTGTCAGAAATGCTTTCCGCACGTCCTCTATCATGGGGATTGTACGCTTGCCGCTCTCTGTCTTTGGCTCTGTAATGTGGAATTGATGCCCTCTCCCATCCCCATAATCATCATAACGTAAAGTATGCGTTACATGAATCAGGCCGTTTTTAAAATCCACTTCTTTCCATGTAAGCCCCAGGCACTCCCCGATTCTCATTCCAGTACCAAGAAGAATGGTATATAAGGGGAAATATGCTTTGTAACGCTCGCTTTCTGATAAAAATTTCAGGAAACACTTTTGCTCGTCAATCGTCATAGCTTTTTTTTTGACGGTTTCCGTCTTTTCGATTTTCGACATTACACCGCTGCAAGGGTTCTTTCTTATCAGGTCATCAGCCACCGCCATTTCAAAAGCCGGATGCAAAAAAGCATGGATGATATGCAGATACCCAGATGATAAGCCCTTATCAAGCAAGCTGTTATAGAATTTAATCATATCGCTGTTTCTGATATTGGCTATGGGCTTGTTGCCGATAAAACTATCTTTTATGTGTGCATTGATTGCTTTGCGGTATGATATTTCTGTAACTTTCCTTATGCTCCGATGGTTTTCAAGATAAATTTCAATCAGGTCATTCAACGTAATTTTTTTGGAATCGCTGCTTCTGATACCGTCCTCCAAATCCCTTAAAATAACCTTTTCCTTTTCTCTCAAATCAACCAAATTCAGGGCATACACACAATGCCGCTTTCCTGCTGCATCCGTGTACTGGAACTGATACCGCCCATCTTTCCTTTGGCTTTCCCCGGTTCTCAATATCCTGCCCCGGTTGTCTTTTCTCTTTTCTGCCATAATAAGCACCGCCTTTCTTTAATGTGGGGTAGGGCAGCAGGCCTATAAGCCGCCGCCCAATCCCCTAATAATAATCACTGTTCTATATCATTCCTTTACCATACAATATTGTAATCTCTGCAGAACGGTATGGAGCCGCACATTTATTCTTTTCAATATCAGCCCTCGCGCCCTGGCCAATAATATCCCCTTGCCGCTTTTCAGCCCCCATATAGCGCATACAGATAGATATTGTGCTATATGCCTTTAATGCTCTGCCGCCTAATGCAAATAGAGGATTGCCCCATAAAATCCCTACTTTCTCCCGCATTTGATTTATAACTATCATAGTGCTGTTATATCTCGCCAATTCATGTTTAATGTGCGCCCATTCGTTAGATAATATTTTAGCTGACTTATTTTGCACTTCCAGATATTGCCCGGTCTGCGCTGTTTCTTCTTTCGTTGGTATAGCTGATAGAGTATCAATAACAATCAAGTCAAATACTGGAATTAAAGTCCTGATAGCCTGAAAAGTATCTTCCAGTGTGTCCATATTCAGCATATAAATATTGCGCTCTGTTACTCCGCACATAGCCATATACTCAATACACAATGCCCGGTCTGCATCAACATATAGTATTTTCTTGTTGCGCTTCTGAAAACTTTTCACAATATGTAGTGCAAGTGCGGTTTTCCCTGTGTTTTCAAGTCCGTGTATCTCTATGATATTACCTGCAGGAATGCCGCCCACACCTAAAGCAGCATCAAATTGTTTTAGCCCAGTGGGGTACACCTCCTTTCTGCGTGATGCAAATACATCACCTTTTATTATTGCGGAATCTCCATAATTTTTGTTTGCATAGAGTTCCATTGTAAGTAGTGCGTTACTTCTGTTCATTCCCTGCTGCCGCCTTTCCTGCCAAATATCCCAGCTTAAAGGCATCAATGATAGCCCTTGACTTTCCCATTGGTAAATAGTCGGCAATTTGCAGCAGCATTAAGAAGTGGTTTGTTTCGTTGGTGTCCATCAAGTCCATTGCCATTTCATCAGTAATAGGCGCGGTTCTCTTTTCATACTTTGCCACAAGTCCCATTAAAAACTCTTGTGTTGGTCTTTTACCTCCTGCATTTACAGTGTTTGCGTTGCTTTTCTTGCTCATTTGATAATCCTCTCTTTACAGAGGGGCAGCAGGCGTGATATACTACCTGCAAGCCCCCAATTTGCTGGGTTGTCGGGCTACTTGCTCCTATCGGTATTTGCGGTACTGGTAGGAGCATTTTTCTTGTAACGGCTCTGCATATCGTCAGCCATTGCCATAATCTCATTGTGCCGCCTGATAAATTCCGGGCTGTTCACTCCAAGACGCTTTTCCTCTGCGGCTGTCAGCGCCGCCATATCATCCAGTAACAACATATCACACCGCCTTATACTGCTACATTCATCAGTGCTCCATATTTTCTTACACAAACAACAAAACCAACCCAATTACAACAATAATCAGCCAAACAACCGCAACAATCAGCTTGAAAATATTCTTTATCATATTGATTTTACAGACAGACTATGATATTTTTTAGGCAGGGGAGGTTTCCCTCCCCGGAACCTATCGGATACTCTCTATTATCATTTTGATTACGGCTATGAGAGTTCCAATTTCAAGGGCAAGTTGAGTGAGTGACCTGACAATCTTCACCAGCTTGCCTATTTTCTTGTCCATCTGCATTCCTCCTTTCCTCTCTTGATGATATTAGTATACACTATAAAGTGTCGTTTGTCAATATATATTTTACACTTTTTTATTTCTTTTTATAATTATTATTTGACTTTTTACACTTTATAATGTATAATAGTCACATAGAAACAAGGAAAGGAGTGTATAAAATCATGTCAATTAGCATGGGTGAAAAAATCAAAATTGTCCTTAAACGCCGTAATATGACATTGGGCGAACTAGCAGAACAAACCTCACAATCACGCCAAAATTTATCAAATAAAATGAGCCGTGATAATTTCAGCGAAAAAGAACTCATGACAATAGCTGCTGCTCTTGATTGTACCTATCATGCAGGATTTACCATGAATGATACTGGGGAGGAAATATAATCACATACCATTCATCACCGTCTTATCAGGCGGAAAAAGCCACTTGTTTGTTCATGGGTGAGCAAGCAGAAACCCCTTGATTTTACTGGCTTTTTCGCTTGCTCGCTCACTTGCTCTACCCCTCTATGAAAAGTGCGCAAGTAAGGGAGAGAAAGCAGGGGAGTAGTTTCGGCTCCTGATAGGTAAAAATCATTTTATAGGTTCCCTGACTGGGGACAAAATCCCCAAAACTACCTATCAGGCAGAGGGCAGAGAGGAAAAGCGAAATTTATATTTCCCCTCATTCCCCAAAACCCTCAAAACCCCCAATACCTATTTATCAGGTAAGGTGAAAATGTCCTGCACTGTAGTTACTGTATCGCTATCAGCCGTAACCACAAGCAAACCATGCCCACAAGTTGGCACGGCAGAGGAGCGGGAAATGTCCTGCACCTAAACGCAAACTTGCTCCCAGTGACAACTATATAGTGATGTCCTTTCCTCTCCATTCTTCATCCAAGAGGAATGAAATGTACTGGCAACCAAAAGGTTGTGACTACCGCTAAATGGTTGTTGTTGGCAGTTCAGCGGAAAACTCCGCCCTACTGTCAGAATCCCTTTGTAAAGGCTCTATCTGCCCAATATCGGGCTTGTATTGCCTTGCCTGATAAGAATACTGTCTATGCCGTTACAAGAGAAAATAGGGACTTGTGGAGCGTGTGTATAGGGATTCTGAAAGGTAGGGAACGAATCGTTATTCAGTTTACCGATTTCAAATCGGGGAATTACCGCCGGGGGCTATGCCCGTCCGGGTTCAAATCTGCTCCCGGAAAATCCTGGGTACTGGCCGGGCGGCTCTGTGTTTTGGTAACGGATATTTCAGGAGAACGCCTGATAAGAGAATGAGAGGGTAGCAGGCGGCTTTTGCAATCACATTACAATAAACGTGTGTTTGGCTCTTGAATCCTGCTGCCAAATATGCTATATTAAGCATAGAAAAAGGGAAAGCCATAGAAGCGGCTCTACCCACAAACAGTTATAACTTAACGCTTATAGCGTCAGCCGTCACTACTGCGAATAGTGGCGGCTATTTCTTTTTTCCCTTGTAAATCTGATAAATCAAATTAGCAAGGGCAACAATGAGTATTCCAATCTGGATTAAGTATGAAACCAGATAAGGACAAAAATCATAAATTGTGTTTATGACAGCAGACACAAATATGTGGAGTGAATATCTTATCTGGAGGAAACAGAAAATGGCAAAATCATTATTTGAACAGTTAGGCGGTACATATCACAAAGAAAATGGATATTTTATTCCAGATTTACGATTGCCCGCCGAAGAAGAACAGCCGATAGGCACATGGGGACAGCGGCATCTGAACTATCTGAAGCAGTACCGCAAGGTTACATACACCAATCTTCTTATAAGCGGCAAAATCAACGCCTATCTTGCTGACATCGACAGGCAGGCGCAGGAACGCTTTGAAAGGCTCATTGAGGATATGAAACAGGCGCAGGGCATAACAGAACATTTAAAAGCTGAAAATGCCTTGGATTGGGTAGGAAAGCTTAATAATATAAGGGCTAATGTTAGGGAAATTGTGAACAAGGAAATTATTTACATATAAAGAATTAAAATCAGAGGATAGGGATGAAATGTCTTATCCTCTGATTTTTATAAAATATGGCATTACAAACAGCACGCAACTTTTGTAAAATGTCTGCCTAAAACTATTGAAATTTGTTTTACATTTCTATATAATAAAAGCATACAATCAAAGTGTTTTGCGTGCAGAAAGTTGGTGTTTATTTGAATAAAAGGGAACTTGCAAAAAAAGTAATTTTAAATAAAGGCGGCATAGCAAAAACATCGGACTTTGTTTTAGATGGAATTAAAAATTATGAAGTAGCCGCACTTTGTAAAGAAGGCGTAATAGAAAGAATCCGCCGTGGCTTTTATCAACTTCCTCAAAATGCCATCGTGACAGATGAACAAATATTAAAAGAAATGCTTCCAAGAGGAATCATCTGCGTAGAATCTGCTCTATTTCATTATGGATATAGCGATTTTTCTCCTCGTAAATGGTCGGTTGCAGTGCCACGGACAGCCTCAAGAACAGTAAAACGGGTGCAGGAAATACCCTTGAAACCATACTTTATCCAAAAGAATTTTTTGAATTTGGGTAAGACAATAGATAATTTTAATGGCATTTCTCTGGCAGTTTATGACCGTGAGCGGACGCTTTGTGATTGTTTCAAGTATCGCACGAAATTGGACAATGAAATTTTCAATAAAGCGGTCAATGCCTATGCCATTGATAATAACAAAAACCTTGTAAATCTTTCCAGATATGCAAAAGAAATGAAACTTTATACAAAGGTCATGAATGTAATGGAGGTGCTTTTGAATGGCTGATATAGCTGCATCTGTGCTCGCAAGATTGAAAAACAAAGCCGCTGAAAGCGGCAGAACTTATCAGCTCTGTCTGCAACTTTTCTGCCAGGAAGAGTTCTTACGTCGTTTGGAGAAATCCAAATACGTTGATAATCTCATTCTCAAAGGCGGTCTGTTTATTTATTCTGTTACCAATTTCGACAGCCGTGTCACAGTGGATGTTGATTTCCTTCTTCGGAAGGTACCAAATACGCCCGAAGAATTAAAACCTGTATTAGAAGAAATCATCGGAACATCTACAGGAAATAATTTTATTAGCTTTGAAATCAAAGAAATTGCGCCGATTGCTGTTGCAAAAAAGTATGCTGGTATCGGGGTTTCTCTTGTGGGGAGAATTAAGAATACCAGAACACCATTCAGTATTGATTTTGGTGTTGGCGATGTCATTGTACCAAAACATGAAAAACGAAAAATCCCCACTCAGCTTGATGAATTTCCTTCCCCTACAGTGAACACTTATTCACTTGAAACAACAATTGCAGAAAAGATAGACGCAATACTCAGCTTAATGGAGTTCTCCAGTAGAATGAAAGACTACTATGACATTTACTACCTTGCAAATAGATTTGATTTTGACGGTGCGACACTTACCAAGGCTCTAAAAAAGACCTTTAAAAACCGGAGCATGCCTTTACTGTTGGACAATTTGAACAGGTAATAGAGTTTGTAAATGATGAAGCAATGCAGAAGAAGTGGAACGCATTTTGCCGAAAAATTGATACAGATACAGAGGATTATGGGATTGTTTTGAGAAAGATAAACAATTTCCTCGCCAAGCCATTTATGGCGGCTGTTACCGATAATGATCTAACCGAACACTGGATTTCCTCGGTAAATGAATGGCGAAAAAAAGGAGTTTCATATGGCTAAAATAATGGAAATTATTGAAAAAGAAACAAGGGGAAAAAGCTATCACACATATAAGTATAGCTATGACTCTATCGGTCTGCCCTCCATAGATTATGATGATGACCCTAATAAAATAATAAAGTGGAAAGATTCTGGGGAAACTGGTTCTCCGAAAAATTCCATAAATTTAAAACAGTTGGCAGACCGACTTCAAGAGGTTGGGGAACCTTCTCTTTTTAAATATTTCCTTGACGGCTCCCGTCACGTTTTTAAGGTTGATGATATTGCATATAACAAGCAGGTTTTTCCAGTTGTAGCTGGACAAATTGGTATTGGATGCTGTAAGCGTGATAATAAGCGTATGCAGAAAGAACGATTTTACCGTGAATTAGTATTGGCGCTTCCCGACAAAGCAAATGCGGACGGGTGGGACGATGCAGCTTACTTCGCTTCAAAAGTCGTAAAACTTAATCAAAGCGACGAGCTTAAGCGATTAAATCTTCATTTTTCTGCAATTTTACCGTATTCAACCTCTAAGGCTGGAGCGGCAGATGCTAAACTTGATAATCTGGCAGTTGCAAAAATTCAAGATTATATGATTGAAGCAGAAAAACGGATGGTGGCTGAACTTGTTAAGGACGAACGGTTAGGGCAGGATGCCTATTTGCTGAAAGATGGTTCTCTTGAATATAAAATTATGAAAACTGGACGAGAGGACTTGCGAACTCTACAAAAAATCAAACATAATTACAGTTGGGTTGTTGGTGTTTCAAAATCTTTTAATCCAGAAAGTTGCCTTGACCATACTGGAAAACCAAATTCAAATTATATTGCAGATTTACCAGTTTTCCATAGAACACCTGTTGCAAGGTATGAAAACATAGAATATTTAGGCGATGTTCCATTTGGGGTATGGTATATCCGCTTACGGGATAAAAAAAGAACACAAACACCATTCGATGGTGTCGTAAAAGTAGAAAAAATAATGATGGATAAAGAAATAGATAATGGTATTGATAGCGATGTGATAGATTTAATTTCGGCAAATATCATTAATGAACGAAATCCTACTTGTTATGGAACAGACCGCCGATGGGCAAATCATTTATATCCAGTATTTTTAACTGAGTCCTATGTTAAAAGCAGATACATAAGTACAGAGATGTTCCTGCATCTATTTTAAGGAGGATAGAGATTATGGCTAATAATATTATAGGTCGTGTATTAGCGACAGAAAAGAAACCAACCACCATTGATGATTTTACTTTTTGGACAGCTCCCGAACTTATCTTGAACCCATTTGATATTGTGAAAGTGCAGCACGTCAACAATTCATTTTCTTATGGTGTAATTGAGGATATAGCGCATATCACTGATGCCGCCAGTTTTTTGACAAATTTTATATCAAGTGATTTTGGTGATGTCAGTGCTGAAGGGAACACACTTCGTGTTGGAATGAACTATGTAACTGCCAAAGTGGTCTGCAACACAAATAATATTTATATTCCCGTACAGAACAATGCAAAGGTTATGTTAGCAACTGCTGAAGAAATCAACTATGCTCTCGGATTAAATGATATACGGAACCCGCTGATATGCGGTTATCTTGAAATGTATGAGGGAACTAGCGGTTGTGAAAGGGTTACGCTACCAGTCAATCTCAACTCAAAATTTATCATCGGTCCCGAAGGCGCACATTTAAATATTTCAGGTATTTCAGGTCTTGCATCTAAAACTTCTTATGCTATGTTTTTGCTAAAAGCAATTCAAGACAGCTATATGAAGAAAGAATCCAAAGACAATGACGAGGATAATGTTGCATTTGTTCTCTTTAATGTTAAAGGAAAGGATTTGCTTGCCATTGACCAAATAAATGATTTCGCAGATGAACGAAATCCCGAAGCTGCACGAAAAGATACTTTTGAAAAGTATGAAAAGTTAGGATTGGCGGCGGAACCATTTAAAAATGTTAAGTATTACTACCCTTACTCTATCCCAAAAACACGTCATTGGAATACATATATGACACCAGAAGAGGTTGAAGATAATATCAAGAAGAAAAAAGCCAAGAAGTTTAAATATATTTATAAGTATGATAAAGAAAACCTAGACTTGATGTTTGCAAATATTGACGACTCTACACAGACAATGGAATCAATTATCAGCTATATTATGTCTGGTCAAGGTCGTTTCAATCACGTAAGTGATTGGCAGGATTTTCTCGAAGCAGTAAAAGAAAAATGTTCTTCTGAAACCTCTGGAAAGGATAAGGAAATTCCTGTAGCAAGTTGGCGTAAGTTCTACAGAATAATCAATAAGAGCATTACAGATAACAAGATTTTTGCAAGAGATATTCGAGAAGAAGATGGCGAAACTCGAATAGGTGATGCTTTGAAGTATATTAAAAAAAATGAGGTTCATGTCATTGATATTGCCAAGCTTTCTGAAGATAAGCAGGCGTATGTATTTGGAGATGCCATCCGTACCATCTATGATTTACAGTTAGGTCAATATTCTGGCGAAGAAGGCGTAAATCCACCCTCAAGAATTGTCATTTTTATTGATGAGCTTAACAAGTATGCATCCAAGGAAACTCCGAAGAACTCCCCTATTTTGCGGCAAGTTCTTGATGTTGCAGAAAGAGGTCGTTCTCTTGGCGTTGTCTTGTTTGCAGCAGAACAATTTAGAAGCGCAATTCACGACCGTGTTACTGGCAATTGTTCCACACACGCCTATGGGAGAACAAACTCTATTGAAATTACCAAAAGCGATTACAAGAGTATTCCTCCTGTATATAAAACTATGATGACCCGTTTGAAGCAGGGTGAATATATTATACAAAATCCCATCTTTCGGTCTCTTTTGAACATAAAGTTCCCGAAACCGATATACAAACAGTTTAAATAAGGAGATAGTTATGGCAACAGTAGGAAAAAATATACTTGATAACCTTACAACAGGGATGTACTCTGATTCCAAGGTTATTTACCGAGAATACATACAAAACGCTTGCGACCAAATTGACCTTGCTATTTCTAGGGGTATTTTGGCTGCCAACGAAGGTAGTGTTGACATTTTTATTGATACAAAAAAGAGATATATTAGCATCAAAGATAATGCAACAGGTGTAAGAGAGTCTGACTTTATTGAGGATGTTGGTGACATCGCTAACAGTAATAAAGAAATAGGAAAAAACAAAGGATTTAGGGGTATTGGCCGTCTTTGTGGTCTTGCATACTGCAAAACCTTGAAGTTTACCACAAGTTACTTGGATGAGAATGTTAAGTCAATTATGACTTGTGACGCTCAAAAGATGCGAAAAATGCTTGTAGAGAACAAGAAATATACGCTGGATGAAATTTGGGATGAAATAATTACATACTCTACCGAAACAGAAAAAGGCGAAGAACATTATTTTGAAGTGGAAATGTTTGAAATCAACAAAGAAAATACCGATTTGTTAAACGAGAACAAAGTACGTGAATATTTGAGCTTTGTTGTTCCAGTGCCATATAAAAACACATTCATTTTGCGGAGCCATATTTATGATTATGCAAAAAAGCTCGGATACAAAATCGACGAGTACCATGTAAGGGTAAATGGCTCTCAAATTTTTAAGGAATATACAACCAAACTCAAAGAACAAAGTGGTGCCAATTTAAAAAATTACGATGAAATATCTCGATTGGAATTCAAAGATTTTCGTAATTCTGATGGAAATCTAATTGCTTGGATGTGGATAGGGCTTTCACGATTTGAGAAGCAAATTCCAAAAGTAAACACAATGAGAGGTTTGCGTGTTAGAAGTGCAAACATTCAATTAGGAAATGATGATACTTTGCAGGATTTGTTTAAAGAGAACCGTGGCAACTATTATTTTGTTGGAGAAGTATTTGCCGCAAGTAAAGATCTTATTCCCAATTCTCAGCGTGACTATTTTAACGAAAATGAAACTCGTGTTTTGTTTGAAGATCTCTTACGAGAGTACTTTTTCGATGTTCTTCATAAGCTCTACTATGAAGCCAATAGAGTGAAAAATGATTACAAGCGTCAGGAAGAATATCTTGCAAAAGTTACAGAATACCAGAAGAAAGAAAAAGAACAAGGTTTTGTAAATGAAGCAGAACGGCAAAAACTTCAATTTGATATTGACAAAGCAAAGAAAACGGCTGAAGATGCCCGTAAACGTTTGGACAAGTTAGACTCTGGCGATACAAATTCCCCTTTATTTGAAGTTCACAAATGTATTGGAAAAAAATACAGTGCAGACAGATTAAAAGAGCAAGCAAAGAATACTTCTGTTGCCATAGAGGATGATACTAAGAAAGTGTTTGTTACCAGCAATATGTCCAAATTATCAAGAAGTGAACGAAAAATTGTAAGCAAAATTTTGTCCATCATAAATGAAGTTGCGCCTAAGGATATTGCGGAACAAATCATAGAAAAAATTAAAGAAGAGATGAGATAAGCCTTATGAATAGAAAAGTTTTGCTCGTTGAGCCAAATTATAAAAACAAATATCCACCTATGGGTTTAATGAAACTTGCAACTTATTATCGTATGGTCGGTGATGATGTTCGTTTTTATAAAGGAGATATGCGTTTACTTGCAGTGGATTTAATTTGTGAAGATTTAATTAATCATCTCTCCATTATATTCCCAGATGTGTTTTGGAAAGACTACTATCCTATTTTGTTCGCTTTTATCAAAGTGGGGAAATATGCTGTTCTTGAAAACGAAGAAATCTTTGCAGACGAACTTGTACTGGAGATACTAAAAGAATACCGAAAAAAATATAGAGATAAAGAGTACTTTACTAAACCGAGATTTGATAAGGTCGGTATCACAACTCTTTTTACATTTTATTGGGACATTACCATAAATACCATAAATTTTGCAAAGCAACTTTGTAAAAAAGAAGAAGATGTTATGGTAGGAGGTATAATGTCCTCTATTTTGTCGGATGAGGTTTATGAGGCAACTGGTATACATCCTTTTATCGGGTTACTTAATCGTCCAGGCGATATAGACGAAGGCAATGAATTGATAATTGATGAACTTCCATTAGATTATTCTATTCTTGAGGAAATTGATTATGTGTATCCTGCAAATAATGCCTATTTTGCCTACATGACAAGGGGCTGTGTGAATAATTGCCCATTTTGTGCAGTTCCAACATTGGAACCACAATATTGCGACTATATTAATTTAAAACAACGAATTGAATATACAGATAAACGATTTGGCGCAAGAAAAGACTTACTCCTTCTTGATAATAATGTTTTAGCATCAAATTGTTATGACCAAATTATTGATGAAATCAAAGAGTGTGGTTTTGGTGTAGGCGCAACCTATACACCTCCGAACGAATATGAAATAACTATCAATAATTTGCATGATTCATATAATGATAGAGCATATATCCGAAAAGCAATTTCAATTTATAAGGAAATTATTGATAAGTTAAAAGATGATGCAGAAAAAACGGAACTTTATCTGCGTTTAGAGGATGCTTATTGTTTAAATTATTATTCTGCTTCTAAAGATAAAATTTTGGAATTAGATGAGTACATACGTCCTCTTTATGAAAAAACGCATAAGCCTTCAAAACGAAAGCGTATAGTAGATTTTAATCAGGGAATCGACTCACGCCTAATTACCAAAGCTAATATGACAAAGTTAGCACAAGTAAATATTTACCCGTTACGCATTGCTTTTGACCATTGGAAATTGAAAGATATTTATGAAAAATCAATACGAACTGCTGTAAGTAGTGGCATTAAAAATCTTTCTAATTATCTTTTGTATAATTTTGAAGATAAACCAGAAGAACTTTATTATCGGCTAAGAATGAATGTGGATTTATGCGAAGAATTAGGCGCAAGTATCTATTCTTTCCCTATGAAATATCATCCGATAAACGATAAAGATTTTTTTATGAACCGTGATTTTATAGGAAAACATTGGAATAGGAAATTTATTCGTGCTATTCAAGCGGTTCTTAATTCAACGAAAGGAAAAATTGGACGTGGTATAGATTTTTTTGAAGAAGCATTTGGTAGAGATGTAGATGAGTTTATGAAAATTCTTTGGATGCCTGAGACATTTATTATCTATAGGAGAATATATGATGCTGATTTAAGAGAAAGAATGGCAAGCCGTTATACGACGGTGACAAAACATGATTGTGATTTAACTACTGAATGGTGGGAAAAATTTTCGGCATTACCTTTAGATAAACTAACCAAGGCAAAAGAGATCATCGCTCTCAACAAGTTTAAAAATGGAGATTATGAATGCCCTGACGATGAAATCAACACCGTTTTAAACTATTATAAAATCACTCGTGATGATACCGAAAACAGCTAAATAAATTGACAACGGTGGCAAGTTGAACTTTTTTCCGACATTGACAGTCAGGCACAGGAACTCTCCCACAGGCTCATAGAGGGCATGAAACAGGCACAGGGCATAACGTAACATCTAAAGGCAGAAAATGCCTTAGAATGGACAAGAAGAATGAACAACATAAGGGCTTGTGCGAGAGAGATTGTAAATAAAGAAATCATTTACACATAGGAAAAGTTTTGAGCAGAGGAAAAAATTACCCTCTGCTCTTTCTGCATCCGAAAAAAACTATATAGCCAAACAATAGAAATGTTTCTGCTTGTGTTGCTATTAGGGAAATATTTATTGCTGTTCACGAATGATTTATGAAAACGTCAGATAATATGATAAACAAGAAATCTTTGAAAATACTGATGCGACATAATATAGTAATCAGACAGCAGAAGCCTGTTCTGCCTTACTGCAATCAAGGCGGATAAGCGTTTTTGGCTTATCCGCCCGTCCCATAATTATAAGCAAGAAATTTACCGTTTAGAAGAAATTATCATCTGGTATATGTTCCATAATGTCGCTAATATCGCACTCTAAAATATTACAAAGGCGGTCAAGCGTGTTCGTGCTTACCGGCTGATTGTATCTTAAACGGTAAAGCTGAGCCTTGCTTACATTATACTTTTTTGTCAGCATGGATTTTGTAATTCCCCTTTTTTCTGCCGTCTCCCATAGTTTATCGTACTTAATCATGTCAGCCCTTCTTTACTTTTTTTCTATTATCGCAGGAAAAAAAGCAGGCTATAAGGTTCCACATTCGGAACCATAAAGGCTAAAAAAAATTATCGTCTGGTATATGTTCCATGATGTCGGAAATATCACATTCCAGAAGATTGCAAAGACGGTCAACCGTACAAGTGGTCACCCCTTCGTTGTTGCGCAATCTGGAAAGCTGCGCCTTACTGATATGGTATTTTTCATGGAGGGCATTATTTGAAATCCCCTTCGCTTTAGCCGTTTCCCATAATTTGTCAAACTTTATCATAATCCGTCGAACTCTTCCTCTTGATTTTCTTTCATTATTGCAGTAATATTTAGTTGTCGGAAGGTTCCATATTCGGAACCCCAACAAAAATAAATCAGCTCAAGGAGGGTGAACCGTGGATAAGAGGAAAAAGAATACTTATTTATCTGAATTATTTTTGGAGAATTTAAATGGGGATTTCTCACGTCAGGCAGTGTTAAGGGCATTGGAAAAATGCAATGACGAAATACAAAAGAGAATGGGCGCATATCCTTGCGACAGAGGTTGGCTAATCAGCAACTTTTTTAACAGAGGGAAACAGACGAGGAAACTTTCAAGGCAGATAACGCAGGAATTAGTGGATTTTTGGGACGTTTACGGAGAGTTTGACAATATGCTCAGACCGAGCGCAAAGAAGAACTATTTAATCTTGCAGATGCTTTAGGCATACAGGGATACATTTAGAAGGAGAAATTATGAATACGATACTGCAACAGCTATATAATGGGGAAATTTGTTTGACAGAACAATACCGCCCAATATTGGAAGAATATCAAGCAATAAGAAAAAAACATATGGATAATTATAAGAGCTTCATTGAAAAACTCGGCAGTCCTCTTGATAAGGAATTCATTAAAATTATGGACGAGCAATTTGAAACTGCGCCACTTGACTTTTTCCAAATGTTTTCGGACGGTTTTAAACTGGGAGCAAAAATGATGATAGAAGTCCTTTACAGTGGGGATGAAAAGGCAACTGCCGAATAGCTTATGAGTGAAAACAGGAGGTAATGATTAAAATGGAAACAGACTATATACAATTACCGCCAATGCCATCCGATACGCCGACAGAACTCGTAGCGGTTGTCTGGATATACGCCAGGATGGAGAAGCCAGAGAAGGAACAGTTTTTAGATTTTATGCGGGAAAACATCAAGTCTGGCACAAGTGACGGTGAGAAAGAAAAATTGATGGAACTGATAGAGAAATCAAAATTAAAACCAAGCCCATATGTCGAAGAGTTCCATTCGCTAATGCAGGAATTGATTGGGACTCTAATCGCCCAAGCGTGTGAAATGTCGGCTCTTATTTACCAGAAATATTGTATTGAAAAAATCCATAAAAGAAATATCTGAAACAATCCATGTGCCGCAGAATGCAGTTGAGCTTATGACACAGTATTATGAGAATAAAATGAAATAATGTTATCTCAAACAAAGATAAAAGCGGTGAACCCATGATAAGGAAAAGGTTCACCGTTTTTATTTTTCCAAAATCGGAAGTCTATGGAACAAATGAACAATACCCAACTTTTAAACATAATGAGTTTTTGTAACCCAATATAAAAAAGCGTATAATATTTCCGTCCACAGGGAATACTAAAAAGTTTGCCCAAAATCTTGACACAGATATAGCCACTATGATATTCTGAAATACTCATAGGAGAATTAGAACTAAGTAAGAAATGGAGCTGTCAGAATGACGCCAGATAAAATATTGAATTACTGCCTTGAAAATCTTGAGGGGACAGTCTTAGTTGAGAGTTGGGGCGAGAAAGGGATTTTTTACAATCCAGACCATGTGCTGAAGCGTGGCGTTTACATATTGACGGTTAAGGAAAAGGACGGTGACAATGACAAAGGCTCTGGTTTAAGCAGGGAGAACGTCTACCGTGTGAATCTGGGAATACGGAAAAGCACTTTTGCGGAATTGTTTGGGGCAGTCCCAAAACGTCCGCCAGCAGGCGGCGTTGTAGATATGGATTATGACTTTACCGTATTGGATGAGATACTCCCCCATCCCGTCTACGCATGGATGGCGTGGATATGTGCATTGAACCCCTCTGAAAAGACATTCGAGGAACTGAAACCATATATACAAGAATCCTATGGGTATGCAAGGGAGAAATTTAAGAAACGCAGGAAGTAATCTTGAAGATTGAAAATTTAATAAGAACATAGATGGAAGAATAAACTGTCAGCCAATGGATAAGGCTGGCCGCCGCCGAATGTATGCTGTCCTTTTCGGCTAACGTATGGCAGCAAGGTTTTGAATCCCAAAGCCGTTACATAGCATTGCGAATCCGAGCAGGAGAAAATACTCCTGTCGTTCGTGGTGCAATGTAGCGGCTTTTTTCATTTATCCAAAAGTTAAGAAAAATCGAATCCAGAACGGAGGTGCAGGGACATAGGATTTTCTTTTCGGCGGGTAAGACAGGTATGGAAAAAAGTCGGCTGCACAGAAAAATGCTTTGCGGCGTTGTCCACAGAGATAGCGAGCATCGGATTGTGTCAGCCACAATCCCGCCCACACAAAATAAGTGGGCGTAACTTACCCAGGGGACAGCCCCTGAATACCCCGAAGAAAGAAATTTAAGACTGGAGGATAAGAAAAATGAGCAAAGAAAAATCAGAAAAATACGTGCGGAATGTCCCGATTACTGTCCGATTGAACGTGGAAGAACATGAAAAATTAAAGCAGTGCGCTGCTGCTTGCGGTCTGTCTGCCGCCGAATTTATTCGCCAGTTATGCAAAGGAAACGCCCCACAACCAAAGCCTAAAACCGAGTTTTGGGAGCTGTTAAACAAGCTCTATGAGGTGCATGACGCTTTCAAAAAGTGTGTTCCTTACTATCCAACCGCCACTGAAATCTGTAAGGAGATTGAGGATTTTATCTTAGAATTGCAACAGGAATCCACTCTCCCACAACGATTTAGCGTAGATGAATTGACAGAACAGGGGACAGTCTGATATGGCAACGACAAGTTTATGGCACATCAAAGGGAACTTAAAAGACTTGATTTCTTATGTGGAAAATCCAGAAAAGACTGTGCCGAATGAAGATATGCAGGACTTCTTTGATGTGTTCTCCTATATAAAAAATCCGTTAAAAACAAATGAGGGCGAGTATGTTTCCGCTGTCAACTGTCTGAAAGAAACAGCCTTACAGCAGATGATTTTGACGAAGAAACAGTACCAAAAGACAGGCGGGTATATCGCATGGCACGGCTACCAGAGCTTCAAGCCAGACGAGGTAACGCCTGAACAATGCCATGAAATTGGCTTAAAATTGGCAAGGGAAATGTGGGGCGGCAAGTACCAGATTATCGTTGCCACCCACCTTGACAAAGGGCATCTACACAGTCATTTCTGTTTTAACTCCGTTTCCTATCTGGATGGGAGCAAATATAATTACTCAAAATCGGAGCAGAAAAGGTTGAGGGAAGTGTCCGACCGCTTATGTCGAGAGTACGGTTTATCGGTGGTTGAAAATCCTAAGAAAGCCCCCTCAAGACCGCTTTATCTGGACGAAAAGAGCGGCAAGCCGACACGCTACAACGTCTATCGGGAGGATTTGAGAGAAGCAATCAACGGGAGCAGGGATTTACAGCACATGATGAATTACCTTGCCGATAAAGGGTATGAGATTGATTTTTCGGGTGAGCATTGGAAAATGAAGCTGCCGCAATATAAGCATTTTACAAGGTTAGACACACTTGACGAGCGGTTGACGCCCGATTTCATACGGTCATGCCCAGGCGGGACTTCCCGATACGGAAACCATAAAGCAAGAATTTCCTACTCCCCGCATATGCCAGAGCAGTACAAAAACGCATGGAAACCACATCAAAAAACCACAGGAATCTTAGCGTTATATTATTACTGGTGCTATCAGTTGGGGATATTCCCCAAAGGCACGGACTATAAGCCGACAAGCCCGCTGATGAAAGAGGAGCTTCGGAAACTGGACGAGATTACCGCACAGGTGCGGTATATGTCAAAGCATAACATCTCCACCCTCTCCGATTTATACGCCGACAGGAAGAAAAACCAGACCGAAATGGATAAACTTATTGACTACCGCCAGCACTTGCGGAATAAGGTACGCCGTGCCACACCAGCCGAAAAAGAAACACTCCGAGCCGAAAAAAAGGGCGTGACGGAGCAGATAACAGAGCTTAGGAAGATTCTGAAATATGCAGACGGGATTGAAAACGCTCTGCCCATATCGACGAATGTTTAGACCAAATCCACGACATGATTGAAAACCAGCGGTTAAATCGGCAGAAACAGCCAATTAAAACAGACCGCAGGAGGGAGGAATCATTGCGATGAGCAGACTGTCCGAGGAAGAAATACAGGCAATTATGGAGGAATACAAGGACGCCCCTATGGTAAATCCCGATAAGATATATCCCCCTCTGCCGCCTGTCCAGAACGTCACGCCCCTTGTCCGCATCCCAGAGCCGATGAGCCTTACCGAGAAAATCGGCGGCACGGAATACACTGTCAACGCCCATTTCCGAAAAGGCGGGCGGGATTTGCTTGGAATGCTTACGGATATTTTTCGGCGTGGCATACAGGGATATGGATTTTATGATGATAAGAATTGGGGTGATGATGACGGGGAATAACAGGCAGCGGAAGAATTATCGCTTTAAAGCGTTGAAGTTTAAGGGCAGATGTGGTACACTGTACCTACATTTCACAATACCGTGTCTGCTGTCGGGAAGGAGAGCTTTATGAAAAGACAGCAGGAAGAATTTACGGCATTATATTGTAGATTAAGCCAGGATGACGGACGAGAGGGTGAAAGCAACAGCATTGTAAACCAGAAAGAATATCTGATGAAATACGCCAAAGAACACGGTTTCCCTAACCCGAAATTCTACGTGGACGACGGCTATACGGGTACGAATTTTGTTGAGGTAAGATAACGATACCTTTTTTGCAGAGGGTGTTATCTTACCTCTTTTTGATGTATGTTAGATAGCATAACTCTTTACGTCGGCTCCTATCTGTCTGAAATAGGAGATACTTTCGGTAGGCTTGTCGCCTGTATCAACTCTGCCGACAAAGCTATAAAAGATTTCGATTTTGCGGGTGTTCGTTTCCTTATCCAGTTCGTGAATAAGAATACGGTCAATAAATTCATGGACGTTTTCGTAGGTCAGTTCTTCAATCGCTGTGTATCTGCGTACCAGTGCGACAAACCTTTTTACGTCCGCGCTGCGCTCGGTGGCGTTGTCGATTTCCTGTGACAGCTCCGCAATCCTCCGGGTCAGCGTCTTTTTTTCTTCATCATAGCCGGAAGTCAGAAAAGCAAACTGTTCATCTGAAAGTTTCCCTAAAGCGTTGTCCTCGTAGAGCTTGCGGAATAAGATGTTCAGCTCGTTCATACGGTTCTGCGCCTTGTCAAGCTCTTTCCGCTGCTGTGTCAGCGTCTTTTGTACTGCCTTTGCGCTGCACTCGTTGGCTGTTTCGATAAACTCCTGTTCATGCTCTTTCACATAAGACGTTACTCGCTGCAAGTCTGCAAGGACAAGTTCTTTCAATACGCTTTTGCGGATATAATGCGTAGTGCAGAGCATATCATTTCTTGCCCGGTTGCGGTAGTTGCCGCAAGTGTAGGCGTGTTTCCGTTCAAGCGTCCCGGCTCCGCGTACTGCATACATTTTGTAGCCGCAGTCCCCACAAAAGAGCAGCCCGGAAAACAGGTCAATTTCATCAACCTTTGTCGGGCGTTGCCGGGTGGCAATCCGCTTCTGTGCAAGTTCAAAGGTTTCTTCATCAATCAAAGGTTCGTGAGTGTTGGGGAAGAAATACCTTTTTTCCTCCGGGTTCTTTTTCGTCTTTTTCGACTTATAAGATACCTTGTAGGTTTTCCCGGTTATGGTATGCCCTAAATACTCTTTCCTTGTCAGAATGTCGTACAGTGTCTTATCCGGCCAGTTGTACCATGCGTTGAGCTGTGGGCGGGGGTGGCGTTTGCTCCCTGTCCTGCGGTAGCGCAGTTCCCCGACGGTCAGTATTTCATTGTCCCGCAGCCAGTTCTGGATTTCACACATACGGTCGCCCCGTACATACATTGCAAAAATCTGTTTTACGACGTGCGCCGTTTCCGGGTCGGGTATCAGATGATTGCGGTTATCCGGGTCGATAAGGTAGCCGTAAGGAGCTTCGCCGTTGACGCGCTCGCCTTTCTGCGCCTTTGCCTGTTTGACAGCCCGGATTTTCTTTGAAGTGTCGCGGGCGTAAAACTCGTTGAACCAGTTCCGCAGAGGGGTAAACTCGTTATCTTCCCTTGCTGTGTCTACACCGTCGTTAATGGCAATGTAGCGCACTTCATATTCGGGAAAGACAATCTCTATCAGCTCCCCGGTTTTCAGATAATTACGTCCCAGACGGGAAAGGTCTTTTGTTATGACGGTTGCCACGTTCCCGGCTTCGACTTCATGCAGCATGGCTTGAAGCCCCTCGCGCTCAAAACTCACGCCGGAAAATCCGTCGTCTACGAAAAAGCGCGTGTTGAAAAAGTGGTGTTCGTCAGCATACTTTTGTAAAATCAGCTTTTGGTTCTGTATGCTCTCGCTTTCCCCGGCCTGCATATCTTCCTGGCTCAATCTGCAATATAAAGCGGTAATCTTGTCTGTCTGTAACATTTTGTCCTCCTTTCCGACGACAGACAAGCATGGTATTTGTACTGTCTATATTATACCACATACCGCTGCCTGTGTCATGTATAAAATGTGAAGAAACGCCCTATTTCCGGGCGTTTGCGGGGTTCAGCTCCATGTCTTTGCGAATGAGCTTCTTTATCTTTTTATCCAGTGTGTCCGTTGCGCGTTCACTTGCGGACGAACATACAAGGTAAGTAACTTTTCCTATTTTATGCTCCGTTGTGGTAACGGGCGTTTGGTTTTGCGTCAAAGAAAATCCCCCTTTCTTTCGCAAACATATAATACAGTCTATGAATAGCAGCAAGTCCACTATTCAAGAAAACAAAGGCTTTAATCGGACGGTTATTAGCATAACCTCATGGGAATTTCACCCCG
>QXXL01000138.1 GCA_009911505.1 Lachnospiraceae bacterium | reverse complement strand
GGAGAGGCGGGCTATGTAGCCGCTGAAATGCTGCAAGACAATCTTCATAGCGTCCGGGTCGCCCTTTGTCGCTGCCACAATGACAGGATAGGGAACAAGGGCATTTTCCGGGTAGCCGGGTTCGTTACCATTCGTCCCATTCATCAGCATTTTCCTCCAGATATTTTCTTAATTTCTCAAAAGAGCTTGTCCGCCTGTACTGTATCGTGCTTCTCGACGTATTGAACAGCTCCGCAATCTCGGTGTCGTTCATTCCCTCGAAATAGTACAGGAGTACGGCTTTGCGCTTTTCTTCCGGCAAAGTACGGATTGCTTCAAGAAGCAGCTTCGGCGTGATTTTCTTCCCGGCTTTCTCAAAGACGGTTTCAACAGTTTCCCGTTTGAAATATTCATCAAACGTATGAAGCTGTCGCGCTTCGTCTAAGGTCATGTCGGAAAAGGTCACTTCCTTTGCCCTGTGTCTGCGAAGCTCTCTATGAGTGTCGCACGCTTCATTGTGAAGTACCGTATTACAAAACTTCTGAAAAGCACACTGTTTGTAAAACTCCCTGCTGTTAGGTTCCACATTCTCACCTCCTTTCTCGTTGGAAAGTTGGTGGTGCTTCCCCCTTTTCGCGGGGCAATACGGCGGTTTTCAAAAACGCCGAAGATTTTTTGAAATTTCTTCAAAAAATTTTTTGAGCAGCAAAATGCGCCTGTCCGAAAAGCCCGGACAGGCGCATAGGTATTGTAAGCAGTATTAAGATGATTAGACAGTTCATATTTATAGACGTAGTTTTTCCCGGCGGTGGTCGGGCTTTTTTTGATATGTCAATGACCGTCGGATTTTGTCGATACGCTTTGCGCTTCATGGCGGCTACCTCCTTTTAGCCGCCGCTTTTACCAGTGATACCGCGTCATTTCTTGAGAAGATAAAAAGAAACGGCGGCATTGATATTTCAAAACCGCCGATAGATTAGATATTGCGTAAAAAGGCGTACAAAAACATCTGCTCCTCTAACGGTTTTTTTCTTTCCCCGTTAAGGGAGCAGATAATAGTATTTAAGGATTGTGTATGGTTCAAAGAAACTTTCCTCTAAAGATACCTACTTCTTTAGTTGGTAGAAGTCATAAAATGCAGCGTGTTTAGTAATAAGTTCTTCAAATGTGCCATGTTCAATTATTTTTCCGTCTGCCATAAATACAATTTCGTCATAGAGTGTAAGAATATCGCTGCTCATATTATGAGTGATAGTAAGTAGCGTTAAATCAGATATTGCCAATAGCCTACTTTCAATATCATACGCAGTTTGCATATCAATAGCAGACGTACCCTCGTCTAAAATCAACAGTGGCTTCTTACGAATTAAAGCTCTTGCCACGGCAATTCTTTGTTTCTGTCCGCCGGAAAGGTTATCTCCATTTTCTCCAACGTGATATTTAAGTCCGTTTGGTACTTGCTCAATAAACTGTGATAAACCACAATCAGACAATACGGATTGCAATTCTTCTTTACTGAAATCTTCGTGTAGGCAAATATTGTCAAAAATGCTCTCATCAAACATATAAACATTCTGATGAATGACCGACGATAGCGCAGTTATTTTATCAATATCCAAAACGGAAAGACTATCTGTGTCGTATAGTACATTACCTTTGAAGTTAGAGTAATATCCGGCAATCAACTTAATAAACGTAGACTTTCCACACCCACTCTTACCGACAAAAGCATATTTTTTTCCTTTATCAATGGATAGTGAAATACCGTTTATGACTTCGTTTTCTTTATCATAGGAAAAATGCAAATCATCTACATAAATCATTTTTTTGAAAGAGGGTGGTTTTTTTGTATTTGTGTCCTGTTCCTTGTAATCTGAAAGGTTATTTAGCTTCTGTGTAATTGGTTTTATACTCTTGATTTTTGGAATATTGCTAAAAATAATCAGTAATGGATTTGCAAGGTTACTGCTTACCTGTACCATGCCTAACAAGGCTCCTGCACTGATACGACCAATGATAATGAAGTATGCAGAAAGAAAAACAACAACCACTTGAACAAGAAGCGCAAGCACCATAGAAACCGCTTCATTTGCTGCAATCGCCTTGTCAACAGAATATTTTGCTTTTATAGTGTCCTCGTTACTTATTTCAAATCGTGAGAGGACATATTTTTTCATTCGATAAGACTTGATAACCTCAAAACCGGATAACAGGTCTTTTACATGGTTTGTAAAATCGGATAGCATATCAGAATATTTATCCTGTCGTTTGGAGAGTAGTCCTCCGAATAGACTGGGTACAATAAGCATGATAGCGATTGCGATAATCACGCAGACTGTAACGATAATGTCAAAATAAATCATTACAGCAAGGGAAGCTATAAAAATAATCGTATACTGGATAACTTGCAACAGGGGAAGTAAATAGTTATCTTCAATCATTTTTACATCATTCGTAATTGCGGATAAATAATCAGCAGTATTATTTTTAGAGTAGTCCTCAATCGTGTGCCGTTCAATTCCTATAAAGGTTTTAGAACGGATAGCTTTCATAATTTTACAGACAAATTTTTTGCTAAACAAAGATTGTAGGTACATGAATACTCCCATAAGTGAAAAATAGGCTAAAGAAAAGAGTAGTATTCTGATAAAGCCGTCCATATCGCCCATATCTACAATATCCATAACTTGTTGCAATAAGATAGCAATAAATACATAAGATAGAGAACTGATTGCAGTAAATAATATGGTAAGGAAAAGCAAAAATTTGTATTGTTTTAAGTATCGTATCATATAGCGGTGTCCTCCTATTTTCTGTTAAAAAGTAAATCACAGACAAGTCCTACTGCCCCTAAGCCAAACAGACAGGTGGCGGCTGATTTATAGCCTTTTTCGGATAAATGTGTAGCCCCTATCATCAGTCCGATTTCTGTTGCAGCAGATATAGACTTAGATACAATGCGGAATGACCGCTTTTTCCATGCTTCATTTGCGATAACTTCAATTTTGTTTGCAGCATTTTCGATTTTTTGGTCTAAATTTGACATAGTATTCTCCTTTCATACATTAAGACGGTATGTATCTGTCAAAAAAATAATACCTTACGAATGAATGTATAGCTTGAAAATAAAACTGCCTTTTGCAAGGCAATTTTATCTACTCGCCTACGTTTAAGTGTTCAAAGTAATTCTGTGCCATACCGAAAATTTCATCATCAATAATCGGCAAGTTCATACTATCTAACAAATATTTGATAAATGCAAACTTTGAAAGCAGTTCTTCCGGGGTTGCAGGATAGACAGAGGGAATTAACCAAAAATTTGTAAGTAATGGCAAAAGTTCAGATAGCTCTTTTGCATACTCGGTTTGGATAGAGCCGTCCTCTATTCCCTCTTGAATAAGCTGCAACCAAAGAGGGGCAATCAATTTCCTGTTTGTATCAGCCAGTTCAGCCAACAAGCGGGGATTTTTCAAAAGAGGAATACTCTGTTTTCCAAGTTCAGTCCTATCATTATCTGCATGGTTTAACTTAATGACTTCACGCATTTTTTCTAAACCATTTAGGTTCTTCTGATTTTGTACGGTAACAAATGGATTGTTGTCAAAAAAGAGTTTCCCTCCTAATGCGTCAATAATTTCCTCTTTCGATTTGAAATGATGATAAATTGCTCCTTTAGTCAATCCGCCAAGTTCATTTACAATATCTTGAATAGTTGTATTGTCGTACCCCTTTTCCATGAATAACCGCTGTGACACTTCTAATATCTTTTCAACGGTTATTTCAGGATATTTATTACGCGCCATGTATCTACCACCTCCCATTTCATTCGTTTGGTATGTATTATATTCTTTTTGTGTCTGCTTGTCAAGATACATTCAGACGGTATTTAATTGTAGGACAGAATAATATGTTTTATTTTGGCTAACTAATAGAGCTGTGTAGACATATCCAAAAGCAAAGGTGAACAGTAGAATGTAATAGGGTGAATAATTATGGCAAAAAGACCAGTACCAAAATACGACTTCAAGGCTTTAGGGGCAGCGATAAAGGCAGCGCGTGAGGGGCGCAAGGAGAGCCGCAAGAAAGTAGGCGACGAAATGTTTATCTCGCCGCGCTACCTTGCGAACATTGAGAACAAGGGGCAGCACCCAAGTTTACAGATATTCTTTGAGCTGATACAGCGTTACCATATATCCGTAGACCAATTCCTGTTAGACACGCCCGCCGCAAAGGATACAAAGCGGCGGCAGCTTGACGCGCTCCTTGACGGTATGAGCGATACGGGCATACGGATTGTGACCGCAACAGCAAAAGAGATTTCCGAAGTCGAAAAAGAGGGCGAATAGGAATGTCCGGCTTAAAACTGAACAGGATTTAGAGAGCGTTGTAATCTTTTTTGAGATTGCAGCGTTTTTCTTTTGTGGAAGTTTGGCAAAATCGCTTTTTCTCCGTAGTAGAGGATAAGAGCCTAAAGGATAAAAACATTCGTAGCAAGCATAGGAAGCGGGTACCCACTTCCGTATTTTCCCCTCCCGCGCTGCGGCGCGTCGGTTGAAAATGGCTTGTTGGGAAGTGTCCCAAACCCTCGGAACGGAAAGGAAAGGAGCGAATACATGAACGGACGCAAAAGGACGGTGCAAATCAAATTCAGAGTGACGGAAGCGGAACGGGATTTAATACTGGAAAAAATGAAGCTCGTACCCACCCGGAACATGGCGGCATATCTGCGGAAGATTGCCATTGACGGGTATATCATTCAGATAGACCATGCCGATATAAAGGCAATGACCGCAGAGATACAGAAAATCGGTGTCAACGTCAACCAGATAGCACGCCGCGTA
>QXXL01000137.1 GCA_009911505.1 Lachnospiraceae bacterium | reverse complement strand
GGGAACGCATACCAAGAGGACATAGAGGAAATAAAGGGGGTGCTTGCGGAGATATGGCGGTTACAAAGATTAAGCCTATTAAAAGCACTCTAAGCAAAGCCCTTGACTATATCGAAAACCCGGACAAGACGGACGGAAAAATGCTTGTGTCCTCTTTCGGCTGCTCCTATGAAACGGCAGATATTGAGTTTGAATATACATTGTCCCAAGCACTCCAAAAGGGGAACAATTTAGCCTTTCATCTGATACAGTCCTTTGAGCCGGGGGAAGTCGATTATCAGAAAGCCCATGAAATCGGGAAACAGCTTGCCGACGCGGTAACAAAGGGGCAGCATGAATATGTACTCACAACGCACATTGACAAAGGACACGTCCACAATCATATTATTTTCTGCGCCGTAAACTTTGTAGACCACCATAAATACAATTCCAACAAAAGGAGCTATTACGGCATACGGAACATGAGCGACAAGCTGTGCCGGGAGAATGGCTTGTCCGTCGTCGTTCCCGGCAAGGGCAGCAAGGGAAAGAGCTATGCGGAATATCAAGCTGAAAAGACGGGTACAAGTTGGAAAGGCAAGCTGAAAACCAACCTTGACGCGCTTATCCCCCAAGTTTCCAGTTTTGAGGAATTGCTAACGCGGTTACAGGCGGCGGGCTATGAGATAAAGCCGGGGAAATATGTGTCATGCCGCGCCCCCGGACAGGAACGCTTCACCCGCCTTAAAACCCTCGGCGCAGACTATACAGAGGAAGCCATAAGGGAAGGGATAGCGGGCAGACGGACAAAGGCGGCGAAAGCTCCCAGAGAGCAGCGCGGCGTGTCGCTGCTTATCGACATTGAGAACAGTATCAAGGCGGCGCAGAGTAAGGGCTATGAACAGTGGGCGAAAATCCACAATCTGAAACAGGCAGCTAAAACAATGAATTTCTTGACGGAACATAAGATTGAGCAGTACGCGGATTTAGTCAGCCGGATTGAGGAAATGGCAGCGGAAAGCGGACAGGCGGCAGACGCATTGAAGAACGCCGAAAAGCGGCTTGCGGAAATGGCGGTGCTTATCAAGAATGTTTCCACCTATCAAAAGACAAAGCCTGTCTATGACGCATACCGCAAGGCAAGGAACAGGGAGAAGTACCGCGTCGGACAGGAACAGGCGATTATCCTACATGAAGCCGCCGCAAGGTCGCTGAAAGCGGCGGGCATTGCGAAGCTCCCGAACCTCGCCGCGCTGCAATCGGAATATGAAGCCCTCCAAGCGCAGAAAGAAGCCCTTTACGCCGACTATGGGACGCTGAAAAAGAAAGTCCGGGAATACGATATTATCAAGCAGAACATTGACAGCATTTTACAGGCAGACAGGCAGCCGGAACGGGAAAAGGGAACAGAGCGCGGATAAGGATAGCAAAATCCCCGCCGCTGTGCTATGATAGGGCTATCAAAATGCAGAGGAGCGTTGAGCATGGAAAACCAGAAAATGCCGGAATATGAAACCATACGCGCCGCCGTCGCCGGGGAAAAATGGGCGGTGGAGAAAGTCGTGGAGTGCTACAAGGACGAAATCGACAGGCTATCGACGGTAGCGGTCAGACAGCCGGACGGAAGCACGAAACAGGAAATCAACGAAGATATGCGCCAGTCTATCACAAAGAAGCTGATAGAAGCCCTCCCGCAGTTCCCGCTTGAAGAAATGGAAAAGGGAAATGTCAGATAGGCAAAAAAAGAACAGGGCGCGGAAGCCAGTATATGACTTCCGCGCCCTGTCTTTTTATGGGTGCTGCTTTCGTGAATGTTACGCAGTAGAACGCCATTTTCGGGGGTAAAGGTATAAAGTATCGCCTATCCGATTTTCACGCCCGAAAAGCCCTGTAAATCAAGGGATTTTCCGCACCTACTGCGTAACAGGGGCGCGTCTTTTCCTCATGCGCTCGGCGGCTTGTCTGCGGGTGATACGCTTCCGGCAGACGGGGCAGTATTTGACACTGTTAGAGGTTGACGCAAAGAACGCGCCGCACTCGGTACACTTCTTCTTGTCCCCTGTCTGGTAAAGCTCCGCATAGAGTAGCCTGTCGGCGGGAAGCACCGCAGCCCGGAACCACTTGCAGAGAAGCGAATAGGAAATGAGCTGCGGACAAACGCACTCGTCCCCGTCGTCCAGTAAGATACAGTTCCCGTTATCATAGTTGCAGCACGTCCGGCGCACAAGGGCGTTGACTTTCCGGCTCTGGGGCGGCGTCAGCCGCTTAACCCCGTTCATACTTCATCAGCGGCGTAAATGGGAAGCTCCGCAAATTCCGCTTCGGTCAAAGCGTCCACTTTGGAAAGGGTGCGCTTTGCAAGCTCCCGCATATCCGCGTCCATGTAGGGCAGCGCGGCGTTGACATTCTCAATCAAAGCCCGCTTGCCGCCCTCGTTGTAAATGCTCAAAAGGTTTGTTTCTTCAACAGTCAGTCTAATCATGCTCATACCTCCATATCGTGATTTTTTGTTTTCGCCGCCGCCTTTTTCGGGGTGGTCTTTGCCTTGTCCGCTTTAAGCTGCGCCCGGATAGAGGGGCGGGGCTTCCGTATCTCCCTGTCCCGGTTCTCCCCTTTGTCAATCAGCGCATACGTCCCATGTCTGCCCTCGATTTTGGAAAAGGAAAGGGTCTTGTAGGGCAGCATGGAGAAAAGGCGGTCAGTGTCCTTTGTGGCTGCAAGCCGCATGAACGCCGGGGAAAGCTCTACCATGAAATGGGTCGTGTTCGGGCTGTTCGGCTCGTAATGCCGCTTCATTTCCCGCACAATGCGCCGCGCTTCCGTTTCAATCAGCCCGTCCCGCAAAGCGGCGATATGCGCCTTGAAATCCCCCGGCGAAAGCTGCTCCCGGCTGCGCCGTTCTTCCTGTAAAAGAGCTTGCAGCGCGTCCGGGTCGTTGGGTACGGCTTCAAAGCGTTCAAACTTCCCAAGCTGCGGGTCTGGGTTGCCGTTGAAGAACCGTCCGGCGGGTATCTCCCTTTCCCCTCGCTCATAAATCAGCTTCACCGTATCGGCGGGCAGTTCCTTTTCCTTGACGCGCTCATAATGTTTAGTGTAGTCCAGTTCGTACAGATTGCCCTTGATTTTCCCGCGCTCCTTTCCTGTTAGCTCGATTGCATAGGCAAGAACGCGGTCGCTTGTCTGCTCCATGTAGAAACGCCATGTGTTGTGGGGTGCGGTATCTTTGAGGAAAACGTCGCGCTCCCGGAAACAGTGCGTCCCGGACGGGCGGCAGAACCACAAAAGGGTCTTGTCCTCCCTGTGGGGGCTTGCCGCCGCCTTTGCGATAATCTCTTTGTCAATGTCTAAGTCGCTCTGGTAAAAGCCTGTGTTCTGCTTCATAATCGCTTCAAGGGAAGCGAACAAATTCACGTTTTCAAATTTGCTCTGTTCCGGCATGGGTCAGCTCCTTTCCAAGTCCTGTGACTTCTGCTTTGCGTTTTTCTTCTGCGCCTTTTCCTTGTCGGCTCTAAGCTGCGCCCGGATAGAGGGTTTCTTTTCCGGCTTCGCCCCTTTGCCGCGCTCCTTGTCGGCTTTGACAGCGTTAGCCAGGTCAACAAGGGAAATCTGCTCGCCCGCCTTTACCTTTGCTTCCAGTTCGTCAACGGTGGGGGTGTTGTTGATGATACCGTCAATCATGTTTCCGTTCTGCTCTGTGTTCTGCTCGGCGGTTTTCAAGGGATTGTCCCGCTGCGCCTGTTCTGCGGCAACGGCAAACGCCCGCGTCCCATTCCCCATAATCAGATACTTTCCGTCGTCCGACTGGTGGTGAAAGCCATATCCGGCGGCTTCTATCTGCTCCCGGCTCATAGCGGTTACATGGAAAGTCCCCCTCGGTGTTTTGACAGTTTCGCCCGTTTCCAAGTCGTCCGGGGTAAGCTGCTTTTGCTCCTGTAAAAACTCCGGCACTTCCCGGAAACCTACACTGTCAACGAAATGCGCCGCGTCCTGTCCGTCCTGATGAAGCACTACCACGTCCGAAACGGAAAGGCTGTGTCCCTTAAAGTCTTTGGGGTGGTCGATATTGAAACGGGCGTAAATATCTTCAAGGGAAGTTTCCGGCGCAAGGGGCGCGGAATAGACAAGCTCATAGTTCGCCCTGTCAACCACATTTCCCGCCGCCTGCAGGCGGTCGTATGGCTCAAAGCGGAAATCCCTTGTTTCGTCCCCGCCTTTTATCTGGTAAATGGAAAAGGTGTCTTTGTCCTGTCCGGCGGTCTGCGCCGTTTCCTGTGCCTTTGCGTAAAGTTCTTTTACCTCTGCCTGTGTCAGTTCCCCGGCGTTCAGTTGCCCCATAAGCTCGCGGCATTTTTCGGGTGTGCCGATATACAGAACGTCGCCTATTTTGGCTTTCCCGTCCTCCTGTGGAACGTATGCTTGCAGAATAGAAAGATTTTCCCGGCTGTCGCTGCGGGGGTTCGCGTGTACTTGATAGATGTACTCCTGTGGGGGCTGCACCTGTGCCGCTTCCTTTTGGCTGCGGATATGCGCCCGCAGTAAATCAGTAGGCTTTTCCCCGGTAAGGGGCTGAATGGATTTCACATAGTCTGCCGCATAATAGGCATTATTGGTTAGCTGCCGCTGCCATGCTTCGGCTTTGGGTGACCACCGAAAACCATTGCTTTTCAGCTCTGTCCGCGTCGCTTCGTCGGGCTTCCCGTCAAAAAAGATTTGCAGACGGTTTGCTTCGGTGTTTGCTTCCACTCTGCCGCCCTCAAACTCCCAACCGACAAAACCGATTTCTTTTGTCTGTGAGAGGGATTTAATGCGGTCTTTGACGCGCCGGATTTCTGCGTTGTTGTTGGATAACGCCCATGACGCGAAAGGCTTATCCCCCAAATGCCATTGGCTCGACATATCCGCTTTCAGCTTTTCAAGCTGCTCCGGCGGTAAATGCGGGCAACCGTCAAGGGTCTTATGCTTGCGGTAATAGGCGTTGACTGCTTTCATGGTTTCCTGTGATTTTTCCAGTCCCGCAAGTTTCTTTTGAAGTTTCTCGACTGCTTGCGGGTCGTCCGCGCTGATACCGCCCATTCCTGTGCTGCGGATTTTATCAAGCAAGCCCTGTATGTCCCGGTATTCCTGCATATTCCGGTCAGTGGCGGCGTTCTGCTTTTCTTTCTTCCTTGTGGGGAAGTTGGAACCTCCGGCAATCAAGATAGAGGGAACGCGCCCCGCAATTTCATAGCCCTTGTTCATATTCGCCGCCAGTTTCCGGGCATAAGTGTCAAGCAGACTGTCAATCTTTTCATGGTACATAGGGTCAACACGTTTTTTCTGCCGTTCCGCGATTTGTACGGCTTCGTCAATGTAGCTGCGGTATTCTGCCGTTGCGCTGCCCGGTTTGTAATCGTAAAAGCTGTTCATATCTTTTGCGCGGCGGGCGGCGGTTTCGTTGATAGAATAGTAGGGGGCGGCGGCTTGCTGCGTTTCCTGTGTTGTGGCGGTTTCCTGTGGGGTTTCGCTGCGGGTTTCCTGTGCTGTGTCCGCTTGTTTCTGTGGGGCTGCTTCGGGCTGCTCCGGCGCGGGGGTTTCCGGCGGCTCTGTTACTGCTTCGGGCTGCGCCTGTGCCTGTCCTTTTGCCTGTTCCTTTTGGATTTCCGCAAAATGTCCGTCAATGGCTTCAATCAGCTTTGCAGCGGTGCTTTTGATGATTTCAAGAGAGCTTTTCAGCTCGGCAAGCTCCCGTCCGCTGCTCCACCCGGCGACATAGCCGAAAGAATAATCCGACGTGTCAAGCCCGTAATGTTGGCAGACGGTAAAGGCGATACTTTCAGCCTGTACCTCGCGGGTGCGGCGGTCGGGGCGTTCCGGCGCGTCGATAGCGGTATCATGCAGCGTTGCATGGGCGATTTCATGGATAGCAGTCTTGATATTCTGTAATTCGCTCATGCCCTCGTTGATGATGATTTTTCTTTCCTCATAGTTGCAGCGTCCTTTTATGCTGCCTGTCAGTTCGTCAAAGCCAACGGCAAAGGGCGACGTTTTTTCAAGGGCGGCAAAAAAATCCGGGTACTGTTCCACATTGCCCGTCAGCTCGGCGGCAAGGGTGGGCAGCTCCTTTCCCTCGGTCTGCGCCACGTCAAAGACAGAAACGACAATAAACTTCGGTATCTTGATTTCCTGTACTTCGGTGACGGGCTTTCCGTCCGCGCCGATTATGGGCTGCTGCGTGTCCGGGTCAAGTTTTTCCACCTGCTTCCGTATGGTCTTTTCGGTAGGGGCGATAATCCGTATTCCCTTTTCATCTGCCTTTACATGGCGGTTGATAAGCGGGTCTTTCCATGCTTTGAAGCCCATGACATGGGTAGCGTCGGGGGCTTGCATGGCGATTAAGACGGTGTTCCGCAAGCTGTACGTTGGAAACTTTGACATGACGCGCAGATAGTCCGCATAGCGTTCACTGTCAAACAGTTCTGTAATGCCGCGTTCCAGGTGGGCGGTAATCTCTTTCAGCTTCCCGTCGGAAGTGTCGGCGGTAGGGATAATCGGGATAACCGGGCGCGGTTCGGCAGCAAGGGCGGGCTGCATTGCGGCAGCGTCAAAATCTTCTTTTTCCGGGTCGGGGCGTTCTGGCTGCGGGGGCTGCGGCGTTACCCGGTATTCCTGTGGCACGTCGCGCCCGTCGTACCATTCTGTAAAGGTGTTGCGGTTGTTGTAGATATAACCCTTTTCGGTAAACATACCGTCGTCGTTAATGGAAGCGTCCCGCCCGTATTCCTCATACATGAAATACCGTTTCACTTCGTCGGACAGCTCCGGTTCTTCCAGTTCGTCAACCAGATAATGCCCGTATTCTTCTTCGTTGTGGACGGACGGATAAAGCCAGTAGCAGTCAAGGTTTTGTGCAAGGTTGATGATGTCCTGTAAGCTGTTGGCATGGTCGCCGTATTCAATGGCTGCAATGAATTTCTCCCGGTCGTCGTCAAACTGCATTTCCAAGAGCTTCCCTAAATAGTTCAGCTCGTCGGGGTGGGAATACTCGCTTAAATGTTCCGTCAAGCCGGGGATAGGGGATTGAAATTCTGTGAAATGCCATTCCTCGTAGTGCTTGAAGTCAATCCCAATACGGTCAAAGACTTCTTTCAGATGTTCGGCAGTCGTGGGGAACGTCACCCATTCGCCCGCGGGTCTGCCCTCGGTGTACTTCCCAAGATTGGAAAGATAGCCGCTTAAAATCGGTTCTGCCATTTGTTCGCTCCTTTCTTCGTTCATCATGCGGTGCATAAGCTCGTAATCTTCAATGCTCATGCTCCCGTCAAATACATAGGGGTTAAAATCCTCTCCGTCCCGGTAGGGCTTTTCGGAAAAGGGAAGCCCAGCTTCATGGGCGGCTGCTCTCGCTTCCTCGATAACCTCCGGGGGAAGCCTGTCGTCATGCGCCCCGATAAAACCGTCAATGTCGTTCATGCTGTTTTCGTAATGGTAGCGCACTCCGGCGGTCAGCTCGTCAAGGCTCATGTCCTCGCCTAAATGCCCGCAATAGTAGCCGTTTAGGATAACGGCGGCGGGGTCGGTGCTTTTGATTTCCTCTAACCGGCTCCTGTCCTCCGGGTAGAGGGTGTCGTCCATATCAAGATGAAAATATTCCGCGTTCCATGAACGCCCCTGTTTCCATAACGCTACCCACGCGATACCGTCCCTAAGCTCGTCCTGATAGTCCTTTACGGTGTCCCGTAAACTTGCCATAAATGAAAACCTCCTTTCTCTGCGTCAGCGTCATAAGCTGCATTTTTTGGCTGCATAGCCTACTACGGCACACCCGCATTTCTGCCAAAGATTTATGAAAATTTTCAGAGGGTGAAGCCCTCCGCAAAAAGAGGGTTTGGGAAACTTCCCAACAAGCAAAATCCCCGTCCGGCGCGTCAGCGGCAGGACAGGGATTTACGGAAGTGGGTACCCGCTTCCTATGCTTGCTATTCAAGTTTTTAGTTCTTCTGTACTTCGATACGGTAGTTGACGTATTTCCCGCCAGTGTCAGCCAGAACGATAGTTCCGTCATAGGTCTTGCCTGTTTTCGGGGAATAGAGCTTCTTCACATTCACTTTGCCGGATTTAAGGAGCGCGGCGGCAATCTTCGCGGAAAAAGCGGTCTTGCGTTCCTCGAAAAAGCGGTCATTCTTCCACATGACAAAGGCACATTCTTTGTTGCTGCAATAATAGTTTTTCTTCCCCTCATGGACGGGGGAACCGCAACGGGGGCATTTGCCGACAGAGGGCTTTTCCTCCCGGAACAAATCCTTTTTCCCGTCCAGTGCTGCGGTGTGTGTCTGCACAAGCTCCCGCGCCATAGCTTCAATGCCGGACAGAAATTCGCCGGGGTCTGCGGCTCCCTTTGCTATCTGCGTCAGATTGTTTTCCCATTCTGCGGTAAGCTGCGGGGAAGTGAGCATATCCGGCAAGACTGATATAAGGGCGGCTCCGTTCTGCGTGGGGATAAGCTGCTTCCCCTTGCGCTCTGCAAAGCCGCCCTTTACCAGTTTTTCAATGACGGCGGCGCGGGTGGCGGGAGTGCCAAGCCCCCGGCGTTCCGCGTCCGGGTCGGTGTCCCCGTTCCCGGCGCGTTCCATAGCCGACAAAAGGCTTGCTTCGCTGTGGGGCTTCGGCGGCGTTGTAGTATGCTCCGTTACTTTTGCGGCGGGGTTAGGAAAGTTCTGTCCCTCGGAAAGCTCCGGCAGCGTCACGCCCTCATTTTCCCCGTCCTCTGCTTCGGGCTTATCTTTCAGCGTCGCCCGGTATCTGCGTTCAAGCTCTTTCCAACCCTCCGCAAGTACGGTCTTTCCCCTTGCGGTGAAGTCTGTCCCGGCGCATGAGAAAACCGCCGTAACCGCTTCATAAATATGCGGCTCGGCGGTGGCAAAAAGCAGACGCGCCCCCGCAAGGGTAAGGATATTCTTCTCGCTTTCCGGCAGCGCGTCCGGGTCAGCCTTTGCAAGCTCCATAGTGGGAATGATTGCGTGGTGGTCTGATACTTTCTTGCTGTCTAATACCTTTGCAATCTCCGGCGTGAAGTCCGCGCCCGCCATAAAGGGGAGCTTTTCGCAAAGCAGCGCGATAATGTCCGCTGCGGTGCCGCCCATGTCGTCAGTAAGAAAACTGCTGTCCGTCCTCGGATAAGTAAGGAGCCGCTTTTCATAAAGGGATTGTGTAAGGTCAAGGGTCTGCTTCGCGGTGTAGCCGAAAATGCGGTTCGCTTCCCGCTGCAAAGAGGTAAGGTCAAAGAGTTTCGGCGGGGCTGCGGTTTTCTTCTCTCTGGTAAGGGAAACGCATACCGCCGTTTCTGTTTCGCAAGCCCCTTTCAGCGCGGCGGCTTCTGCCTTGTCTGAAATCCTTTCGCTTGCCGCTTCCGCGCCGGATAAATCAAGGCGAACATGATAATATTTTTCTTTCTGGAAATGGGAGATAGCCGCGTCCCGGTCGGTGAGCATTTTTAAGGTCGGGGTCTGGACGCGCCCCACGTTCAAGGTCTTTCCATACAGGCAGGAGAAAAGCCGGGTGGCGTTAATGCCGATAAGCCAGTCAGCCTTTGCGCGGCAGAGGGCAGACGCAAAGAGCGCGTCGTATTCCCGCCCGTCTTTGAGGGAAGCAAAGCCCGCCTTAATCGCCCCGTCCTCCATTGAAGAAATCCACAAGCGGCGCATGGGCTTCTTGCAGCCCGCCGTTTCGTAGACAAAGCGGAAAATCAATTCACCCTCGCGCCCCGCGTCGCAGGCGTTCACCACTTCGGAAACGTCGGCGCGGTGCATAAGCTCTTTTAGGGTTTTGAATTGCTTCCCCTTGTCCGGGTCAACGGCGTACTGCCATTCCTCCGGCAGAATGGGTAAGCTCTCAAAACTCCATTTTTTATATTGCTCCCCGTAGGCGGCAGCTTCCGCAAGCTGTACCAAATGCCCGACGCACCATGAAATGAGGTAGCCGCCGCCCTCGATAAATCCGTCTTTCTTTTCCTTAACGCCAAGCGCGGCGGCGATAGTCTGCGCCACGCTTGGCTTTTCTGCAATCACAAGTCTAAGTGCCATGAAAAAATCCTCCTTTCAGCGTTCCGGCGCGGTGTGCTTCTTCTCCTGTGCCTGTTTCAGACAATAGCCGATACAGGGGGATTGCGCCTTATAAGGGCAGCGCACACACGCCGGGGATTTTGGAACGGGCGGCGCACTGTCACGCCGCCCGGTGGGTCTTTGTATCATCATCTTTTCAAAGGGATTGTCGGTAAACAGGGTCATGCTTCCTCGTCCTCCTGTTCTTCATCAGAAAGCCCGTCCCCCTCGTCCGGCTCCGGCTCGTCCTCGTCGTAGTCGTCAAAGTCGAAATCTTCAAGGTCAGTATCGCCCTTGACGCTCTGCTTCGGCTTCATAAACTTAAAATAGTAGAGTGCGCCCCCGCCGCCAAGAAGTGCCACGACAAGGAAAAGAACAAGCCCGCCTGTATTGCCTTTTTCTTTGGGCTGCTCCGTTGGTTCCTCGGTTTCCGGCTCCGCTTCCTTGCCGCTGCAAGCGGTCATGTTGTCCTTGCAGACGGGGCAGCTCACATTCACTTTCCCGGCTTCGCATTTATCGGTGCAACTGCAAACGGCGGGCGGGGCTGCTTCGGTGCTTCCGTCCTCCATAAGTGCTAAGAGGTCGGCTTCGTCCACTTGATTAAGGAAATGTACGGTGTCCTCGCCCTCGTCGTCCCGGTCGATAAGGATATAAAAGTAATTGCCGTTTTTGGTCGTTACGGTGATAAGCTGCTTGTTGCCGCCGAAATCGTCTACAAGGGTCGCGTTCCCGTCCGGGGTGAGGGGTTCTTCCTTTTGGGGTTCCTCGTAGACAACGCCGCTGTCATTGGTAGCGTCCTCGCCCTCCGGGGTCTGTGCAAAGGCGGTGACGGAAAAGCCGCCCATAAGTACAAGGGCGGCGCAAAGTGCGGTCAAGGTTCTAAGGATTTTCTTATTCATTCTCGGTGTCCTCCATTTCTTCGGTGTCGTGGTCTGCGGGTTCTGCGGGGTAGCCCGGCGCGGCTTCCATGCCCGGAATACCGCCCCCGGAAAGCATAGCGGAAAGCTCATGCGGGGAAAGGCGCATGGAGCGCACAAGCTGTACGATTTGCAGGTTTTCCGCTTCGGTTTTCTGCGCTTCAAGCCCCCTTAATTTGTTCTGGTACTCGGTGATTTTCTCGCGGGTCTTTGCAATCTCTTTGTCGATACGTTCAATTTTGTTCATAGCCATAAATAAATTTCTCCTTTCTTTGCTCAAAAATATGTTAATTCCAGTTCATCAGCCCATAGCCTTTGATACAGGAGTAATTGACGGGGTAGCTCTTTATCTTGCAAGCGTCGCCGGAATTGCCCTCGACGGTATAGACGCGCTCCCCGTCCGTTCCGATAACAAGCCCCACATGGTCTGCGCTCCCGTCCCCGTCCCAGTCGAAAAAGATAGCGTCGCCGGGGGCGATATTCTCATAGCCCCTCGCGCCCCATTGCCCGCGTGACTGGAACCAGGGTACGCCCTGTGACTGGCACCCGGCAAAGCGCGGCTCGCTCTTTCCGGCTTGATTGTAGCACCATGAAACGAAACAGGCGCACCATTCCACGCGGCTGTTAAATCCGTACCAGCTCCAATAAGGACGCCCGCCCACGTTGCCGACTTGCCGCTTTGCAAGGTCTACAACGGCGGTGTTGCCGGGGCGTGTGCCGTTTACAAGCTGTACGCCGCTTAAATCCTCGGACGCGCCCATGTCGGGGGAGCCGCCGCCGAAAATCAGCGGTTTGTTGCCGCTTGTTTCCAGATAGACGCGGTACATTTCAAGCTGCTGTGGCGTTAGAAGTTCCTCCGCAATCTCGGAAATGGGCTTGCTCGTCAGCTTCACGTTGAGGATATGGTACTCGTAGGGTATTTCCTCGGTGGTCGTTTCCCCTGTTTCCGGGTCTGTGCTTGTTTCTGTGCGGTAGCGGATTTCCGTTTCTTCTGTCAGCGTCAAAGTGTACTGCATGGCAAAGACGCGGTTTAGCTCTGCCTGTGCGCTCTGCGGGGTGTAGGTCTGTAAAAGGGCGGTGAGGTAGGACGCTAACTCATGGGGGTTATGCCCGATACTGTCAAGGTCATAGCGGTATTCGTCATAGCCGGGGTGGGTGCTTTCGATATTGTCAATCTGCTGCTGAAGCTCGTTTTCCTTTGCAGCGTAATTGTTCTCCGTCGCCACAAGGTCGCTGTCCTCCGACGTGTAGGAAGTCCCAAGTATGCCGTTCATCAAGCCGGAGAACATGGAGCCGCAAGAGGAAAGCCCCGCCGATACCATGATGAATAAGAGCAGCGCGGCAATGGCGATACATACGCCCGCCGGGTGCCGCCCTACAAAAGCGATTGCCTTTTTTGTTTCCTCGGCGGTCTTTTTTGCCGCTTTGCGGGTGTTCTCTGCGGCTTTCTGCGCCGTTTTTGCGCCGCCTTTCCTTGCCGCCTTTGCATACTGCCGCTTGATTTGCTGCTTCTGCATGAAGCGGGAAAGGGGATTGCCCGCAATCTGCGGATTGTCATGCAGGGCTTTGTGGTACTGGAAATCCACATTCGCCTTGAACGCCGCTTTCTCTGCCTTTGCCGCCGCCCGGTAGGGTTTCAGCTTGTGGCTGCGGTAGCCCTCCTTGACTTTCCGCGCCCCGTACTTTGCGCCGCGCTCTGCCAGTTCTTCGGATTTGTGCGCCCCCTCAACGCCGGAATTGTCCTTTTCAACGGAATGTATCTTGTTGTGGACGAAAATACCCGCTTCCTGTGCGGGGCGGGATAGCGGGTTATTGTGGGGCTTATTCTTTCCTATGGGCTTTTCCCGTTCCTCAAAGCGTAGGCGGGTCTTGCCTTTCCCGGTGGCTTCGTCAAAGGTGCGCTCCCGTACAAGTTTCTTTTCTTTTGGGATAGCCGCCTTTGCAGCGTCCAGACGGTCGGCTGCTTTGTCTGATTTTCGGATATATTTTTCAAGCTCCGGCGTTGCCCGTTCCTCGTCGGTAAACTGCAAGCGGGAAGATTTTTCTTTTGCTGTGGCTTCTGCCTGTGCTTTCCTCGCCGCCTTTTTGCTCGCCTTTCTGGTACGCGCCCCGTCGATACGCTCCAAGACGCGCTCGGCTGCTGCGGTGTCCTGTTCCCGTTCTGCCCCCGTCGCATGGGGAAGCGGCGGTGCGTCGGCTGTGGGCGCGGAAGCTGCGCCGCCCGGTATGGTCTGCGCTGCCTGTTCCGGCTGCTGCGGGGCTTCGGTCTTTGCAAAGTCCGCGTCCCTTATCCGCTTGCTGATACGTTTCTTTTTCCCGGTGGCGGCGTTTACCTCGACAGCCCCCTCGCGGGTCATTTTCAGCATGGTCTTGTCACTGGATTTATACTGTTTCATGGTCTGCCACCTCCTTTTCCCAGACGCACCATTCCGAACATTTCCCGGTTTCCATGTCCGCGATATATTTTAAGATTGGGTAAACCTGTGCCGGCACTACGGCGTTCCCAAGCGTTTTTAGGCGTTTTGACCTGTCCTTTGTGTTCGGGGACAGCCGGGGAATATCCGTAGGCTCTATGCACCAGAGGATATTTCCGTCCACCCCTGTGGGAAGCCCATCAGCCATTCCACCCATTCCGGGTTGAAGCGCAGGGACGGGTCTGTTACCGGCGTCAGAAAATAGATTGTTTCCGAAAGCCCCGCCGACCAGTACCTCCCGTCCCGCTTCTTCCGGCGGAACGCCCCGTTTGGGGATATGCTTATCCGTTCCGTCCTTGTCCTTGAGCCTGTGTCGGCGGCAAGGGGAGTAGGAAACATCAATCCCCACGATAAAAGTTCGCTTGCGTTCATGCCATGCGCCGACGGCACAAGCAGGAAGTACGAATGTCCAAACAGCATATCCCGCTTTTGCCAGGTCAATGAGCGTTTTGTGGAACCCCATATTGATGAAGTTAGCAACATTTTCGCCAAGCACATAATGGGGCCGGAGTTCGTTAATGACGCGGCACATTTCCGGCCAGAGGTAACGGGTGTCCTCAAACCCCTTTTTTGGCCCGATACTGGAAAAGGGCTGGCATGGGAAGCCGCCGGAGAGCAGTGTGAGTTCTTTTTTTCCTGTCCGTTCATAGAAAGCCTCCTTTGTCAGAGTGTGTATATCTCTGAAACGTGGAACGTCCGGCCAGTGCTTTTCCAATACTGCGGTTGGGTAATCCGCCCATTCGCACTGGCAGACGGTTGTGAAGCCTGCGGCTTCGGCGGCTATGTCTATGCCGCCTATCCCGGTAAACAGGCTTAAATGTGTCAGTGGTTTTATATTTTTTTCGTTTTTTATCATGCTTCGCCCACTTCCTCCGGCTTCGTCGTCATTACCCGGTAAAGCTCGGTGTCTTTCGGGAAGCGGTCTACAAAGGGCAGCACCACGTTTCCGTAGAAGATAAGCCCCTCGCCCGCTTCGGTGTGGGTGACATATTTCATCTGCTGTGGGGAGATGTTGAGCTGCTTTGCAAGGATAGCCCGGTCGCCCGCCGCCTGATTGAGCATGAGGACAAAATCAGAGTTTTCAAAGATATTCTCCACTTCGCGGGAAGCAAGCAAATCTTTGACGTTCTGCGTAATGGCTGTGGGTATGCCGCCCCATTTTCTGAAACGCTTCCAGATTTCAACGGAATAGGCGGCGGTCTGTTCCTCTTTCAAGAGAAGATGAAATTCGTCCATAAAATACCGGGTGGATTTCCTTTCTGCCCGGTTGACGGTGACGCGGTTCCATACCTGGTCCTGCACAATGAGCATACCTAATTTTTTGAGCTGCTTCCCAAGCTGCTTGATGTCAAAGCAGACAAGGCGGTTTGAAAGCTCTACATTCGTCCTGTGGTTAAAGACGTTAAGGCTCCCGGAAACATACAGCTCCAACGCCGCCGCAATACGCGCCGCTTCCGGCTCCGGCTGCTTCAAAAGCTCGTCGTAGAGGTCGCCCAAAATCGGCATTTTGATGTGGTATAAAAAAAGTTGACAGCCCATTCTCAAGGATTTGAGATATAATCAAGAGAATAAGGAGTGAACAA
>QXXL01000136.1 GCA_009911505.1 Lachnospiraceae bacterium | reverse complement strand
ATTGTCTTTATTTACTGTAAAATATTAAATTTTCAATGTTCGGTAGTTGGGCTTTTGACCCCAGCATCATGACATTATCTTAAGGAAAAGAATAATACCGAATAGCTTTACCCCCATTCATGGGATAAAGGCATCCTAATGGATCAAACTGATATCACAACAGGTACGTTTTTTAGAGTTTTTCATAAAACCACCTGCCTTATACGAAAAACATCAGTTATTTACTTTTATTATACACTAAAAATATAGAAAAAAGGAACCTTCTACAATATAAATTGTAAAAGATTCCTTAAGTTAATGACATTGCGGATTTTCAAGGGTTTCATAAAATTTCTTATTCTTCTTGTAATTAACGCTTGCTGAACTGCGGAGCGCGACGAGCCGCTTTGAGACCGTACTTCTTCCTTTCCTTCATCCTCGGATCACGTGTTAAGTACCCGTTGGATTTTAAAACAGGCCTATATTCGGCATCTACCTGAAGCAGCGCCCTTGCAATCCCATGCCGGATAGCGCCTGCCTGGCCAGTATAGCCGCCACCTTTTACATTAACCAGAACATCAAATTTATCTACAGTTTCCGTTACTACCAATGGCTGGCGTACGATAACTTTTAAAGTCTCCAGACCCAGATAATCGTCAATATCTCTTTTATTAATAGTAACCTTACCTGTACCAGGTACCAGATATACCCTTGCAACAGATGATTTTCTTCTTCCTGTTCCGTAATATTTTGAATTAGCCACTGTACTCTACCTCCTTACCGATTAAAATGTTAACGCTTCCGGCTTCTGTGCCGCATGCTTGTGATCTGGTCCAACGTATACGAATAACTTCTTGTACATTTGCCTTCCCAACGGCCCTTTCGGGAGCATTCCCTTCACTGCATGTTCCAAAACCCGTTCCGGATGCTTTTTCAACATTTCTTTTAATGTAGTTTCTTTCATGCCTCCTACATAATCGGAGTGATGGTAATAAATCTTTTGATCCATTTTTTTGCCAGTCACTTTGAACTTCTCAGCGTTGACGATAATTACATAATCGCCTGTATCCATATGCGGTGTAAAAACCGGCTTGTTTTTCCCCCGCAATACTTTTGCAACTTCAGATGCCAAACGTCCTAATGTCATTCCATCCGCGTCTACTACATACCATTTCCTTTCGATCGTAGCAGGGCTCGCCATAAATGTTTTCATTGGTTTACCTCCTTGAAATCACCAAAACTACTCTTCATTTTCTTATCGGCTGCGGAATCCCGTATGTCCGGACGTTATTCCTTTGGCCAATTTCATAATATAATGAAATTAATATAGTATAAATGCCAGCCGGGGCCATGGCCAGCATTTCTATAATCATTACAGACTTACTTAGTATAATACACGCTGCCCGGCGTGTCAAGCGTTTTTTCTTGTTTTATAACATTAAAAATGCCGCTTACCGTATTTCTTCAACTGCCCCGCCCTTCGCATCCTTGCGGAACCTCACCACTCCTGTGCGGTCAAGCACCAGCATAAGCGAAGGGATCAACAAAAGCTGCAGCACAATACCCGGAATTGCGTTCAAAAAAGCCCCCGCCAAAAATATCTGCCACGTAAACACCACTCCCGTGATCCCCGTCATAACAATACATACAGCACCCCACAAAATCCTGCCTCCCAGCATAGCGATCACAAGCGACCTGTACAACGACACAATACACTGCCATCTGGAATGGTTGTAAAGATAACCTGCAATCATCCCATATGCCGCCAGCTCAAACGCCATTGCAATCCCATTTGGCATCGGCGGCATCCCAAATAGTGTATAGCGCAGCAGAGGCAGCACAAAACCGACGATCCCACCATAAGGCCAGCCGCAGATCAATCCGCAGATCAGTACCGGCAAATGCATGGGAAGCAGCATACTTCCAATTTGTGGAATTTGCCCGGTAAAAAACGGTAAAATTATTCCGGCAGCTAAAAGCATCGCCGCTGTTACAAGATTTTTAATTTGTTTATGAGTTGTCCCCTGGTTCATTTCTCCTTCTCCTTTTCCTTTTTCACTTATTTCTAGAACGAACTTTTCACAGCTATGCCCTGCCCTCTGCCTGACGCCCCTTTGCCTTCCACGCTCTATAAGACACCACTAGTATCTATATGCAAACTGCTTCTTCCTTCAATACCGCATGTTTCAAAATAATGTTCCTCCATCGGCATCCAGCGCTTAGCAAACGACACATAGCCGCTGCCTTCCCGTTCCTTTAAACGCCTAATCTGCTCCTCTTTCTCACACGTAAGGAAAATTTTCAAATCATATTCCACCCGGAGCTTTGGATGGTGTGAATAAGTACCTTCTATTATAGTAAGGCTTCTGGCAGGAAGCCGCGTTTGGCCTGTAATCCTGCACTTCCCACAGTCAAATGGACGGTAAACCACCTCTAAGCCGCTGTGTATGGGAGCAAGGATTTCGTCATTTATGCGCTCGAAATCCATATTGCCCCCTGGAATTTGCAGCCAATTATCCTGACGTCTGTCAGGGGGCAAATAAAAATCGTCCATATGCACGACATTACACGGAAACAAGGTATGCACCAAATCTGCCAAATGCGTTTTCCCGCTGCCACACCGTCCGTCAACCGCAATAATTGCCGGCTTTTCTTGCCGCGATAACAAAGCAATTTGAGCCAAAGCCGTAAAACAGGCCGCATATCCTTTTTTCAATAAGCGGTAATGCGGGTGGTACGCATCACGGTATATACTGCTGTGATGTACGGCAGTATAGCCTTGCTTTTCCCAGGCAGCAAGCCATCCTGTCATTCCTGGTACCCCAACCCCCCGCAGCAAATCCACTTTTTGAAGCAGGCCTTTTAATGTCCCACCAGAATTTTGCGCTGTACACAAAAATAAATCTGCCAGCAGCTGAAGCTCTTCCTTGGTCCGGCAGGCAGATAACGGAAAGCGGCACAAACCTCCTCCCATATCAACCGGAAGCGCAGAAACGTCCGAAAATAATGTATCCATTTCCGAGAGTATACCCTTAAGGGCTTGCTCTCTGCTGCCCGCAAAATGGCCTGCGCCAAATTCCCCCTGAAATGCCAGCTTGCCATAGTCCTGCGGCTCCATTAAAGGATAACGTACCATATGCTCTTTTAAAATCCTGGAAAAACTATCTTTCATGCAAAATCCTTCCATCTGTCCAGATAATAACAAAAGGGCAAAGCAGGCTTATACCCATAGTCCCCTGCTTTGCCCCTGTCATATCTCCTTTATTTCGCCATGCGGCCGCAGCATTGTTTGTACTTCTTCCCGCTTCCGCATGGACAAGGATCATTCGGATATACCTTCGCCTTGTCACGCTTCTTAGGCCCTTTGACTGCTGTTTCATCCTTATTCGTCCCAGTCACTTTTGCAACCTGCTCACGTTCTACCTTCTGCTCAATGCGCACATGGTAAAGGAGCCTTACCGTATCCTCCTGGATGCTCGCTATCATACTGTCAAACATATCAAACCCGCTCATCTTATATTCCACCAGCGGATCTCTTTGTCCATATGCCTGCAGCCCAATCCCCTGGCGCAGCTGATCCATATCATCAATATGATCCATCCACTTACGGTCGATTGCCTTTAACAGAACCACTCGCTCCAGCTCCCTAAACTGCTCTGGCTCAGGGAATTCGGTTTCCTTCGTCTCATAAAGCTTTACCGCCTGCTCCTTTAACGCGTGCTTCAGTTCCTTGCTGCTCTTCATTTCCTTCACCATATCTGGTGTAACTGGCTGTACCGGAATCATTGGAATTAAGATATCATTCAACTCTTTAATATTCCATTCGTCTACTGGCTGCTCACCCGAAATACACATGTCCACTGTCGCTTCCACACGATCCGTAACCATCTTAAAAATAACGTCCCGCATATTTTCCCCGTTCAGAACACGCAGCCGCTCCGTATAAATAATTTCCCGCTGCTCATTCATCACCTGATCATATTCCAGCAGGTTCTTTCGTATCCCAAAATTATTAAATTCAATCTTGCTCTGCGCCTTCTCTATCGCGCCTGTAAGCATCTTATGCTGAATTTGCTCACCGTCTGGTACGCCTAACGCATTAAACATGCTCATTAACTTCTCCGAGCCAAACAGGCGCATTAAATCATCCTCAAGCGCAATGTAAAACTGCGATTCACCCGGATCGCCCTGGCGCCCGGACCGCCCGCGCAGCTGGTTGTCAATACGTCTTGACTCATGGCGCTCTGTACCGATAATCTTTAACCCGCCAGCCGCTTTTGCTTCCTCGTCCAGCTTGATATCAGTACCACGGCCTGCCATGTTCGTAGCAATCGTGACTGCCCCGTGCTGCCCGGCCTGTGCTACAATTTCTGCTTCCAGTTCATGGAACTTGGCATTTAACACATTATGCTGGATGCCGCGGCGCTTTAACATTTTACTGATTTCCTCGGAAATTTCAATTGTTATAGTACCAACTAAAACTGGCTGTCCCTTTGCATGTGCCTCTTCCACCGCATCACAAACTGCCTTAAACTTCTCTTTCTTGGTTTTATAAACCACGTCCTGCAAATCTTTACGCTGTACTGGCACATTTGTCGGAATCTCAATTACGTCCATCCCGTAAATATCACGAAACTCCTTTTCCTCCGTCAGTGCCGTACCTGTCATACCGCTTTTTTTCTCGAATTTATTAAAAAAGTTCTGGAACGTAATCGTTGCTAACGTCTTGCTTTCCCGTTTTACCTTTACATGCTCCTTGGCTTCAATCGCCTGGTGCAGCCCATCCGAATAACGGCGTCCTGGCATAATACGCCCGGTAAACTCGTCTACAATCAGCACCTGATCATCCTTAACCACATAATCCTGATCACGGAACATCAGATAGTGCGCACGCAGCGCCAGGATAATATTATGCTGGATTTCCAGGTTTTCTGCATCTGCAAGGTTCTCAATCCGGAAAAATTTCTCCACCTTCTTAACCCCATCCAGTGTCAGGTTCACTACCTTGTCCTTCTCATTTACAACAAAATCCCCTGTTTCTTCCACTTCCACGCCCATAATTGCGTCCATCTTAGACAGCTCCTGGCTTTCCTGCCCGCGTACAAGCTGCTGCGCCAGAATATCGCATGCTTCGTACAAACGAGTTGACTTGCCACTCTGGCCAGAAATGATAAGGGGCGTCCTGGCTTCATCTATCAGTACGGAATCGACCTCATCAATGATAGCATAATGCAGTCCCCTTTGTACTAGCTGCTCCTTATAAATTACCATGTTGTCCCTGAGGTAATCGAATCCAAGTTCATTATTAGTTATATAAGTAATATCACAGTTATAAGCGTCACGCCTTTCGTCATTGTCCATGGAATTTAAAACAACACCGACTGAAAGCCCTAAAAACTCATGTACCTGCCCCATCCACTCCGCATCACGCTTCGCCAGATAGTCATTGACCGTAACGATACAGACGCCTTTGCCCTCCAATGCATTCAAATATGCCGGAAGCGTCGAAACCAAAGTCTTACCTTCACCAGTACGCATCTCTGCAATACGCCCCTGATGCAAAATAATCCCACCTATTAACTGTACCCTATAATGTTCCATATTCAGCACACGCTTCGAAGCTTCCCTGACAGTAGCAAAGGCCTCCGGAAGAAGGTCGTCCAGCGTTTCCCCATCTGCAAACCGCTTCTTATACTCCTTCGTCTTATCCCTTAGCTGTTCATCTGTCAATGCCTCCATAGCCCCGTAATAAGATTCAATCTTCTTTACAATCGGATCAATCCTCTTTAATTCCCGTTCGCTATGTGTACCAAATAATTTTGTAAATGCGCCCATAAATTACTCCTATCGCTCTTGTTTAATCAAAAAATTCCCATATTTCCCGAACAAAGCTTATTGTACCACGTTCCGCCACCAGAAACAATACAGAAAATCATGAATGAATTGTTAAATTTTTAAAAACGTGCTATACTGTACCTGTTTTTAAAATAGAATACAAAAAAGGAGGGGTATCACAATGAAATATACATACCGTACCAAAGGGACCTGTTCATCCCAAATCGAACTAGAGCTAGAGGGCAATATCGTACACAATGTTAAATTTACCGGAGGCTGCGACGGAAATCTAAAAGCAATTCCCCAGCTAGTAGAGGGAATGACTGTAGAAGAAATTGAAAAAAGGCTCAGCGGGATACGCTGTGGGTTTAAAAACACATCTTGCGGAGATCAGCTGGCCAAAGCATGCAGAGTAGCGCTCGAACAAAAGGCATAAAAAATAAAGTAATATCCCCTAACAGACGATTAGGCACGGACACATCTGTCACAAATTCAACATCTAACGTTAAACAAGCAATCTACTATAAGCCTGCCAAAACCATAGCCAGGCAGAGGGCAGGGTATGAGGCTGGGGCCTTGTGATGGGGTTTAGGGGCTCTTAAGTATCCCGTCCGCTCCCCAGCAATGCCCTGCCCTCTGCCTGACGGCCCCTTTGCCACCCACCTCCTATAGTTCACAATAACACTACTCCCCCATCCACAAAAAAAGAACTGCACAGCAACCTGTGCAGCCCAATTATCCACATCATTTTCCTTCTAATCTAAGTTTTCTACTATAAGCAAACAACGAAATCCCCACTAAAAAGATCGCCCCAAACAAGAAATATATTCCGTACTCTTCTACACCTGTTTTCGGTGTTGCGTCTTTAATGCGCCCATTTCCGGCAATTGCCGCTGATGTTCCATTAGCCGTCCCCGGTGATGCAGCATGTACCGTAGATGTGCTTGTTCCGCTGTTCGTACCTGTTGTATTGCTTCCTCCAGGCTTCTTTGGCGTTGTACCTCCAGGCTCTTCCCCTGGATCATCCGTATCGTTTGGATCCGGATCTTCAATTTCTTCTGTTTCGTCAGCAACGCCTCCAGATGGATCGTCTATACTTTCAAATACATAATTGTTTTCATTTGCCCAAGATTCAGCTGTCGTTCCACTATATCCATATACAACAGTCGGCGCCCATCCTGACTGCGGCCCAATAGAGGTAACGCTTGCAGGAATAGTTATTGCCCGGATTCCACTTCCGCTGAATGCATTGGCTTCAATTGCATTTGCCGCATCCGGTATAACTGCTGTTAAAAGATAGCTGCACCCATTAAATGCCCCCGATGCAACGGATAAAATCCCCGGCGCAAAGGATATCCCTGTCTTGCCCTGTGGGCAAAGGAGCAAATGCCTGCCGTCTGCGGTATAAACGCATCCGTCATAAGAGGAATAGCTGCCGCTTGATACAGTAATAGAGCCTAAATTTGCACAGCCTGAAAATGCGCTCATATCAAGGCTTGACAGTGTAGATGGAAGTGAAACGCTGCTTAAGTTTCCGCAGCTTCCAAACGCTTCCGCCCCGATGCTCGTTACGCCATCCGGAACGGTTACGCTCCCAAGGCTGCTGCAGTTGTAGAACTGCCTTTGTGAAATCGCCCCAGCAGAACCGCTTAGGCTTACACTTGCCAATGCATTACAGTTTGCAAAAGCGGATGCACCTACAATAGTCACACTGCCTGGTATGCTTACCGCTTCTAGGCTGCTGCAGCCGTTAAATGCAGAACCGCCAATAATCTGCAGGCTGTCTGGGAAAGATACCCCTGTAATAGAACCGTTTCCAGAGAAAACTCCGTCACCAATTGCCGTAACCCCTGCAGGGATTGCAATATTGCCTCCTGCACCGCTGTACGCAATAACAGTAGTGCCTTCAATCGTAAAATCACCATCTGTGCCGTCCGGCTCATCCGACGGGTCTAACTCATGGTTTGGCGGCAGTTCTTCATCTTCATCCTGCAAATCATTGCCAAATCCCTCGTTTTCCGTACTTTCAGTATTGGCTGCCCCATCGCCATTTGGCAATACAGGCGTTGTATCCGGTGTTTCCGTCCCTGGCTGTTCCGGTGTTGTTATTTCTGTTCCTGGTTCCGGTACAACAGGCTGCTGTGTATCTGGTACTTCAGATGCGTCCGGCACTTCTGGCTCCACTGGCTGATCCGGTATTTCTGTCGTGTCTGGCGTTTCGGGTACATCCGGTGTGTCTGGTGTATCCGGCGTTTCTTCCGTTGACCAGTCGGTAGCGTCTCCTTCTGATGTGTCAGGCGATGACGTTTCTGTACCCGTCTCACCTGCATCCGGCATTTCTGCCGCAACCTCTGTCGATGGCGCAGGATCGTCATCCCCTTCTGCATTTACCAAATCAGGTAAAATAGAAAAGAATGCTATCATCAGCACCAAAACAATTGCCCCTGCCCGTATCGCTAGATTTTTTTTCATATTCTTCACTCCTGGCTCCATAGCTTCCATGCTATTGTATTTTTTTTGCTACCACGAAAAGCCTTCCGTCTTCCACGTAGTTGTTGCAGGTGGAAAGTGTCAGCAAGCTGTCACTTTCTGTCACATCCTGTGTTTTATCATATACGGCGCATTTTCGGATACTCCCTAAAAATGCGTTAAAATCCTCATTGCTTTCTGCTTCAATAAAGTTGTAATACTTATACTGCCCTTCGTCCTGGTACCCTACTTCCGAAAGGCATACGGCAATCACCTGATAAACCTGTTTCTGATAAATCGTATCAAATTGTATCTTGTCATGCCCTGCTACATACGTTTCTTCCAAATATTTCTTTAACCCGCCAAACATCGCGCCGCTTTTCATGTTATGGCCATAAATAATCAGGTTTGTGCTGGGTTTTACAGTATCGGCGCGGTAGTCTAAAAACAGTGTTCCATTGATATCCTCTGCCCCGTCAATATTGTTATGCAGGTAATATTCATTATCTGCCGCCTGCATCACAGGCAAATCAATCTGGGTATCCTCAATCCGAAGCCACCCAGCCAAATCCGGATACTGTGCATGTAGGGTACTGTATTCCGGTAAAACCTCAGACGGCGTTATCCGGCTTTCTTCCTGTTGCCCAATCTCCTGTGCGTCCACATCATCATCCCCGCGGCCGGATGCGTCTTGACCCGGGTTCCAGCCAACTGCCTGGGAAACGCCCTTTTTCTGCTGCACTTCTTCTAATTTCCGGGTGGCGCTGCGCTCCCTGTATACGGAATGCAGATAAAAAACCACACATAAAACCGCAAGTGCAGCACAGGCAATCCCCAAAATCTTAAACATCATTGACTGCTGTGTTTCTTTTAATTTCTGGCGTTCACCTTCCTCCTCTTCCCTTAGACGGAGCTCAAGCTGCTCTCTGCGCTCCCGTTCCCATTCTTCCCTGCTGTCTTCGAGTTCCTCTTTGAAATTCTGCGCAACCCTGTCTGATATATCACAGAAAAACACAGTCCCCAGCTTACTTTCAAATGTAATCAGCCCTTCGCGGACCAATTGGTAAATATCCTCCGCTACAAGCGGATCTTCAATATCCAAATGATCCACGATGTCTCTGATTGTTTCTAAATCTCTCTGCGCAGCCTCCCACTCTTCACGGGTAGCAAATTCATGTTTGCCAAGTCTGTAGATTTCCTCCATGAGTCATCCCTTATTTCACTTTTACTGATTTCACTGAAGAATAGCTGCTGTATACCTTTTTGCCATTTACTTTTTTATATGCCCGGACTTTGTAATAATACTTCTTCTTACTGTCCAGCTTCTTATTGGTGTATGCTACGATAGACGCCTTGGATGCTGTCTTTATCTTCTTATAGCCTTTTGTTTTTTTACTGCTCCTGTAAATTTCATATCCATTTACACCTTTGATCTTCTTCCAGGATACCTTTACACGGCGCTTTCCGGCTTTTAGAGTAACCGCAGGGGTTAAAATCCCGGTCGTAGCTTGTGCCGTATTTGAGAAACCGCCATAATAAGCAGTCCCTCCAGATGTCTTGTACGGACGCACCATGTAGCTATATGACGTCAACGCATCCAGATTTGTATGTACATAGGACAGGCCTTCCGTCCTTGCAATCAGCTTTCCGTCTGGGGAGTAAATACCGTACCCTTCTGCCCCTGGTACTGCCCCCCAGGCAACTGTCACGCTGTCCGACGAAGCAGCCGCCGTAACCGGGGTCATTTCTGTAAAATTAATCAAGTATCGAATGGTTTTTGTACCGCCATAGTTGCCAATACCAGAAACCACAAGCGTTGCCACGCCAGGAGCCGCATTGTTCTCATAGGTAAGCGTATAATCTCTGTTCAAAACCAGCGTCGTAGCGCTGCCGTCCGTCACTACCAAATCCTGTGAGGTAGGCATTCCCAAATAGATTTTATCTGTAATATTTGCAAATGCACAGCGTGTGATGTTACGTTTAATAATCTCATATGCCCTTCTGACAGTACCTTCATTACCGCCAATTCCAGTAACAATAACACTTGCCGTACCTACGTTTATGTTGTTCTCATAACGTATTTCATAATCTACGCCGGGTGTAAGGATTACATCCCCCAAAACAACTGCCACCGCAGGTGTAATTTCGCTGCCAGTATAAGTAAATTCCGAATCAATCATCTCGATCCGCGCATCCGTAATATCCCTGCTCACAATTTCAAAGGTCAGCGTTACATTTCCATCATATCCGCCGATTCCCGTAACGGTAATGGTTGCCGTCCCTACGTTGACATTGTTTTCATAGGTTACTTCAAAATCAGTACCCAAAACCAGGTTCTTTCCTTCAAATACAACAATTACCTCTGGCCGGATTGCCCCTCCTGTATATACATACTCAGAATGGCTAATACTTATATCGGCCCCGGCAATATCACGGCTAATTACAAACGATGCCTGGTTGCTTCCCGAGTAAAGGGAACCTTCGATTGGATAAATTGTTGCTAAAGCAGTACCCCTTTCAATATTATCAGTATATTCCACCCTGTAGTCAAAATTCTCGCGCAACGTCCGATCCCCTAATGTAACCGTAAGCTCTGGCCTTACCTCCTCACCCGTATAGGGCTGTGCCGGAATCGGTGCAATGACTGCCAAAGCCAGATCTGCCTGGATGTCAAACATTTTGGAAAGCGTCCCCGTATAGCAGCCCTTTCCTGTCACAATTACAGTAGCTGGCGTTTCACCCGGATAAATATTGTCAGAATATTCTACCTCATAATCCGTTCCTTCTATTAATACATAATACGATTCCCCGTCTTCTTCAGAAATCGCATCCCCCTTAGCATTCCGCTTAGTATCTGTAACAGTTATTTCTGGCATAACCGGGCTTCCGGTATAATCCTGTGGAGAATCAATCTGTGAGGAAGTTATACGTGTGCTCTGCAAATCAACCGGTGTAATCTCAAATGTCCCACTTGTTGTACCAATATAATTGGACGTTTCCACCGCTTCAATCGTTACAGTCGCCGTACCAATCTCTTTGTTGTTCTCAATCCCTGTAATTACATAGACATCACCGCCAAACGGTGTTTCACTAATCTCTGGATCGCTTACAACTACCATCGGATCGATTTCGCTTCCCGTAAATTCGTAATCCTCAATATCTATCTGAACCTTACTAATATCACGCTTACCAATAGAAAATGTCAGCGGCATTTCTCCGCCATAATCTCCAATCCCGCGGATAATTACCGTATGTTCTCCGGCATTGATACAGTCTTCGTCCCAAACAAGCTCGTAATCCCGGTTTTCCTCAATATCATTTGTCTTAAACGCAATATCCACCTTCGGATGCTGCTCATGACCATTATAAACCAGCGGCGTCTGGTCTACAGACGCAGAATCAATATAATCTAACAAATCCTTCGTAATCCGGAAGTTCTTTGTCAAAGACCTGTCAAAATTGCCTATCCCGGTTACGGTTACGGATGCCGCCTGGTTCACAGTCGTATTTCCTTCATAAGAAACCGTGTAATCATATCCCTTCCGCAGCGTATAAGTAGTCAGTGGATCAGGCTTAAAGGTCAGCACCGGTTCTGGCTCGCATGCCGTTTCGTTCGGATCAAATGTATATGTATCCTCAATCCCGGTCATAGTAATTGTACTATCATCCAGATGGCGTTTGATAATTGCAAAGTGCAGTACCAAAGGGCCGCCCTCGCAATTGCCGTTCGGGTCTGCCGTAACTGTAATGGAGCCGCTTGTCGTACCCAGCAGCTGGTTGCTGCCGTAACTGATTGTATATCCCCATACATCTGGCGCGTTCATTTCTATTGTCCGGTTGTCGGTGCTTTGATAGGTCAGTTTTATATCTGGCTTAATCTGCTTGCCTGTATACTGCTCTTCCTTAGAGTATTCCGCCGTAATATCGGAAAGCTTTACCTTAACAATCCTAAATGCAGTTGTAATGGTACCTTCGTAATTGCCCGTACCGTTCACCGTTACCTCTACTGTACCGACCTCGACATTTCCTTCTTCGCCATAAGATAACGTATAATCGGCATCGCTAAGCGTCACCTGGCCAACCCCGTCTGCTTCCCAGTGGATATTCAACTTAGGTGTAATGGCATCCCCGATATATACCTGATCCGGTATACCATCTATCATAACGCCCTCATCTTGCAGGTTTTTCTTTAAAATAGTAAATGTTTTTTCCTTAGTACCAGAGAAATTGCCCGCCTGGGATACCGGTTCAATCCGGACTGTCCCTGTTCCGGCATTGACATTGGAAGTATAAGTATACTTAAAGTCCTCGCCTGCCACAAGCTCTACATCCGCGCCGTCTGCACCGTGCCCTTTCCATACAACCTTAGGCTCTGGCATAATTGCAGCCGAGGTATATGTATAATCTGCAATATCATCCATTACAATATCGCTGTCGCCTAAGCTCTTGCCTACAATATCAAAGGACGTGGTCTTACTTCCGCAGTATTCCGTTTCGGTATTCCCCGGCTCACCTAAGCCGAATACCGTCACAGTTACCTTTCCAACATTGATATTGCCGGGTGCATACGACATATCGTAATCCTTACCCTTTACCAGCTCTTTCCCGTTCACCGAATCCGTCACTTTAAGCGCCGGAATAATTTCGTTTCCGGTATAAGTATATGACCCATTTGACCCGTCGGCAAATTCAATCTTGACATTGAAGTTATTCCCGATGGTATACTCCTTAAATGTCTCCCCTGTAAAATTCCCGCCGTTTACCGCACGAATGACTACCTTGTATTTCTTACCGCTGATATGGGACGGCATAGAACAGGGATCGTCATAAATACATATAAAATCCACGCCTTCGATCAATGTATACTTTCCAAGCGTTATGCTCGGTTTCGGCTCTACATTTTTTCCATCATTGTAATCCACACTGCCCGGCACATTGATCTTAACCGCGCTGTCTGTTAAAGACCTTGGGGTAATCCGGAACGTCAGCCTTCTAGTGCTTCCTTCATAGGCGCCTTTTCCGACCAGTTCAATCTCCGGTGTGCCGCAATTGGTATGATCGCCGTTGATCCGGTACTCAAAATCCGTACCGTTCTTCAGTTCAATTACCCGTCCTGTCGTTGCGTCTGTACCACAGGTCACGCGCAGCTTCGGCGTAATATCACTTCCGGTATATACATAGGCATCCGATGAATTTGAGGAATCCAAAAACTCTACCTGGGCATTGGAAAGGTTACCGGGGATTAAAAACGTTTTTGTCGCAGATCCGGTATAATTGCCCTTACCTGTAATAGTAATGGATGCCGTACCAGGCGCCGTATTCTTCTTATAGGTCAGCGTATAATCCCTGTTTCTAACCAGTTCAAATGTCCCGTTCTCGGCTACATAGTTGCCGTCTATATCACGCCTGGCATCAACCACACGTACCGGAGGTTCGGCTGGAAGCCTGGTTGCATCCACTTCCCCAACCTCTATGGTAATCTCCTCCGCCGTAATCGGCTTTGCTTTAATTGTATATTGGCCAAGGCGCAATGCAGTACCTGTTCCAAGCTTGTAATTGCCCTTGGGCAATAGCTCAATACTGTAGTTACTTCCAACATTCACATGTTTGTTGGAACTGAATTCATAGTCTTTACCTTCCTCTAATACATAGGTAAAGCTTGCGCCTGTTTCCAGCCGCACACTATGCTTTAACGTAACCGTTGGCCAAACTCCGCTTCCGGTAAACATTGGGCTCATTCCAATGATAGAAGATAACGGGGGCTTCAATTTACCGTTCCCGTCTAACGTCATGATCACACGTTCAATCGTAAATTTCTTTTCAATGCTTCCGCCGTAAAGCCCTTTCCCATTTATCACTACGGTAGGCGCTTCTGGGCTGCTGCTGTTTCCGGCATTGATATTGTTCTTGTAGAACAGCTCATAATCTACATCCTTCTGCAGCGGCCTGCCGTTTAAAACCACGCTCTGCGGCTCCGGACGCCATTCCGCCGTATTAAATGTATAAACAAGGTTGTCAAGCCCCGTCACAACCGCCCCTGCAATCGTTTCGCAAATATGGAAGTTGGCCGAGCGCGTACCAGTAAAGTTGCCCTTACCTGTAATGGTCACTGTCGGCATCAGGGCAGGATCCTCCGTATTATAGTCCTGTGCCACATTATTCACATAAGACAAATCATAATCTGCAGCGCCCAATGCCTTGCCATTATATGTCATCACCGGGACTGGCCTGATTTCCCTTCCAGTATAAGATTGGTTGGGGATATCCTCCAACTGCACTTCCAAATCCGCTATATCTTTTGGAAGGATCCGGAAAGTTACCGGCCCGCCTTCTACAACCGGGGCATCGGAAGCAACGCTGCCCCTATAATTCCCCGTACCCGCCACAGTAAAGGTGTGTTCCGTCTCCCCGGCATTTACCGCCTGTGAAGTAACAGTATATTCATCTGCCCGCAATACCTTGCCGTCTACTGTAAACTCTGCAACCACAGGGGCAACCGCATCCCCGGTATATACATATTCCCGGTCTGGCTGCAGCGTAATGCCTATACTCGAAGCACTTGAAAGCTCAAGCGGAGTAATCCGGAAGTTCTTTGAAATACTGCCCGAATAGTTATTTAACCCAGTCACCGTCACAGTCGCTATCCCCGCATCCCGGTTATTCGCATATTGAACCGAAAAATCTGATGCCGGGATCTGGAAAGCGCCGCCGGACGCCACCTGCGAGCCTGTAGCGCTGTCCCTCAAATTATCAAACACCGTAACAACAGGCTCAATATCTTCTCCGGTATAGGCCGGGTTTATCATATCCTGCCCATCCAATTTGATGGAAAACCCCCTACCTTCTACCAATGGCTTTGGAGCAATCGTATATGACGCAGAAACCGGATTACCTAAATATTTATTTACATCCTTCTGCGTAGCCGTAACTGTACAATTTCCTGCCACTGTTGGGGAAGCCTCACCATTTGCCCCTGCATAGGCTATATCAAAATCTGCAATCGGCAGCTCGCTGCCGCTTTCTTTATCTACTACTTTCACTTCTGGCTCAATGGCAGAACCAGTAAATGTGTATGTGTTATTGGCCACTGGACGTGTAAACTGTACCTCTACACTGTCCATGCTGCGGCCTACAATCCGAAACTGGGTTTCCCTTGTACCCCTGTAATACTTGCCGTCGCCTGTTACAGTAATAGTGTAAGAGCCTACATCTGTAGGATCCGCCACATTATATGCCAGCGTATAATGCCGGTCCTTTTGCAGTACAGTCCCCTTGTCCTTGATGACAGGAAGAGGGTGGATGGCTTTGCCAAAATACTGCTGATCTGCAATAGGTTCAATTATAACATCCTCGTTCCCAATATCTTTGTAAATAGTAAAATATACATCCAATTCCCCAGTACAGTTATTCCCTGTTCCGACAATCCGTATAATACCGCTGCCGACATCGATATTATTGGCATAATAAACCTCATAATCCGTACCCCTCCTAAGAGGATGCCCTGCAGTATCTGTAAGGCTGTCAGGCACTTCCGGCTGTATTTCCTCCCCGGTATATTCATAGCCATCTTTTTCCACATGAATCTTAGAGCTGTCTATATCTTTTACATTAAATTTACCGATTGTAAAGTTTACGTCCCGGCTTCCGGTATAATTACCCAAACCAGTTATCGTAATTTTTGCTGTCCCAACATTGATATTATTGGAATATACTGCATTGTAATCCGTTCCGGCTTCTAATGTACCGCCATCTTTACTCCCCTGGTAAACCGTAAACGGCGGCATAAGCGGCTGCCCCGTATAACTTAAGGAATAAGAAGGATCCAGTTCCACCATTAACTTATCCTCCTGCGGATAAGCCGAATCGTTAAAGCTCGCCCTGGTAATCTGGTAATTTTTCTCAAAGCTTCCCATGCAGTTGCCTTTGCCGGAAATCACTACCTTTGCCGGCTGCCCTGGCATAGACACATATGTATTATTGCGGTATCTTAGACTGTAATCATCCGGGGAAGCCGGCTCCCCTGTATATTTATTAATAATTGTAACTTCCGAAGGAACAATACCATCCGGCAGCTTAGACTTTGACTTATTGTATACAGCATCACTAACCGTTACCTCTTCAAATATTACACTGGCATCCGCCTGCATAATGATAAAATCCACGCTACATTCCCCGGCATAGTTGTTGACACCCCGGACTTTAACGTGGGCAGTCCCTGCCTTCTCATTATCTTCGTACGTGACAGAATAATCTGTACCAGCCGTTAAAACCGTTCCATCCGCCGCTGCCACTGCCACAGCAGGTTCAATAGGCTGGCCCTCATAATAATAGCTTGCAGTTGGATACTCGCCATAGCTTAAGGTTACCGTACATCCCGTAATATCATTGCCAAACACAACGCTATATTTTAAATCATCCTTATATTTCCCGTTACCCGTTACCGTAATCTCTGCCGACGTATTATTGTTCCCAAGTACAGCATATACTTTATATCCATCTGCAGTAGAAGCCTTATCCGTAATCTGCGCAAGGCTGACATCCCCGTCCTTTATCTCCAGCCCCAAAATGGGATTTTGCACAAATCCATCTCCATCCGGAACAATCCCGCCCCGAATCTGATTAGGCAATTCCGAAGGCTTCTTAATACGTGTGTCCTGCAAAGAAATCTGCTCTACACCATCAGCTGTCGCGATACCAGCATCAGCTACCTTTTCCGCATCAGCAGGCTCTTCCATTTCACCCTCATCCGCCTGTTCCATATCGGCAGTTTGCCCTGTATCCTCTAATTCCTCCAGCTCTTGCGTGCTGGCCCCCTTTTCCCCGGCCTCCAGAGATGCCTCCGTTTCCGTCCCGGCCAATTCATAAGCCTCACTGCTCCCGTCATCTACGGCAAGCCCCTCTTCAAGGCTCGCATCCACCCGTCCATTCCCGCTTTCCACACCGGCAAGCAGTGTAAAATCCGGCATACCGCCGATCATGCAAAAAGTAAGAATTACCGCCAGAACCCGTTTTGCTACATCCCTGTACATATCGATCGCTCCCTTTTTCCTTCTACAAAATTTGGTATCGCACCCGAAAAAATGTGCATTATCACATCCAACATCTAGAGATACCTGTATCTATTATATCGTATAAAGGACTGCAAAACATTATAGTATCAATGCACTTTTTTCCAGACATTTCGTGTATATTTGCCATAACCTAAAAAAACATTACTTTTAATTACAATAAACACTATCACCACTGCCATTTCTTCCTAGTACTCCATCCTGTATAAGAAAAGAAGCAGCCGGGGATATTAAAAAACAAAGAAAAATAATGGTGGTTTCATATGCAGCAAAACGACGCACAGTACCAAAAAATGATAAACACTCCAATCCACAAACTAGTTATTTCCTTAGCAGCCCCTACCATGATTAGCATGCTGGTTACTTCTATATATAATGTTGCCGACGCATATTTTGTGTCAAAGCTGGGGACAAGCGCTTCCGGGGCCGTGGGGATTGTATTTTCCCTAATGGCAGTAATACAGGCAGTTGGGTTTATGGTTGGAATGGGGGCAGGAAGCGTGATTTCGCGCCTGTTGGGAGAAAAAGAAAGCAAAAAAGCACAGAAAACAGCTTCTTGCGCATTGCTTACATCGGTTGTGTCCGGCATAGGGATAAGCGCCTTTGGATTGGCTTATCTAACCCCCCTAATGCGTTGGATGGGGGCGACAGATACGATATTGCCTTTTGCAGTGGAATATGCCAGGTATATCCTTTATGTTGCCCCTGTGATGACAGCGTCTTTTGTACTAAACAACGTGCTGCGTGCAGAAGGGAAAACAAAACTTTCAATGGTGGGGATTGCCAGCGGCAGCTTACTCAATGTTGGACTGGATCCACTATTTATTTTGGGATTTGGATGGGGGATCCGCGGGGCAGCCCTGGCAACGGCGGTAAGCCAGTGCGTGGGGTGCGTGGTTTTATTGGCATTTTTTATAGGGAAAAAGACCATAATACATTTTTCTGCAAAAAATCTGTCATGGGATATTTCAGTGTATAAAGCCTTTTTGGGGAATGGGATGCCTTCTTTATTCCGGCAGGGGCTTGCCAGCGTGGCGTCAGTGGCGCTAAACCATGTAGCGGCAGGATATGGTGACGCCGCAGTAGCGGCAATGTCAATTGTCGGAAAGATTTTTATGATAGTATTTTGCGTTCTGATTGGGCTGGGGCAAGGGTATCAGCCAGTAGCGGGGTACAATTACGGGGCTAAGGAGTACGGCAGGGTACGGCAGGCATACCACTTTATGCTGCTTGTTGGGAATATCGGCATGATAATACTTGGAGCCGGGCTGTTTTGGGGTGCGGAAGCTTTGCTAGGGCAGTTTGTGCCCAAAGATGGGGATGTAGCGGCAATTGGAACAGCGGCACTGCGGATGCAGTGTGCCGCTATGCCGTTTCTGACACTTGGGATCGCTTGCAACATGACATTTCAGGCGGTAGGGAAATCGGTATGGGCAACAGTATTTGCTTCTTTAAGGCAGGGTTGTTTCTTTTTACCGCTGATATTGTTTCTACCCGGCACGTTTGGGGTAACTGGGATGGAAGCAGCGCAGCCAATAGCGGATATAGGAACGTTTTTAGTATGCTGGTGGGCAATGAGGAAGTTTATGAAAAGGATGCAGCCCGCAGATGGTTGAAATGATTTTTCAAACACGCCCCCACTAAAGCTTAGCAAGGACCTGATATTTCTTGCCGTCATGGGCTATCTGTACTTTTTCATAATTAACCTTAACGCCATCATCCAAATCTATTGCTATTCTGGACAATGCCAAATGGGCTATTTTTTCATCATACTCCTGACATTCCTTGAGCTGCTTTTTCAGCTTTTCTTTTCGTTTGGACGCAGCCGTAATTTCCCTTGCATTTCCGCTATTATCGATCGTATCCTGCATACGGTTGATTTCACTTTCATAAATATGCTCCATGCAGTGCAAATAATCTACACGTAAATTGCCAACCGTGTCCGCACTATAACGGTGCATATAAATAAGCGCTTTAAAGCCGCTTAGCTTCCCACTGTCAAAAAGCCAGTAAACCGGGCGTTTTTGATATACCTTCAGATGGTCGGCAAAAAAATCCTTTAAGAAATAATTACGGATAACCGCTTTGGAAGAATCCCCCTTATTCCCTAACGCATTTGCAATAAAGTCCAGATTTTCTTCTAAAGCATCCCCGCCATAGGCAGCTTTCACAAACTCTACAAACCTGTTCACAATATCATCTGCGACATATTCTTCATCCGTAATCAAAATTATATTGTCCGCACTTATTTTCCAACACTCCAACGCATCTTTTCCATCTATCCTGGCATTCCAAGTATCTGCGGACGCCCCGCCGCGGCATGCATCTATATCTTTCATATCTGTGCCCGCCAACACCAGCCCCTCTTTATCGAGGGAATACCTGCCGAACATGCACCCTACGGCAAAGGAAATGAAGCTGCGGACCTCCCTGCCTAAATCAGCCTTGCGGACTGTAATATCTTTATCATCTACTTCTGGCGAAAGCTCCCCCTGCAAGCCATAAATATCAATAAAAATACGGTTAAGCTCTTCTTCATTATACTTTAGCTTCTCAAAGGCTATATCAGCATAGGACTTCCACAGCCCAAAACTATCAGCAATTTTTGACACTTTATTGCCGTGATATGCTAAAGACTGTTTATTCATAAAAAGAAATGGATGTGTCCGAAAACCCCATGACGTCTCAAAAGAATCCCAATCCGCTTTGGATAATTTAACATTTTCCAGAGCCAGGCCATCTATCTGGGGATTGCCTTGCAGCAAAACCGGAAACTTCGCCACCTCACCCGATTGAAAATTCAATGTCGGATTTAACTGTCCAAAAATATATTTAAATACGCACGAATTGAGCAATGCCATAATATAAGGACGTTTATCCTTCAACTCAAAAATACAGCATCCCCCATTGTCAAAAATATATCCTTCATCAAACCACCTGATACTGAAATGATTGCTAGACACAGTAGACCAGGTCAGCCCGGGCTTCATAAAATATTGATAATTTGCAATTACAGCCGTTTTGATATTCCGTATTGCTGACGCATCGTCATACCAGTCAATTATGTAATCATTAAACCCATACCATTTTTTATATCCGCCGCCTTTATTATAAGGATACCATCTTTTTTTCTTAGATTCTTCTTTTATAATTTTGTTACAATGAAAATTAATTTTCTGGATATCCACTTCATGCCATAACCGCAAAAAACGGTTATTGTCTGAAGTTGAATTGCCCTTCCGCGGAGAAGCAATCTGCCCTAAAGGCGTCCCCAATGTATAAATCCTTTTCAGGCGCGCACTTAACCAATATGCTATTGGCCCGCCCGGAATAACTGAAAAATCTTCTTGTGCGGCATAATACAGATCCCGATTCGTAAGAAACGCCTGCTTCTTTTCCTCTTCACCCATAAAATTAACTAAACGGCAAAATGTCCCTATATAGTTTTGAACTTTTTGCTTCCTAAATACAAAGCTGGTGGTCTGCACTACTTCCCCGCCAATTTCTTCAAAAGCCCTTGAGCCCAAGTGTACCATATTAATCATGTCAACCATCTGCAATTTTGCACGCAATTTCTCAAAACTGGATAAAAACATCCATGCTTGCTGCGTAATCATAGCCCCAAACCTGCCCTCCCCAAGCATCCTGCCGCATTTTTCAATAAATACTGCAAACAGGTCGCTCTTACTGTCAGGATAATTCTTTTTTACATATTTATTTAGTTCCTTATCGCCGTTTGAAATCCCCATATAAGGCGGATTGGCCACTGCAACATCATATTTTTCCGAAAGAAATTTAGCCTGTTTTGCCAAAGCCGGAACAATCCTATTACACTCCATATACCAGCCAGCCATCAAAATATTTTCTAACGCAGCGTCAGCGCCCTGCTCCCATGCCTGCAAAAATCCATCATAATCCCTCTTTTCCACCTCCAGTATGGAGCCGTATTCTTTTGCATCCACAAATGTATGTAATAAATACTGCAAGGTTTCCCTGTGCTCCCCGTCCGGTAAAAAACCACACATGTCCCCGTCATACTCTATACCATTGCTTTCTTGTATTGCGTACAAATTAGGCTCTATTCCAAGCGTCAGAAACCTCCTGTGGCAGGAGCGTGCATTCATCATGATTGCAAAGTAAGCAAGCTGGAACGCACGGTCATCTATATCCAGCCCGGCAATATTATTCTCCACAATACTAACGGCAGCATCCCTCCGGCTATATCCACAGCTTTCATATATCTGCATTAAAACGTCAAAGGCATACACCAGAATGTGGCCGCTCCCCATACACGGGTCAATTACCTTGATTTCTTCCGGCTTGATTTTTTTGTAACCTTCCCGGATGGCATGTAACCGCCCCTCCGCTTCTGCTTCCTGCCCTGCCTCATCCAGATAATATTCCCACCCCTTTTTCAGCCCTTCATCCTCATGCCCTTCTAACCAAAGCCTGCCGATGCTGTTCTCCACCATATAACGGACAATCCAGTCCGGTGTAAAAAGCTGGGTAGCTGCCGGGATGCGTTCCTTTGTTATTTTGACATTCTTTTTCAACAGCATAAACGCCTCATTCTTTGGCTCTGTGTTATAGTACTGGTACATCCATCCAATAATTTCTACCTGCCCGGTCGGCTTTCCATCCGCCCCAGTATTGCTTATATTGAAATCAGCTTCCTTAATATCATGTGTTAAATGATATACAATACCGTCCCGATCCGTAACGGAAACATTTAATAACAATTCTGTATAATCAGACGTCTTTTCAAACAGCTTGGGCAAATATGCGTTTAGCGCATTGCACTGTTTGATAAAGAGGAAACGGAAAAGGGCATCTACCTGATTATCATTTTTTAGCTGCAAGATATGTTCCTTTTCCTGCTTAGTAAACTCTATTTTGGCATCAAATGGAGCTGTCACCAAATCCGGCTCCAGCTTCGTACCGCTTTCAGAAGACAGCGCCCTGATATGCGCTGGCATATAGTCGTTAACCTCCATAAAACGGATAGCAATAAGGCGGTTGAACCATGTATATGCCACTTCTTCTACCACATTCTGGTATGCGTCCTTGTACTCTAGCCGCAACGCTTTTCTTTGGATAACGCGCGCCAATTCCCTGCGCTGTTTTATTTCTTCCCCACGGATGGCATAGGGCTCTTTTGTCCCAATATCATAAAATTCTGCTTCCTGTGTAGACTGGGGCAGGGCATCCTTGATCCCTTCTTCTGTTATGCCTAACAGCCCTGCTTTATATGCAATATCTGCAATTAGTTTATTTCTCGCCCAGATAGAAAAACTCTTAATGGCTGCCTTATCCATACCAATTCTCCTTAAAATCCCATGCTTAATCCGGCCTAAAGATTATTCATAGCCATTTGAAAATGCCACATCCATAATAACTTCATGTTGAAATACTTCTATATTATTGTTTTGGTCATAAACTGCCAGATAGTACTTTTTGTCCTTGTCATACTTTTTATTTTTAAATGTAAACCGTATCCGGAACAATCTTTTTTGTACATCCTCGTCCCTTTTGTCTGCCACATAAATACTCTCATTGGAAATCTTTTCATTATCCTCCGACAAAAAATACAGCTTATAGGTTGTCCCCTTTACCACATCACTGACAGGCTCTGACTGAATAAAATCAAGCGTTGTAGTCAGGTTGGTTATTTTCTGTATCACACTCACAAGCATAATTTTAACCGTGCGTGTTGCCACTGCCCCCTTATCCATTTTTATATCAACCACTGGCACCAGCATTTCTTGTGGAGATGAACCTCCATGCACATACTTAAGCCCTGTATTCCCCTTTGCAGAAAATACACTTGTGCTGCAGGAATAGGATATAATTTTATCGTCCTCATTTCCGAGCATATATCCCAGCCCAATATTTAGTACCCCATCATCTACTACCGGATCCTTTGCGACAATATACCTGCGCTTCTTTAATTTACCCGTTTCTTCAGCTGTACTTATCTTGTCGCTCTGCTGCACCGGATTTCTCTTATAAATAAACCCATGGTCAGATGTCACGATAAAGCGGTACGTGTTTGCACTGTTTGAAATCCTTTGAATAAGTTCTGCAATCTCATTAACTGCTTTTCTACAAGCCCTAAACACCTCATCCTCGGCGTTCTCTCCGGCATTGTCAATCTGGTCGTGGTAAATATAGACTACCTGCTGTGAGGTAAAGATTTCTCTTAGCCCCATACCTTTAAGCTCCTTAATATCACTGTACCTTACACAACGGCTTTCAGGGACATAAGATTGTAATACCGCCTGCCTTGCCGGTGTATCTACTGCATATTTTCCGTCTACAAGCTCCTTAAACTCATCCGTCAGCTCTAATGCCGTATGCGGCAACAGCGCCTCCATACCAAGCCTTGTATAGGATGGAAGCACACTAAGCATCGGATTAATCGATAAGGAATCCTTACATTTCGGATTGTCCTGCATCCGCTTAAACAATTCACGTCCAACCTCATAACGCATACCGTCAGAAATAATTACTACTGTACGCTCTTTATTGGAACTGACATATTTGCGGAAAAAGTCCCTCTGTAACGGTATCACTGTCAGGGCATCCCGTTCCTGCAGCCCCTCATTCCATTTGGGCAAAAGTTTTCCAAGATATTCATTGGTATAAATATTTTCCACAAATTCACGAAGCCCCTGAAAATCAGACGTATCTTCCAATTCATCATAGTCCGTATAGAACTTTCTGTAACTACAGTCTATCAGGCAGCCGCTTGCTGCATAATAATCAATAATCTTCTTAAACCCATTCAGCGGCTGATAGTTTACCTGGCTGATTATATGGTACGCATTGCCTAGCATCTGATAGGCCTTTGCGTACTTTCTCCCAAAATGCATTTTAGAACGTATCTCACAGATTTCACACAGGCTTTTATTATTTAGCCTGGCCATCAGATCTTCGGCAAGCAGTCTCTCCTTTATCCAACGTATCAAGATGATATCAATATCTGCAAAGGTATCACATTCAACTAAAGCCTCCGGCTCATATCTAGAAAGTACCTTCCCTGCATCCAGGATGCCTGCCACATATGCTGAAAGCGCTTCATATTTGTCCTGGTACAATACGTTATTCATCAGGTTATCCATGAATGCTATAATGTTACCGGATTTATATGAAACTGCCCCCTTCCATCCTTTCGGAAGTTCTGCACTGATATACCGCCCTGTATAGGTCACAAACATAGAAACCACAAGTTTTTCCAAAGACGGCGCCGGGGACGAATAGCCAAACTGCTGCTGTGTATATTTCCAAAATGATTCCAATAAATCAAATTTGCCAAAGTCTGCAATGAACTTGTTGCCTTCTAACGTATCGTCTGTAAGCAGTACCCGGATTACTTCCTCAAAAGAGCAGGTACGCGTCCGGCAAACTGCACTCATAAGCCCAATAAGGATATTTTCTTCATTGAAATTATCTATCTCTAAATCGTAGAAACGCTGTGTCCTCTCTTTATTGGCAAAGAATTTAATATGCTTTTCAATGATAGGTTTATACTTTTCGCCTATACCCAAATCAACTGACAGAAGGGATGCCCGGTCAGCGTAAAACCTTTTAGAATAAGCCAGCGTATCCTCTAAATGGTTTTGATATACTAAAGGTTTCGGAAAAGGGGCATATATCAGATAATTTGTAGTAGTATCCTCCTTTTCTAAAAAATACTTTGTGTAAAACTGATTGCCCTGCTGCAGCCTATATACCTTTGCATTGGCAAGCTCTATTCCGTCGATATCCTCTTCAAATTCGCCCTTCTCATCATACCAAAAGACGAGTTTTCTGGTATCTCCGGTAAATTCTGTATTCAGCTTATCTGTAATTTGTTTTAAGTTTAATTCTGCCATGTTGTATTCCTTCTTGCGAGCACTGCATTTGATTCAAAATAAAGCTTGTTATATTCAATCCTTTTCATTATATTTTACCTAGTACTTGATATTTTTTGCCATCATTTGACGTCTGTACTTTTTCATAATTAACCTTTACGCCATCATCTAAATCTATTTGTACCCTGGATAGCGCCAAATGGCTAATCTTCTCGTCATATTCCTGACACTCTTTCAGCTGCCGCTGCAATTTTTCCTTACGTTTAGATGCTGTTGTTATTTCTCTTGCATTACTGCTGTTTTCAATAGTGTCTGTCATCCGGCTGATTTCACTTTCATAAATCCGCTCCATTTGATGCAAATAATCTATGCGCAAATTGCCAATTGTATCAGCATTATAACGATGTATATAAATAAGCGCTTTAAAACCGTTTCGTTTACCACTATCAAAAAGCCAGTAAATCGGACGTTTTTGATATACTTTTAGGTGGTCAACATAAAAATCCTTCAGAAAGTAGTTGCGGATGATTTCTTTTGGAGAATTTCCTTTATTCCCTAATGCTTGTGCTATAAAATCCAAGTTTTCCTCCAAAGCTTCCCCACCATAAACAGTTTTCACAAACTCAACAAATTTGTTCACAATATCATCAGCAAAATATTCTTCATCTATGATTGGAATGATATTATCCGCATTTACTTTCCAACATTCCAACGGCTCTTTTCCTTCTTCTGGTAAATAATAAAATGGCGCCCCCAACTCCCCAAATGTATATTCCCCATCCAACCGGGTATTAGTGGCTTCGGCAGATGTTCCACCATAATATGCGTACATATCTTTCATATCCCCGCCTGCAAACATTAACCCCTCTTGAGTGGGAGCATACCTGCCAAACATACAGCCTACCGCATAGGAAATAAAGCTGCGGATATCCCTTCCCAAATCAGCTTTACGGACTGTAACATCTTTATCTTCTACCTCTGGTGCCAATTCGTCCTGTAAGCCGTAAATATCAATAAATATACGGTTAAGCTCTTCTTCATTTGATTTTAACTGGTTAAACCTAAGAAAACACTCATTTTCCCAATTTTTGTATGCTTGTTCCATATAATTTTTCTTATCTTCATGCATATCCTCTATAGAAAATGATGCACAACGAATCAGAGGATGTTGTGTGAAATCCCATGACGTTTCAAAGGAGTCCCAATCCACTTTACAATTATATACATTATTTTTTGTCAATTCTTCAATTTGAGTATTCCGATCACTTTTAATAACTGGTATTTTTGCCATTGGGCCTTCATGAAAATCAAGTGTAGGCGACAAAATACTTAATGTTGCCGAAGCAACCTACTATTTAATAATCCCAAAAGGTACCAAATGCATACTTCCCCTTTTGTGTAACACATGGAACCTTTCGATTCAAAAACAAACCCAACCGGACTATATCTTAGTGACAACTGATTTGCTAATGATGACCACGTGATCCCTTCCTTAAAATAAAATTGAGAATTTCGGATTACTGAACCATTGTAGTTTCTCATAAGCTCTCCATCTTTTTCCCAATTTGCTAAATATGAATTATTACCATACCACCTTCTATAAGAACCTCCTTTGTTACATGGAAACCACTTATATGTAAATTTATTATCTTCACATTTAAATGCGGCAGGCACTGCACTCTTACTTTCTTCAACTTCAAACCACATTCTCAAAAAAAATTCATTATTTCCTGTTGCAAATCCTTGTTTAGTATATGCGTAATCTCCTAATAACTTATCTGCAAACGCTTTCACCAAGGAATTACTCACCCAATACGCCACTGGGCTTCCCGGAATTTTTGTAAAATTATCCTGCACCGCCGTATACCGGTTCTCTCCTGCAAGGTACATCTCTTCTTTACCCTTTTGCGTCGTTGGATCAATCAGCCTGCAATATGTCCCCTTATACCCTGCAATATGGCTCTTCCTCATTACAAAGCTGGTAGTCTGTACCACTTCCCCGCCAATTTCTTCAAACGCCCTTGCGCCTAAATGCGCCATATTTATAGTATCGACTGTTTGCAATTTCGCACGCAGTTTTTCAAAACTGGATAAAAACATCCATGCGTGCTGTGTAATCATAGCCTGATATCTGTTCTCCTCCAGCATCTTCCCACATCTCTCAATAAATACTGCAAACAAATCGCTCTTGCTGTCGGGATAATTCTTTTTGACATATTTGTTTAGTTTTCCATTTCCGTTTGATATACCCATATATGGCGGATTTGTCACTGCAACATCATATTTATGCGAAAGGAATTTAGCCTGTTTTACTAATGTTGGCACTATCTGATTGCACTCATTATACCAAAGCAGCATTACTATGTTCTCTGCTGCCTGCTCTGACGCAGACTCCCATGCCTGTAAAAATCCATCATAATCCCTCTTTTCTACAGTCAGGATAGAACCATATTCCCTGGCGTCTACAAACGTATGTAATAAATACTTTAAAGTTTCCCTGTGCCCTTCACTAAGCAGGGCGTCCCCTACATCCTTGTTATACTCTATCCCATTGCTTTCCTGTATTGCACACAAATTGGGCTCTATTCCAAGAGCCAAAAACCTTCTGTTATAGGAGCGCGCTTTCATCATAATTGCGAAATAGGCAAGCTGGAATGCACGGCCGTCTATATCCAGTCCGAAAATATTATTTTGCACAATCCCCTTAGCTGCATCCCTCCTGCTATACCCATAGCTTTCATATATCTGCATTAAGACATCAAATGCATACACCAGAATGTGGCCGCTCCCCATACACGGATCAATTACTTTGATTTCTTCTGGCTTGATTTTTTTATATTCTTCCCGGATAGCCGCAAGCTGTGGCTTTACATCTGCTATTTGCCCTGCCTCATCTAAATAGTATGTCCATTGTTTTTTCAGCCCTTCATCTTCATGCCCTTCTAGCCACAGCCTGCCGGCGCTGTTTTCTACCATGTAGCGCACAATCCAGTCCGGCGTAAATAGCTGGGTGGCTGCCGGGATACGTTCCTTTGTAATCTTTATATTCTTTTTGAGCAATGCAAATACTTCATCTTTCGGCTCTGTATTGTAATATTGATACATCCACCCGATAATTTCTACCTGTCCGGTTGGCTTTCCATCTGCCCCAATATTGCTGACATTGAAGTCGTCTTCTGCAATGCCATGTGTCAGGCGGTACACAATACCATCCTGATCCGTCACAGAAACATTCAACAGCAGTTCTGTATAGTCCGATGTCTTTTCAAACAGCCTGGGCAAATATGCATTCAATGCATTGCACTGTTTGATAAAGAGGAAACGGAAAAGCGCATCCACCTGATTATCATTTTTCAACTGCAAAATATGCTCCGTTTCTTGCTTGCTAAACTCAATATTGGCATCAAATGGCATCGTTACCAGATCAGGTTCCAGTTTTCCGCTTTCAGAAGACAATACCCGGATATGTGCCGGCAAATAGTCATTGACCTCCATAAACCTAATTGCAATCAGGCGGTTAAACCATGTATAGGCTACCTCCTCTATCACATTACGGTATGCGTCCTTATACTCTGACTGCGACGCTTTTTTGCGGATTACACTTGCCAATTCTCTGCGCTGTTTAATTTCTTCCCCGTGAATGGCATAGGGTTCCTTTGTTCCAATATCATAAAACTGTGCATCCTGTGCAGACTGGGGCAGGGCATCCTTGATACCTTCGTCTGTTATGCCTAACAGCCCTGCTTTATATGTAATGTCTGCAATCAGTTTATTCCTCGCCCAGATAGAAAAGCTTTTTATGGCTGCCTTATCCATACCAACACTCCTAAAATTCAATATTTAAAATCGTATCTGCATCCAGCTCCCTCATTAACTTTAACCGGAGATCGTCTATATAACGGTCTGCATCTTCTTTATTCTCAATATGCCATGATGAAGTTTTAGCTATTGTTTTAAACAAAATATTTTTTACCTGTTTACGCTGATATCCATTCTCTTCTGCAGCCTTGCTTACCTGCCGCTCTATCAAATCCGTATCATACTGTCCGTTTTCTTTTGCCTTTTCTTCCAGCTTCTTTCTGATTTCTTCCGCTTTTTTTAAGGCTATCTCCTGATCGAGCTTATCCATTTCATTCAAAAGGCGTATTTTCAAGGTTTCCGCCCTGTCAGCATAACCTCTTAATGTAGACACATTCGTGCAGCTATTTGCCCCGTCCTCAATTTCATGGAACAATTCAATATACCTGTCCCGCTTACTTTCTTTATATTCCTTTGTATTCAAAACCTCAAACACTCTCTTGCCAGATTCTGACACGGAATCAAGCACAGGTATAAGCTGTTCATCCAATACTTTTGTATATGCATCCGTAAACTGTTTCAATAGCCCGGGAAGCTTGGGAATATCCGCAAATGGCCTCTCTTTCTTTATGATCGTGCGGACCGCGTCCACAACATCCTCCAGCTTAGCGTCTACAATATATGTTTTACTGTCATCATACTTTGCCAAATATAATAACGCCTTATCAAAAATTCCCCTCTGTTCGCCTGCGAAAAAGGCTTTAATAGGTTCATAGTCCTCTGCAAAATCCAGCAAGTCGTCCTGCCTTTTGGATACTATTCCAAAAAATTCTACCGGGTACTGTATCTGAACAATATCAGACAAAAGACTGATACCTTCATCTATTATTTTTAGTCCTGGATACCTTGCCCTGTCGTAATCCTTTTTCATAACCCTAAGCTCTGTGATAAGCTTATTAGCAAAGGAACTAAAAAATTCCATCACTGCATCTTCATCATCGGACGGGCTGCTGGTATGGAACAGCTCTTTCAAAACATCACGGACTGCTTTTTTATCCTTATCCGCTACACGGACACGCTCCTCCATCATCAGCTTTTCCACAAAGGCTTTTTTTGTAATATAATGGATGATATCCTCTACATCCTTATTTATCATAGTAACGCTTGCGCCATTAACGGAAAAAGATACATCCCCCTTCTTAAACAGCTTTGCCACAAGCCACTCAACATCATCGTCCACAAATCCATAAGGGGCTTTCATAAATCTGTCCTTTATGGATTTCATGGATGTCTTCATATGCATCCGGCTGTTTCCTGCAATATACTGTAAGACATCATCAAGCGCATGGTTATTAGGCTCTAACCCGCCTTCCAGGTTAAGGGCAATCTGATTGCCAGCCTTTAAAAGTTTTCTAATGCTGTCCTCCCCCATAGCAGTATCAATATAATCCAGCTTGTGATAAACTGTCTTTACTAACCTGCCAAGGGCTTCAACAACTCTTGCAGACACATCTTTTGCACCGATTTGCGCCCGATCCCCATTCACATAAATCACCGCATCCCTTAAGGATTCTGTAAGGAATAGCTTAGCATTGCTGTTACGCTCACGCATTTCCAGCCTCTTAGCCGCCTTTATGCCCTCATACTTAGATAAGGCGGAAGACGTATTTAACCGTAAGTATTTTTCAATCTTTAGGTATCTTTGTATTTCATCCATAAATGCACGGTCGTCTGGAAGGACCACCAAGACCTCCCTCCCCTGTCCGGATACCATTCTAAGCGTTGTTTCATCCGTGCCATAGTCAGACGCCGGGGTGAGAATATGTACTCCAATATCAAAGCTCTGTGCAGGCCTATAAGCCCTGTCATCCACCTTCTGATTAAAAGGAAAGGCATACCTGCCATTGAATGCAGGATATTTATATTTTTTATCTGTAAAAATATCCTCGAAAATCATTTCAGAGGCCTTATTGATAACCTCCGCCAGCTCTACGCTCTGGCTTTCAATTTCTCTGTTGATTTCCTGCTCTTCGTCAGTAAGGAATACATAAATATCCCCATTCTTCTGTACCAGGTTCTGGCGTGCCAGCACCTTCAATGCAGCTTCTACCTTATCCTTTAGGGCAATCCTGTCATCATCAATCCCCTCTGCCATAAGGCTTGTAATATTGTCGATATTAGCTGTGACAACCTTATCAACATACTTAATCATGAAAAGCACTTTTAAAACATCTACTGCAAATACTTTTTCTTTATGCTCCGGATTAATCATATCATTCTCATACGACCGGATAATCACCCCGCGGTGGCTGTGGTCCAAAAAATTCTCCAGAGCATCATAAAATGCATGAAAGGGAATAATGCTGCCCACCTCATTTTCTTTATATTCCATTGCTGATTCTTTAAACATTGCCAGCATGGAACGTTCCCCTTCCGACAAATGCTTTCCGGATGCGCCATGAGTCCGAATAGAAGTCAAAACACTTGCAAGTAAATTAAATTGATACGGCACAAACGGATACACGGACACAAAATCATTTTCGTCTGCATACAGCTTCTTTTCCACGCCATCATTAAACGTAATCAAATTCTTAATAATAGTCGTCTTCTGGCCAAATAAAAGGCGTAAGGCCTGTGCCGGAACTTCTTTTTTGGCCAGGATCCTTTTCTTAATTACTTCATCCACATTGGCGGATGATAAAGACAGCCTTGTATCAAAACGCCCCTGGATTTTAGAAAAGTCATTGCCCTTCACCTTCGTCACAGAATCAATATCCTGCTGGCTGGTGACAATAACCCACGCCTTGCCCATACATTCCTTTCCGAGCTCTTCTGTTACAGTCTGCAGGTTTAACATCAGCTTTGAATCTTCCCCGATATACTGGCCAATCTCATCTACCAGGAAAACAATGTGGCGGTTATCCCCCTTGCGGTCAATGTACGCTTTCACACGCTTTGCAAAATCCTCAATACTTATCTGGTACGGTTCAGCTGCCTTTTCGCACCAATTACGTGCAGCCGCCTCACTCATAAAACCCATTTCTGTAAGGACTTTTACAACATCATCCTGAATAAAATCAAAGTCCTGCCTGGAATCTTCCCAAGCGTCTCCATACAGCCCTTCAAATTTTTGTTTAAACCCGTCGTACCGCCCTTCCTCTGCCAGTTTCCTCTCCAAATCCGCCAAAAACGGCATTGCTCCGCAAAAGCCCTGCATCTCATTAAACACTTTTAAAAACACATGAACAATTGCATCCTTATTCCGCTTGCTGTTAGAGTCGCTTTTCGAGTCAATATTAAAAAGCACAACATCCGTCGGCGTATCTGCTGCCAGCTTCATATCAGCAAGCACTGTTTCTTCTGCAATCTTTCTGTCATCCACAAAAAAATCAATAGCTTTCCTCTCGCCCACAGATTTATTTGCCAGCAAATAAGAAAGGATTTTAAGAAAATGCGACTTACCACTTCCAAAGAACCCTGAAATCCATACGCCCATCTTAGGAGTGTTTGTGGCAATGCCCTTTTTATATGCGGAAAAGAAATCTGCAAAGTGCTTCTGCAATTCCTTCGTTACCACATACTCATCCAATTCCTGCGCCACGTTTTCTGCTTCACTCTGGCCAACAATAATAACCCCCTGTATATCCCGGTCAATCTCTTTTTCAAATACTTCTTTAATTAACACTTACCGTACCCTCCTATATATTTAATTTCACCTGTGCGTTATGACCCTACATTTTACTTATCAAACACTTTGTAAAACCTACTTCTCACAGCCATGCACCCCCGCCTACATTACTATCCACTTGCCAACAACCCTAAAAACCGCCCCATCCCCTATAGTTTTTAGCGAACCAATCGAAATGCCCGGTAATAATTGTCTTCCGGATATTCATTGAATATAATTAGCTCCTGCTCCGTATAAGTACCTGGATAAAACAAAACCATAGGCACACTGGCAAAAGTCTGGGGTATATTGTAGAGAACTTTATTAAACACTTCCGGAGCCTGTAATAACGGAAAGCACTTCCCTACTCCAACCAAAAATACTACCGCATTCTGCGGGGTATTCTCTGCAATATATTTTACCAGCAGATTTTCCTTATCAGTAATTTTTAATGTACGCTGGATAGCATCCTGTAACTTTTTAATGCCTCGCTTTTCTTCCTGGGCGAAGCACTTTTCCATAAAGTTCTTGCTTTGCAGGTGTTCTATAATCAAATCGTATAAATCATATACCACCAGTTCAAAACCATCTGTCCCTTTAAGGTTTTTATTTTTCAAGTAAGCAACCCTGTCCCTTACAGCCAGCTCATGTTCCGGTGCGTAATCAAATACCCAATAATTGACCTCATTTGCCTTGCCCTTTGCCTGCCTGAAAGACGGTTTTTTTATCATCATTTCCATTTGATCTAAGCGTTCATCAATATTAGCCATCATCTTACCCCCAAAAAAGCTTTTACTACTGGCTCCATACCGCTGTCTAAAAGCCATCTTTCCATGTCCGGCTCTAATATTGGCCGGAAAATTTTTCTTGCATCCTTACCCTTGTCTGTCATACCCGCCTCAAATAGAAACGTCTTATAGTTTCTCGCCAGCCTTGTAAATGTAGCATCCGTCCATCCCGCCACTTTTTCACTTTGCAGCTGCTTGTCCTTAAAGAAAATGTTTAAATCCCCAGGCGTATACTCATTGCTTCCAATAATCATTTTCTCCCGTATTACCTCATACACAAAATCAAAAAACAACGTATCATTTACCATAACTGCCGCAAGGTTAAATATTTTTTGTGCCGATACATCTCCGTTTAGAAATACCGGGTAAAAACTATCCCCCATCGCTTTTATTCTTGATGATACTGTATTGAAAACCTGTGCAGCCCTTTCCGGGGTAGCCGCAGCAAATATATTTTCATTTCTGCACCGCTCTTTTATATCTTCAAAGCCCAATCCTTCAGACAGCAGCTTTACCTCGTTACGAAATTCTATAAACCAAAACGAATGCTTTACTGCTCCGGCGCTATACTCTTTTCTTTCCATGTGGATATACACCTTCCTATAAGTCTAAATACTAATCTGTTCTATAGTACGGATACGGAAAAATATCTGGCATGCCGACCACCGTACAATCCACCATCCTGCAAATCTTCCTCACTGATGCCTGCCTGCTTACAAAACTTTGCCTTTTTCATCTCATTATCAATAAGTATTTTGATAATTTGTTATATGCAATATCCAATTTATTTTTCATTTAATAGCTATACGGTCGCTATATTTGTTTGTTATACTGCAAAGCTCTATAATATTGATTTTACCATAATTTTAATAGAAATGATAGTAAACAATGCAGGTTCAATATCTTCTTCATTGTCATTGAAAGTCAAAATCATCTTCTTAAACTTGCCACAAAAAATAATTGATTATTCAGAACTATTCTGCTTATCCATACCAAGCCGAAAACCAATTATCAATAAATAAATTCCAATCGGAAATAGCCAGCGTCCTAACGGAACTAACGGAAACGTATCCATTTCATCCATAGGAACACCTGCAAATAACTTAAAAAACAAAGGCATTCGCTCCTATTCCTCCTCCACCACATCCTTAAAATCTACCCGTCCAATTAGCCATAAAGAAATCAATGCCAAAATCAATATGATAGTACAAAACAAAACTATGACTCCCCATTGTCCGCCATTTCCATCTACGGCATATCCGGGAATTGCTTTTGCCATAAGAGATAAGTATGTAACTCCCTCTTGTTGTAATAAATATCCTGAAATCTGTATACCAAATACAGTCAATATTCCATAAATTTCTTTTAACAAAAGATTACACACATATAGCAAAAATCCAATCAATACCAAATACAAGAACAGAAAGACAAAAGTAATCATAAATGCCTGTGGTACCGTCATTGCCTGCATAACATTCACAAATCTCATACAAGGCAGATACCCAAAATATGCTATATACTGTTGTAGTCAGCAGGCAATATTTCTTACCGGAACTCTGAAAACAGAATTTCCCTTTTGGTATTCAAAATAGGTATCTGCACTGCTTTTTTGTTTTATGCTTCTTATCAGCACTTCTCTTATGTTTTCGGCAGAGATAGGTTCTAATTCTATCCCCTTTTTCATATCATTTTGTATACTTTCCCCGGAATACCATACCTCAATATCAACTTTTATCCCTATTTCTTTTGAAAGTTCGTAGATCTGTTCTTCCAAAACAGAGCATAAAATCTTATCGTCATCACAAATTCCAATCTTATACATGGTCATTTCCTTTCAGTTAACGCAATGTTTATCACTTTCTTCTTGCATCCTTTGGTTTCTGCGCATTTTTCTGATGATTCCTTTATTGATATGTAATCCATGATTTTTCCTCCATCTATGATTTCTATTTTGTACGTTTAAACGATTAATAGCAATCCTTTCCCATAACTTTTCAAAATCTTGCAACTATGTCAATACTTTGGGCAAAATACGGGGTGCCCCCAGCATTGTAGAGCTCTACAATCTGCTGTTTGAATTCCGGGGTGTATGATTTTTGGTTTTTTGCCATGCCCATCATCTCCTTTGTTTTTTCACTTAATAGTATAGGTTGTTCAGCTTTTTCTGTCCACACTTATATACTAACATCACACAATGCTTGACTTAAATACTTGAAACTATTCGGTTGAACTCATATAATTATAACTGTTAAAAATTTGAGAAGGAGCGAGCAAGAATGTTTGAGTATATTTCTGCGCCGGAAGCCGCAAAAAAATGGGGCATTTCAGAAAGGCGGGTACAGAAGCTGTGTGAGGACGGGCGCATACCTGGAGTGGCAAAATTCAGCCGTATGTGGCTGATTCCGAAGGATGTCCTAAAACCAAAAGATGGGAGAACAAAAGGAAGAGAGAACAAATGAAACGACTATTTTTACTGGAAGATGATTTGAGCCTGATAAACGGGCTTTCTTTTGCCTTAAAAAAGCAGGGATATGAAATAATAGTTGCCCGCACCACATTGGAAGCGGATGCATTATGGGAAAAGGGAGAATATGATCTGGCTGTTTTGGATGTATCGCTTCCCGATGGTTCCGGCTTTGACTTTTGCAGAAAGATACGTTTGACTTCAAAAGTGCCTGTCATATTTCTTACTGCTGCTGATGAAGAAACAGATATTATTATGGGGCTTGATATTGGGGGCGACGATTATATAACAAAGCCTTTCAAACTGGCAATATTTATGTCAAGGATTCACGCATTACTCCGCAGGAGTGAAGATTTCAATACTGCTGTTACAGAATTGAACTCCAATGATATAAGCATAAAACTTCTAAAAGGCGAGGTTTATAAACGAGGGAAACTGCTTGACTTGACTGCGAGTGAGTATAAATTATTATGCCTGTTTATGGAAAACCCCGACCAGATACTTTCCCCAGAACAGATTTTAGGAAAGTTATGGGATTGCAGCGAAAATTATATAGACAATAATTCTCTTACCGTTTATATCCGTAGACTTCGCACAAAAATTGAGGACAATCCGGGAGAACCCAAAAGGATTGTTACCGTTCGCGGCATGGGCTACAAATGGAATACGGTAGATTGAGGTGTAGGATGAAACTATTGGCGAACCGAAAAATCAAATTTCTTTTTGTTGGTATTTTGTTTTGTGTTGTGGGTTTTGTACTGATTTCAGCGGCATTCGTAAGCCTTACTGTTAAGAATGTGGAGGATTATATCATAGTATGCGGCATGTGTATGGGGGCTGTAATATTGCTGCTTTGTTATGGATATTTTAGGGAGCAGCATAAAATCATGGAAACTGCCATATCGCAGATTACAGAATATATAGCCGGCAACAAAAAAGTTTCTATTGAGTGCAACGACGAGGGCGAACTATACAGGCTGTTCCATGAAGTCAATTCTTTGGTTGCAATCTTAAATGCCCACGCAGAAAATGAAAAAAATTCAAAGAAATTTTTACGCGAAACTATATCCGATATTTCGCACCAGTTAAAAACGCCGCTTGCCGCCCTTAATATTTATAATGGGCTGATACAGGACGGAGCAAAAGAAAAAGATCTTTCAACAATACAGGAATTTAGTCTGCTGTCCGAACAGGAGCTTGACCGTATAGAAACTCTGGTACAAAACCTTTTGAAAATCACAAAACTGGACGCGGGTACAATTATATTGGAAAAGACTTTAGAAAATGTGTCTGAACTTGCGGAGGAGATAAAAAAACATTTCCTGTTCCGCGCCGGATGGGAGGAAAAAGAAATCTGTTTGTCGGGCAATGGAGAAATTACACTTTTATGCGACCGTAACTGGATGATCGAAGCAATCGGCAACCTTGTAAAGAACGCCCTGGACCACACAGAAAAAGGCGGACGTATCCGTATTGAGTGGCGGGCGTTCACTTCTATTGTCCAGATAACCGTAAAGGATAACGGAAGCGGCATACACCCAGAGGATTTGTACCATATATTTAAGCGGTTTTATCGGAGCCGTTTTTCTAAAGATACACAAGGTATTGGGCTTGGCTTATCACTCACAAAAGGGATTGTAGAAGCCCATAACGGAACGATTGAAGTTGACAGCACATTGGGCGCGGGGACCTCTTTCACAATAAATTTTCTTAACCCTACAAAATTGTAGGCTGATTGTAATATTGATGTAGGATTTCTCTGTTATATTGGGACTATCAAAACAGAAAGAGGTGTTTACACATGAATTTATTGGAAGTCAGCAATATTTGTAAAACTTATGGAAGCGGCGAAACCGCCGTACACGCTTTGAAAAAAGTCAGCTTTTCCATTCCAAAGGGCGAGTATGTGGCTATCGTCGGAGAATCCGGCTCCGGCAAAAGTACGCTGCTCAACATGATAGGCGCACTTGATATGCCTACGTCCGGTAAAGTTGCGATTGGCGGCAAAGATATTTTTTCCATGAACGACAGCAAACTTACCGTTTTCCGACGTAGGAATATCGGATTTATTTTTCAGGCGTTTAATCTTGTGCCAGAGCTTACCGTTGAGCAGAATATTATTTTTCCGGTACTGCTTGATTATCAGAAGCCGGACAAAAAATATCTGGAAGAACTGCTTACGGTTCTTAATCTGAAAGAACGCCGTAACCATTTGCCGAGCCAGTTATCCGGCGGGCAGCAGCAGCGCGTGGCAATCGGGCGCGCCCTTATCACGCGCCCGTCGCTGATCCTTGCAGATGAGCCGACGGGCAACCTTGACACGCAGAACAGCAGCGAAGTCATTACTCTGTTAAAAGAAGCATCAAGAAAGTATGAGCAAACCATTATTATGATTACGCATAACAGGAGCATTGCACAGAGTGCGGACCGGATCTTACAGGTATCGGACGGTTTGCTGACCGATTTGGGGAGGTGCCGCGAATGAAAAGCTTTTTAAGCCTTATCCCGATTTCTGCAAAGGTGCGGAGACGGCAAAATCGTATGACAATTTTGTGTATCATCATTTCTGTGCTGCTTGTGACAGCGATTTTCAGCGTGGCAGATATGTTCATTCGGACAAAAAGTGATGAATTACAGAATAAACATGGCAATTATCATATACAGTTAGAAAATATCTCCCAGAGCATCGGAGATGAAATCAGCCGCCGTTCCGATGTTGCAGCCGTCGGTTGGTCGGAATCGTTTAATTCAGACGCAGATCAGCCGTACTATATTGGAGAGAAAAGAGCTGCTTTATACGGCGCTGACAGTATCTATCTGAACCGGCTTTCCAACGCTCTCGAAGAAGGGGATTTTCCGCAACGCGATAACGAAGTTATGCTTAGCTCCAACGCAAAGCTCGCTTTGGATGTGCAGATTGGCGATAGCGTAACAATCAAGACCCCTGCGGGGACTGCAGGCTTTACCGTAGCAGGCTTTGGCTCGGATGACCGGGAATATTATCAGGGACAGACTTATCTGGTTGCTGTATATATGACGCGGACAGAGTTCACATCGCTTATGGAACAAAACGGTATTTCGCTTAAACCAGCCTGTTATGTTCAGTTTCAAAATGCTTCAAAGGCTTCCGGTGCAATTACGGAAATAAAAGAACAATATGATTTGTCAGAAGAAAGCATTTCCGAAAATACCGCGATCATGGGTATTGCAGGGCAAAGCAAGAATAATTCTGTAAAAAATATTTATGGTCTGGCAGCAATTTTGTTTGTTTTGGTGCTGTTGGCCGGTGTGTTGATGATTTCCGGCAGCATGAACAGCAATGTGGCCCAACGGACGAAATTTTTTGGTATGATGCGCTGTATTGGTGCAAGCCGCAGGCAGATCATCAGTTATGTGCGTTTGGAGGCATTAAACTGGTGTAAAACGGCTGTACCGATTGGATTGCTTTTAGGTATAGCAGTCAGTTGGAGCATTTGTGCAATACTGCATTTTGGGATTGGCGGTGAATTTCAGACAATACCTGTGCTTGCCCTTAGTCCGGTGGGCTTGATTAGCGGCGCACTGGTTGGAATTGTTACGGTTCTTCTGGCGGCACAATCCCCGGCGAAACGTGCGGCCAAAGTTTCTCCGATGGCAGCAGTTTCCGGCAACTTAAATACGGCGCCCTCTGTACGGTATACTATGCGGCTGAATGTGGGCAGGGTTGAAAAGACTTTAGGCGTTCACCATGCAATAGCATCTAAGAAAAACTGGTTTTTGATGACAGCCAGCTTTTCTCTTAGTATGATCCTATTCCTTTGCTTCACGGTAGGGCTGGATTTTGCACATGAGTTAATACCGTCCCTTCGGTCATGGCAGCCAGATATTACCCTCACAGGCTATGCAAATGAACCTGTGTTAAGCCAAAGTTTCAGCGATACGATCAGTTCTATTTCTGGTGTAGATCACGTCTTTGGCAGCGCATATATAGAAAATGTTTCTGCTGCTTCTTCACAGCAGGGGATTGATCATGTGAACATAACATCGTACAGTGACTATTTGTTGGATCGTGCAAAGGATAGTCTTGTGGAGGGGGATTTATCAGAAATTTACGGAAACAGCAATAAGGTTATGACTGTTTCAAATAAGGATAATCCGCTAAAGGTTGGAGATACCATTCAAATAGCGGGGCAAGAGGTTGTAATTGCCTGTGCCGTATCTGACGGACTGTATTCCAGTGAATACAGCGTAATTTGTTCGCAGGAAACGTTTACCCGGCTTACAGGAGAGCAGAATTACTGCATCATTGGAGTGCAGTTAGGCAAAGATGCCGCGGATGATACGGTAAAACAAATTAGTGACCTTGCAGAAAGCAATGTTATTTTTGCAGATCAGCGTGAGAGCAACAGACAAGACCGTGCAACCTATTTGGCGTCCGTTTTTATTGTATATAGTTTTCTGGCGATTGTTGCCATGATTACCCTGTTTAACATTGTAAACAGCATTTCTATGAGCGTAATGGCCCGGATCAAACAGTACGGCGCTATGCGGGCGGTTGGTATGGACAGAAATCAGCTTACCCGGATGATTGCTGCAGAAGCCTTTACTTATTCCATTTCCGGTCTTGTAATTGGCGGCGGCATGGGAATTGCCCTTAGCCGTTTCCTGCATATCAGGCTGCTTACGCGGTATTTTGGAACTCCGTGGAACTTGCCAATCGAACTGCTTGCCATTATGATTGTGTTTTCCATCGTTGCCGCTATTGCCGCGGTTTATGCCCCGGCAAAGCGCATCCACAACATGGAAATTACTGCAATAGTCAACGAATTATAGGAATTAGCAAAGTTGCCGCTATGGAAAACCTAATATAGCCTCTGCCGTACGGCGGCAACCGGGAGGGGCCTAAACAGATCCCCCTTTGTCCGTTTCAAATGTGGAAAGTTGGCTTTAACAACTTTTGAAAATACACCCAACGCAGTCTTGTGCCCGCATTTCAAATGCGACCTGTTTTCGATTTCAAATCGGGAAACTGCTGCACCATAACAACATAATATGCTAAACCCGGCAACTGGGGAGGGTGATTCCATCCGCTTTCTGAGGTCTTACGAAAGGGGTGGTATCTATGAGTATATATGAGGAACTTATAGTAATACTGACCATGGTCAGCGTAATTATAGCCATTCTGAATTACACGAATAGAAAATAGTCACCCTGCCCTGAGAAGTTAGAGTGACTATTTTATGATTTCTTGATATTTCCCGGGGCGGATAGGCTTCATCTATCTTCCCCAGTTAGGCGTCTGTCCATAAGCCATAGGCCAATAGGAAGATCCAACCACAAACATATTCTGTAGCATAAAAAAATGATTCATTGCATCAAGTGCGGCAATTGCACCGCCCCTGCGGGCTGCCGTAACGGACGCACCTACTTTATATTTAAGCAGATCCGCATCGTTGTTCATATCTGCTACCACAGATGCACGTTCCAAAAACGCCTGCATATTTGCGGAAATATTTGCAGTATATACCGGTGAGCCAAGAATGATTCCCTCTGCCTGTTTCATTTTTTCAAAAATCTCCTGAAACTGGTCTTTTTTATGGACACAGTTTTTTCTCCCGCCGCAAGCCCAGCAAGCCTTGCAGGGTTCCATGATTTTTCCGGAAAGCTGCACTATCTCCGTTTCAATTCCTGCCTTATGCAGTTCCTCAAACACAGTATTGATTAGGACTGCTGTGTTTCCGTCCTTTCCTGCGCTGCCGTTAATCGCTAAAACATTCATATACTACCTCCACTTTACAAAATTTTTTAGTACCAATCATGTTTCTCGCCACGGTCAAGGGCATCTATACGCCCCATTTCCTCCTCCACCAGAGCCGGGGTAATGTTTATCTGCGGTAAAAATTCCTCCAGTTCTTCCACATACCAGTTTGATAAACCAAGCGAGCGGATTTTGCCGTCTGCAACCGCTTTTTCCATTGCAAGGTAAGCCTCCACATCGCCTGTTCCGGGGTGGTGGAGCAGCATCATGTCAATGTAGTCTATATCTAATTTGGCAAGCGCCTCCTCAATCGCTGTTTCCGGATCGGAAAACTGGTTCGGGTACAGCTTTGTAATGACAAAGATTTCCTCCCTCGGTATGCCGGAGTTCCTCACAGCCTCCCCCACACTTTCCTCGTTATGGTACATATAGGCATTATCAATCAGGCGGACGCCGCTGTTTAATGCCGCCGTAACAGACTCCACACAGGTATCCCCGGTCAGACTGTATGTGCCAATCCCATATATGGGCATTTCATACCCACTGTTCAATAAAACCGACTTTGTTTCAAAGTTAAAAGAAATATCTCCCGTCACTGTATTGTTACCTCCCTGCGTCTGCTGTTCCTGCCCGCCAGCCATATCATTTTCCGTTTCTGTCTCAGTCTGTGCGGTTTCCGATGCTGCTGACGGCTCCTGTTCTGTCTGCTCTGTTGTTTCTACACTTTCTGTCTGCCTATCCTGCCCCGACACTTTATCTGTAAGGGGATCCGTCCCTGTCTGTTTGCCACAGGCTGATAGCGAAACGATAAGCAGGCAAGCGAGTATAAGATTAAACAGCCGTTTCATACCGTTCCTCCCTCTCTTCTGTAGGAATTGCCCCAGGCAATTCCTTCACCACTTTCAGCACTTTCGCCGGAACACCTCCCACTACCGTCATTGTAGGAACATCCCGTGTCACCACTGCTCCAGCCGCAATCACTGCCCAATTGCCGATTGTCACTCCCGGCAGTATGGTTGCGTTAGAACCAATCCATACATGGGCGCCAATCTTAACCGGCGCATAATGATTTTTCCGGTTTTCCTTTGGACTCAGGTCATGGTTGATGGTTGCCAGAACTACATTGTGACCTATCCATGCGCCGTTCCCGATTTCAATTCCGCCCTGATCCTGAAAGTGGCACCCGGAATTGATAAAGACATCTTTCCCGATTGTGATATTTTTTCCAAAATCCGTATAAAACGGAGGAAACAGACGAAAGGTATCATCAATCTTTTTCCCTGTCAGCCGCCCCATAATCTCCCGAAGCTCCTCCGGTGTATGATACTGATTATTCAGTTCCATACCAATCCGGACAGCTTCCTGAAAAAGTTCGTTTGCATAGGCATCCCGTTCGGTATTTTCTTTTGCCCCTTCCCGAAATCCATCAATCACATCCTTTACCGTCATGGTCTACATCTCCTTTTCCCACTCCCGGAGCGTGTGGACGCCTGTTTCATCGCCCAATCTTTCCAAGCGGCTGATCTCGTCAGCAGTCAGCTCAATCCGTGCCGCCTTTGCTGCCTCCTCAACCTGATTTACCTTTGTTACTCCGATAATCGGGAGCGTGCCTTTTGCAATCGCCCATGCCGTCGCAACCTGCGCAGGGCTGGCATCAAAACGTGTCCCTATAATTTTCAGTTCATCAATCAATGCTGTCAGTTCTTTCAGATGCGGGTTATACGCCTCTCCCCTCCCGGTTCCTTCCGGAAATGGATTTGTTTCATTATACCGTCCGGTAAGCGCCCCCTGTTCCAATACCATGTAGGAATAGAATGTAATGCCATTTTCCTTACAGTAATCAAGGATACCCGCACGCTCCGAAGAACGGTGTAACAGACTATAATGGTTCTGCACCGCAGAAATTTTCAAGCCCTCTGCCGCAAGAATTTCATTCGCCCTTTTTATCTCCGCAAGGTTGTGGTTGGAAACGCCGATTGTCTTAATCTGTCCGCTTTTTGCCAGCGGGATTAAATCCGGCGTCCATTTTGGGGCATCCATCGGATTGTGTATCCAATAAACATCAATCACATCGGTATGCAGACGTTCCTTGCTTCCGTCAATCATTTGCTGCATGGCATCCGGCGAACTGCCGGCTATCTGCGGCGTAAATTTTGTGGAAAGGATAACGCTGTCCCGGCGCACATCTTTTACAAAATTACCAAGAATACGTTCAGAAGTCCCTTCTCCGTAAACCGCTGCCGTGTCCCACAGGTTCAGCCCGCACTCCACTGCTTTCTCAAACACCGGCTTCAATTCTTCTTCAAATAAATGGTTTCCAAATACCTGATCCCCTCCGGCTGCTCCTGCACCCCAAGACCAGGCTCCTAATGCAATTTTCAATAATGTTGTACTCATTTTCAAATCCTCCTGTTTTCTATTTTTTATTTCAAATTTTCCTTAAAAACTGCTCCAGCTTATCAAACGGAATCTTTTCCATATTGTCATATAAAGCCACATGATCCGCATCAGGAACAATTACCAGTTCTTTCGGTTCCAAAGCTGCGGCATAGGCATCTTCCGAATAATAACGGGAATGTGCCTTTTCCCCGGCAACCAACAAAACCGGGCGGGGAGATACCTCTTTGATGTTTGTCATCAATGGGAAATTCCAAAATGAAATCTGATCTCATTATAAATCGCCATCAGCAAAATATCAAATGCATATATAATATCGTTTTTCATACCAAAAAGGTATTTTATTGTGCATATAAATATAATCCTGATTAATTATTAGATGCCAGAAGAAATGGCATAACCATTAGCAGAAAATAAGAAGCCAGACGGAACCATCTTACCGCATCTGGTATCTCCCTGCCCATCTTTTTTGAAAGCGCCCCTGTCACCACAACCAGCAGCAGGACAGGGCTGACCATACTGGAAAGGCTGAATGCAATACCTGTCATCCCCGCCAAAGGGACCGGTAGTGTGAAGCAGTACCCGATCATCAGCAGAAGAGGGGTACATGGTGTCATACCATAAGTCAGTCCAGCCATCAGCATCGGAATAAAACCCGACTTTCCTTTCTGTCCTCCACACCCTTTACAGCCACCGCAAGCTTTCCGCTTTTTCAACTCTAAAAACCATCGGATTACCATAACTGCACCAATTGCGCTCATTGCTGCCTGTGAAAAAAGCCGCAGATTAAAGGAGCCAATATACCCGCTCTCACTGATAAACTGCCTGGCTGTCAGTGCAGAGACCATACAAAGCAATGAAACACTGACCATCTTCCCAAAGAAAAAACTCACAAATGATAAAATCCCTTTTTTTACACCATTAGAATGTGACACCACATAAGTGGACAAAAATGTGCTGATGATCGGGCTGCAGCAGGTTCCGCATCCAAGCCCGATGGAAACAGCAGTCGTAATAGCAGGGAGCATCAATGATGTATTCATATTCCACCTCTCTCACTGGCGATCAAAGCTGCGCCCACTGCACCGTTAAACTGCGGATATTTTGCGACATATACATCCTTCATCATTTCTTCTTCAAAAGCTCTGTGGATTCCGGTATTTAATGCGCCGCCTCCTGTCATCAGGATATCTCCTCCCTTTTCAGATTTCTTCATCATCTTGATGATCCGCCTTGCCATTGACAGATGCATCCCCGCCAGAATATCCCTCCTGTCAAATTTCCTCGCCACAAGGGAGATCACTTCCGACTGCGCAAACACCACGCAGGTGCTGTTAATGTCACACGGAGCAGTGCATTCCAACGAAAGCGGGCCTACCTGGTCAATGGTTGTTTCCAAAATCTGTGCAATAACTTCCATAAACTTACCCGTTCCTGCGGCACACTTGTCATTCATGGTAAAGTTTTTCACATTATAATTTGCATCCAGATAAATAATCTTGCTGTCCTGCCCACCAATATCGACCACCATGCCGGGACGGTACCCTTCCGGCGCCGTCACCCGCACACCATAAGCATGGGCGGTAATTTCTGAAATATCATCATCAGCTACCTCAAGAATCTTACGGCTGTATCCCGTAGCCATAATATAACCAATATCGCTTCGGGTGACGCCATATTTTTTACTTACAGCGGCCACAATTTTCTTTGCAGTCGAATTATTATCAATACCCGTAGGCAGCACTACTGTATTGATCACCTTCCCGTCTTTCATCAGGGCGGCCTTCAGATAAGTGAAACCACCATCCAATCCGAGATAATATTTGCCCATTACTGTCACACCCTTTCTTTTTTTTGCTTTGCATATTCTTTCAGTTTAATCAACTCAATAAACGCTTCAATGCGGATGCGGAGCTGTTCCACATCTTCTTCGTTATAATCGCTTTCCACACGGATGATCTGAATATCCAGTTTCCCAAGTTCATCCTCCATAATCTGGTATTCATAATCATAGACCAGACATCCCCGCAGCACATGGTAGACCACGCCCTGGATTTTATGTTCCTTTATCATCTGCCTGATCCGGTAAACCCTCTGGCTGTTATCCACAAACACCGGACAGGTACACGGCTTTATATATCTGGAAGCAAGCGCCCTCATCATCCCATCAAAGCTGGGGTCAATGACCGATACGGGATCATACAGCCCCCGCTCTCCCATGCAGGTCTCATCTGCTGCAAGAATGCCTCCCATTTCCTCAATCAGAAGCGGAATCTTAATATTGGGAAATGCGATCGGGGAACCTGTTACAAGGATGCGGGACTGATTTTTTCTCCCCACAAAACGCTCCTGCATAAGCCGCAGCCTCATTTCATGATTTAACTTATGCATCTGCCCTGCCCACATTTTTACCGGCATATCGGAATAAGCATTCATGATCGCCATCACCTGGGTTCCATGTAACAGCGCAGGGTCATGCTTGCGGAACCTTAGAAATTCTGACATTTCATACTGTGCTTCCCCGACCATGTTGATCCCATCTGCCAAAGACTTCGCCGTAATCTCCCTTCCTGTTTCTTTTTCCAGAATCGGTATCAGGCGGTACAATTCCCGCAGGAACACTTCCGTATCCGCATCCTCTCTTTTCAAGGGTGGGATATGGAATGGCACTGTATTTTTTACCGAATCGATCACTCCCGCAAGTTTCTTAGATATGCAGCGCCTGCCGCAGCTTATCCATCAAATCCTGCAGCAATCCTGCCGGGCATAAGAATCCGCAAAGGATACGCCCAAGGAATATAAAACATAAAAGCGTTGTTATGATAAACATGACCGCATATACCATGTTGCGTACAGGAAAATCTGTGCCGAACCGTCCAAATAAAGCAGGAAGATGCGATAAATAATAGCAGGGTACTTCTGCCGCCTGATCCAGGTTAAACGGGCAACTGAACACGGGAATTGAAATCTCATTCAATGTCTGCCCCTGATGGATCAGTTTTCCAGCATATGTCCATAAGAACATCCCGGCAAACAGGCATAACCAGCGGACCAATAAAAACTTTGATTCTGTTTTCTGATGCAGCGTACCCGGATAAATCCCCATCCGTTCCCTGGCATATACCGCATAAGCCGGATCATTCCTGTGCATCCGGTTCCGTATCAGGTAAACTGCTGTAATTCCAATCACAGTCAGAGCAAAAATAACCAGCAGCGGTATATGTGCCGCAAAAAAATGAGGCGAAAAATATGGGTAATCTTCCAGTGCATAGTGCATACGGTACACAGTATTTCCGTCCGGAGAATAGGAGGCGGTAAATCCTTCCCGTATAACCCTGTTTGCAAGCCCTTTAATCCACCCATGTTCATCTGTCATGTAAGCTTTCCGTTCCTCGTCATAGGAAGTCACAAGAATTTCTGCATCGGTAAGGATTTCATTTTCATAATACACCATGATATATTTGCGTTCCGCAAAAACCAGTTCAAATGGAATCTCCTGTGTTAAAAACCTCTGCGGGACAGGATTAAATGCATTAAGCCCTAAATCAGCACGGGCATAGTCATGGACTTTTTCCAGCGTCCCATCTCCATCAATATCCTGGTTCTTCGCCCGGAAGTGCGGCGATGAAATGCCCCAGGGAATTTTGCTGGATAGGTGTTTCATTTCCCTTGACGACAGCAACCTCTCCAGTCTGTGTAAGGGCATAAACCGTCAAACTGTCCAATTCCGTCCCCTCACCCAGACCATATTGGAGCAGCCTGCCCGAAGAACCATAAGCAAACCACACAGACGTATCTGCTGACTGTGGTTTTTCACCCTCCATCGCAGAATAGCTGTAATCCGCAACATTCATATGAAAATCATACAACACAAAATCTTTTGCAAAAAAGGCAGATACCAATAAAAATGCACCACACACGGCACACACGATTGCCGTACCTGCTTTTCTTTCCTTCATATTGCAGCAGCCCCCTTTCCGTATTTTCCCTGATCCAGAACTTCTGAAAATGCCTCCAGCCGGATGCGGAGCTGTTCCACATCCTGATAATTGTAATCCGTTTCCAGCCGAACACCGGAATATCCATCCCTTCAAATATTTTCTCAAAACGCCCCAATTCAAAATCATACTCAATCTGGCCTTTCAGAACATGGTAAACAATTCCATCTATTCCTTTTTCCGAAATTAGTTTTACAATCTGTTCATATAATGAATCATTTTTGACATACGCCGGAGAAGCGTCACTTGTAAAAAAATCTGCTATAGAATCTGCTTTTTGTATCCGAGCCAAGCCGCCGCCATTTTGAAGAGGAAGCGTAGTATAATCCGCCTGCAGACAGACCTCAACTCCAGTTTCCTCAATCAGAAACGGCACCTTAAAATTAGGGAAATAAACAGGGGAGCCTAGCAGCAGGACTTTGCTTTTCCCGCTTTTACCGGCCGCCTTTTCTTTTCGAAGCCTTGCTGTCAGACATTCTAACCTCCGGCTCCATTCCGAAAGATTTTCAGCGCAGTAATAACTGCCTAAAATAAACATCCTACAGGTTCCATTTATAACGCCTTCGGATATTTCAAGAAAATCACGGATACTGGTTTTTGCCCGTCTTATCTGTTCCTTAGACTTTTGCAGGGCGCGCTTTGTCAATGGCTTTTTCAAATGAAACGCTATCGCAGACCTGCAGGCTTCATACTGCTGGTTCCACTCTTCTATTGAATCTGCATTTTTTACTGGCGGGAAATGGACCGTATGTACTTTAAGCCCCTCTGATTTTAGAATATATGCCAGTTTTCTTGCGCTATCGTTTACCAAAGGAACTAAAATCAACGCCTTTTTCATAAAGCAGGATTTCAAATAACCAATGCTTGACCTGCTGACCGGATCAGTGTCCCGTGGCACTGCATCATCTGCCCACATGGAGCTTACCCTGCTGCCACCCAAAATCCAGTATGGCCTTTTCCCTGATGCAAGAACTAATTCCTCTGGGATGCCAGAACCAATCACGGCAAGATCCGGTCTGCCCTTTTCAAAATCTGCTAGATGGTAACCCCTTACACATTTCACGAAAAAAACAAATTCTTTATAAGCAGGCATCCCTTTTACCAGTTTCTGCAATGTATCTATAATCTCTTTCCGATATGAAACTGACTTTATTCCATTGATATGATCAGACATATTGAATCACCTCCACTGGAATCATTATAAATCCACCTTACTAAAATATCAAATACATATACAGAATGTGAATGCATACTTGAAAGGTATAGATTCTTCTGTTATAATAGAAAAAAACCATAAAAGCGAGGAGAATTTTCATTTGGATATTCGAGTTTTACAATATTTTCTTGCAGTAGCAAGGGAAGAAAGCATAACAAAAGCGGCAGAAGCGCTCCGCATGACTCAGCCACCGCTTTCCAGACAATTAAAGGATTTAGAGGATGAATTAGGAAAACAGCTACTTATCCGGGGGAGTAAAAAAGTCACGCTGACGGAAGACGGTATGCTGCTGCGCAAACGTGCGGAAGAATTAGTCGATCTAATGGAAAAGACAAAAGCGGAGCTGGCTTCTTCCAACGAAAACATCAATGGGGAAATTCATATTGGCTGCGGGGAAACAGAAGCAATTTCTTTTCTAGCACAGGCAGCCCAGAATTTACAAAAAAAACATCCGTTGATCCATTACCATATATACAGTGGTGACGCAGAACGTGTCATGGAAAAGCTGGATAAAGGTCTGATTGATTTCGGGCTTTTGGTAGGCCCGACAGATATAAGCAAGTACGATTATATCCGGCTTCCAATGAAAGACCTGTGGGGCGTGCTTATGCGAAAAGACAGCCCGCTGGCAGAAAAAGAAACAATTTCGGCAGAAGATTTATGGGATAAACCGCTGATCATCTCACATCAGGCTTCCATCAATAGCGAGATGTTCTCCTGGCTGAAAACAGACCTTTCAAAATTAAATATTGTCGCCACATATGATCTGGTCTATAATGCCGCCCAATTTGTAAAAAAAGGATTTGGATATGTGATTGCATTAGATAAGCTCATCAATACAACCGATAACAGCAACCTGTGTTTTAAACCGCTTTTTCCTACTCTGGAAGCAGAACTTTGCATTGTATGGAAAAAATACCAGGTTCTTTCAAAAGCCTCCAATACTTTTCTCCAACAATTGCAGCAAGAACTGGAAAATCTGTAGCCGCTTTATACATTTTGATTTTACCTTTAGGGGATTCAAATTGGACATACTGGGAGGGTTCAAATCCGCAAACGGGGGTACAAATCTGAACACACTTCTCTCCCGCTCCTGATACAGCCAGCAAAGCAATAAGGGCTTCCGGTCACATCCAATGTACCGAAAGCCCTTTATTTCTGTGGTTTCCCCGATATTTTGTTCCTGTCCTTTGTATCAATTAAGCGATTTACACGTTCATTGGCTCTGCATCTAAAGTGTCTGACTCTTTGATGACTGGTACTTGTATATTTTTTGGCTCAATCAAAACTTTTTGCTTGTACTTCCGAATAGTAGGAGGGAGATACTAAAGCCTTTTAACATTAATGTTTCTTTGCTCAATATTTTTTTCGTATTGACCAATGATAGTGTCATTTAATTCTTGGCTGGGTTTTTGTTTTATTCTAAGCGCTTTTCTCAATAACAGTTCTATCTCGTTTTTATTGTTATTGCCTTTTGAATGATTCTTCATGAGTTTTCATCTCCCTTTATCTTGTTAAAAATTCCCTCTGCCATTCTCTGCGCCAAGATTTCCTGATAGTCGTCACTTAACAGCTTTTGACTCTCAGAATAATTTGAAAGAAATCCCATTTCCACCAAAACAGCAGGTATTTGAGTATTTCGCAAAACATAATAGTTTTCGGTTTTTGCATCCCTCGTTTTCACGTCATTGCTTAGCGAAACTGCATGGATTATGCTTTCTGCATATGCTTTGCTTTCCGTTGCGTCTGGACTATTGTAATAACATTCCAAACCTGCTATCTGCGCGTCATCTTCATAATAGTTGCAATGAAGGCTGATAAAAAAATCTGCATTGGAGTCGTTTGCAACAGAAGTCCGCTGTGCAAGGCTCATCTTCTCATCGGAGTTTCTGGTCAGAATAACTTCAATATTGTTATCCTCCAGAATCGTTTTTAACTTCAATGCAACCGAAAGGTTAATATCCTTTTCTATGATCTTTCCACTGACAGTCCCACCGTCACTTCCGCCATGTCCAGCATCTATGATGACGCAAAACTTTGAAACGTAGTCAGCTGTTGATGCAATAGGAGCAGCGCCATTATCAGCGTTCGTATCTGTATATGTATTGGTATATATATCTGTGCATATATCTGTTTTTTCATCTTCCTTTGTAAACTTTTCACATATGTAAAGACAGCCGCAAACCATAAGTATTATCATTATTACTGGTATCAGTATAACGACTGCCCTCAGCAGATAAGCTATCACAAGCCGTTTGACCTTTTTTCTCTTCGTGAGTTTTTTTCTCTTTCTGTGTTGTTTTTTACCCATTGCCGCATTTGTTCCTCATTCCTTTTTCCAAAATATATTGTTTCATAGGAAAGTCAAAAACTGGTCAAGAATCAGGCATTATTGTAACAGTTCAGCCTTCGGCTTCGCTGTTACGGAATCCAGCCCATTTAAAGTTTTCCTTTGGCAAAGGGCTAGATTCTCTGGCTGAATTTACTCGTTCTTACGGACTTTGCAGTAAATGCAAAGTCCTGGGCTGAACTGTTACGAATTATTCAACGACTTTTTGATAAAGCGATATTCTCCCCGCTTTCTTTTGCTAATATATAAATGTTGCCGGCATCACAAGTAACTGACATTGCGGGCGTATCGCTCATCAACCTTTTGTTGTTCCCGTCCTTGTTGCAGGAATATACACGATTTCCGTCTTTTCTGGATACATAATAAATCGACTGCCCATCCATGCAGAAATCATACGCAACTACTTTTTCATAAGTAAAAGTTTCGCCGCTTAGAACATGATACCTTGTTAAAACCGATTGCTCGTTTTTATAAAAAATGTTTTCTCCATCGAATGAGATATTTCCACTTGTAGGAATGTTAAGTTTTGTAATGCCTTTCGTGAGACGGTTTACTTCTGTTATGCCATCATTGCCAATGAAAAATATGCTGTCATTATTTATGAAAAAACCGTGATGGAACTCTAAAAACTTCCATTTATCACCCGTCTCATAATCAATGCCAAAGAGGGAACGACCAGAATTTGTAATCTGTTCAAAAACGATTTTTTCTTCAAAGGTATCTAAATTAAGTTCTACCACCGACACCTTTGTTATACTGCTGTTATAGTTTCCGACACGGTTCACATAGCTTTCCGTAACCGATGTCGTATAATATAGATATGGTGAACATACACAAATCGCACATACCTTTTCTTCATCAGAAAACGCCCCAAACACAGGTGAGCGTACTAAATGAAGCATTTCTCCCGTGGAAGCATTTTTAAGATAATAATCAAAAGTTTCTGCGTCCTGTGTTATTTCATAGCCCATACAATCATATTCCGCAGATGAATTATAAATAAAACTCTTGCTTTTTCCATTATCTGAACATCCTGTCATTGTCAATACGAAACTAAGTATGATAGCAAGAGTCGGTACATTTCGCATTTTCCTTGTTTTCATTTGCCATTTGTTAGAATTGCTCCGTAAAATCCAAGCGGCAGCCAAAATACATAAGAATACAGATACTGAAAACAAAATCAGCAGTGTAATAGTATGAATCTCTGCAAAAACAATTTTCTCATCACCTGTAAAAGCATCACTTGAAACAATATCTCCTGCAAAAAAGTCTGTTCCGAGCAGAAATGGCAAAGGCAACGGCAGACGGTAAATCATTGTTTTGGATACACCTACATAGGGAATAATGACCGATACTGCACCTGCAAGCAGGGTCACCGCATATTTTTTCGCCAAAACAGAAATAAACATAAGAAGTATTGCTAAAAACACGCTGCCAAAAAGACGGAGCAATCCTATATATACATATCCCTCGAATAAAGTTATGCTTTTGTTGCTGCCTGCAAAGTAACTAAGGCTTTGGATGGGATAATTTCCATTAGGCAGTCCATATTTGAGGCTGTAAAATCCGTATTCAATGAGCGATATGCTTACGCACATCAAGAGGACGCCCGAAATAACAATGAACAGCTTATGCAAAGAGCTTTTTCGCCCCTCTTTTGAGGTCAAAATCAAAGCATCCATCTGGCAGCTATACTCGGAACAGAATACGGGCGTAACAATCAGCAAAATGCCAAGGAACAGGACAAAATTAAGCGTACCTCCGCCAAGAAGCCCCGTCCATCCGTTCGTTTGAAGAAAATAGCGGTTTTTGGCATTTTCGCAGATGTAGAGATATTGCTGATAAACGACCTCAAATCCGTTCTGATGTTCCAGAACCTTTCCAATTGCCTGGCTCTCCTTCTTATATTCGTTTTCACTGATTTTGCCATCATAGTAGCTTTCCAAAAGATTATTTTGTTTCTCCTTGGCGTCCGCAATTCTCTCTGCTTCCTGTTCCAGATAAAGAGAAGATTCATCAGTACAGTATCCATTTACCTTATCAAGATACCATTCATATTCACTTTTGTACTGTTCCATTGCACTATTATAAGGATTGTCTGATGCAACGAGCCATACAGTTCCAACCAATAGGACAATGACGATATAGCAAAGCCCCTTTTGGTGGAGCATTATCTTTTTAATTTCGTACATGAATCCAGACATTTTATCCTCCTCTCCCGGTAATGACAATTCTTCTTAGAAAGTATAACCATTACCGTTATTACAGCCATTCCCACTATTACGGCAAAAATAACAGCTGCCAAAAAACTTTGTATTGGATAGTCCGCAAAACCGATAAATTCCGTCTTGCCGAACAGAATACGGTTCGTGAGCAGCGAGTATGGGTTTATTATCTTTAGCCAAATATTGCTTGAGTAACTCTGTGACGCACCTGTAATAATCAAACATAAGGCTACTCCAAAGTCAGCGACAAATGGGATAAGAGCATTACGCCAAAACATGGAAATCAATAGGAATACCATACTCATAGTCCATATGCCGATTGCTTTTGTAATTGCGGATAGAATTACATATTGCCACAAATTGCAGTTTACCGCAGCCGCACTGAAATTGCTGATGGCATACAAAGGAAGATTATATCCCTCCATTGTTCCAAATGAAAAGGAAAAGCCAAGATAATCCAGAACGGAAAACCATATTACAACACTTATTACAAATAAAGTAACTGCAACAATTTTGGCTAATACGGTTTTTTTACCGCCATTAGGGTTCGTCAGTAACAGCATATCCATCTGCGTTTCCTTTTCATAGACGAAAGCGCTGATAATTCCGTATAAACAAAGAAACAAAACCAATATATTTGAAAAGTCATAGTTCAAATAATAGTTATACATTTCCTGATAGGCAAAAGCTGGTATATTCCGTCCAGAATAAAGATTGTAAATTACACTGTTTTTACGCACTTCAAAGTTAAGTCCTTGTTCCTTGTAAAATGCAGCATTTTCTTTTGCCTTCTTTGCCACTTCCGAAGCATAAGTCCGATAATTATAGAAATATTCCATAGGCTCTACATAGTATTTTTCTAAGATGTTTTCGTCACTATATATATTTCCCGTCATCGTATTCGGGTCATCTGTGTCTGTGCTTGCCGTCATATCAGCCGTAGCATCTACTAACGGCTGATATAGGTCAAGAAGATTATTGATTTTATCGGTAGTTATCTCTCCACGATATTTTTCATAGAGCTGCCAATACACGCTGTTCCAACTGCGGCTGTCATTCCCGTCTGCCAAGTAGGAATAGGAATGAAATTCATTATTTATTTTGAACAGGTTTATTACGCTGAACAGAATAAGTACAACAAGTATTGACCGCTTGCAAAACAATTTGTAAAATTCATATCTGATTAAGCGTGTCATTTTTTCTCTCCAATGTCTTTCCACTCTCGCGGCATTCGTCAACTGCTCGTGCGGGCACGGCGCTTGACTCATTGCCCGCGGAAATAATATAAAAATACATCTTCCAAGTTAGGGGAAGCTTTTACTGCGTTTGTTGCGGGCGAGCTATCGCTTACAATCCTTACTGAAAAATTTTCGCCCTGCTGCTTCATATTACTGACATAATATTTGTTGCTAAGGCAGACAGCCTCTTTGGCGTTTGTTGTCACTTCCCACACTTTACCATAGATACTCTGTTCTAATACATCAGTAGTTCCTTGCGTAATCAAAGCGCCTTCTTTGAGAATCATAATCTCTTTTGCAATACACTCGACATCAGAAACAATATGGGTAGCCAGCAAAATCGTCCGTCCCTGTGCAAACTGTGAAATCAAATTGCGAAAGCGGATGCGTTCACTTGGGTCAAGTCCTGCTGTAGGCTCGTCTAAAATAAGGATTTTAGGGTCGCCTAACATTGCCTGGACAATGCCGACTCTCTGCCGCATACCACCAGAAAGAGCGCCAATCTTTTTATCTTTCGCATCGAAAAGATTGACAATGCCCAGAAGCTTAAAAGCCCGTTCTTTTCCTTGTTCCGCAGGGATTCCTTTTAATGCACACATATATAACAGGAAATCCATTACCGTAAAATCCCGATAGAAGATAGGGTATTGCGGCATATATCCGATTTTTGATAAAAAGTCTTTGCCCATTTTTTTTGCATCTTGACCGTCTATCAAAACAGTTCCATTATCGCTGCCCAAAATGCCGACAAATATATTTATCAGCGTTGTTTTTCCTGCGCCGTTAGCCCCTAAAAGTCCATAGACACCCTCCGAGAGTTCCGTGGTAAAATTCTTTAAGGCATATTTACCTTTATACTGTTTTGAAATATTCTGAAATGATACTTTCATAGATCATTACCCTTTAAAGCCAAATGTTGTGATCAAGGTGCTTACCTCGCCAATACCTCGCCCAAGCACAACGATACAGGCGCCGGATTCATCCAAAATTAAAACCTGCGGGACACGCTGGAAATAAGTACTGTTGTTATCCTTGACTGTTTCAGTATGGATCACATTTCCCGATGCTGTATCATAAATATTTATTGTTACGCTGGCTTCTCCCAAAATGGAAGTAGCAACATATTTACCTTGCTCAGAGCAGAAAACCCCGTCCTTTCCTTCGCTGCTGCCTGAGAATGTAATCTTTTTTTCTGTATTAGATGCAGTATCAAGCATTAGCAGCGTTCCATTATTTTTGTTAAAGCTCTGGGGCATGACAAGTAAATTCCCTCCCTTTTGCACTTCTTCAACATCCACTTCATAATCGGCTTTTTGGGTGATACTAAGACTTGCATTGTCTGTGGATACTGTTCCATAAACAGAGACTCCATCCCCGCCATTAGAGCTTATTCCCATGCCTACATAAGTTAAAGTTTTATCTCCCGTAAATGCAAGACTATCCATCGTTACAATCTCCATATTATTTGCCCTGCCATTTTCGGAATAGTTCAGAATGGCATGTACCTTTTGGGAAGAAGTATCATAGAGATAAAGTCCTTGTAATCCGCCGAAAGCGATTTGTTTTCCGTCCTGTGAAATGGCGACACTCGCCATTTGGAGGACAGAATCATCATTTACCAGCCCACGAAAGGAAATTGTATTCTCAACAACAAAATCCTTATTCAATAGGTATCCTTTTACTCCATTACTGCTTTGTGCCGTTGCAAATGAGTCCGTGCTGCCGCCGCTATTTTCTTCACCGACAATGAAATACCCGTCCGAATAAGACTGCACACATAACTCATTCAAAAAAATATCCGCACTTGCTATAATCTCGCTTTTCCCAGTATCATAAAGATAGAGCTTATCTGCTGCAACAATAATCCGATTGCCATCAGCGTAATAACAGCCGCTGACCTTTCCAGAGAAAGCCGAGCCATTCACTGTGCCAACATCCATAGTATTTTTATCTGTATCACGATTCTGTGGGTTGGACTTATTATTGTCGCTGCTTTCGCTTCCTGTTTTTTCCGATGTGTTATCTTCTTCGGATTGTGACGCATCTATGGAGATTCCGTTTTCAGAACGATTCACATTTTCCTGACTGTTACCACAAGCTGACAGATTAAGAGCAAAAGCAAGTATAAGCAACATACATATCAATTTTGTTTTCATTTTTCAGTCCTCCTATAAAGCAAAATTGAGCCTGTCTTATTTGTAGAACAATCATTGCTTGCAGCAACAGCTACCGCATAGAAAGTATTGAAGTCGTCTAATTTAGAAGTGTCTATGACGGCTTCCATTATCCACACATTTCCTTTGCTCAATGTTGCATCGTATGAAATCACTTTATCAAACGATATGGGCTTATGATTTAAGAAGAATGATATGCCATACCTTGTACCCGGCGTTCCGCAAATCGTGTAACGCACTGTAAGTGTATCTTTATTGGTAAGATTGATATTGTCATACACTAATTCGCCATCATAGGAAATAGTCGAATAAACGCCGCTATCCAATGTATCCATAGTAATTTCATCCCAACCGTTTTTCACAAGCTCATTCTCAATAAAAGAGGAAGTGATTTTTTCTTCTGCAACGCTGACATCACGAAAAATATTTTCACTTTCTCCATAAAAGATATCGTTGTCTGGAGCATCCTCATTAAAATGCAGTTTCAGCGCTCTTTCAAGGTGTTGGTGATACCAGCCGTAACTCGATGTTTCTTTCATATCGGGTTGGAAAGCGGGATTGGTAATGCTCAGGATTGTAATATTTAGGGTATCACCTTTTTTTCCCGTGTTCGGTGTAAACACAAACGAAAATTTTTCTTCGTGCTTTTCTGATGTTTGGAAACAATGGAGATACTCATATTCCGCCCTTGTATCATTTACCTTGTACGCCTGTGGCTTTCCGTCCAAAAAGAGCAGGAAGCCTATGTTATCCAATTTCCCCTCTGATGCAAACTGATAGTCCAAGGTGAATTCTCCGCCGTGATATTCATACGGTAAAACACTCTGGTCATCCGCTCTGGCGGGACTTACTTCCTCGTGGCTGAGAACACCTAAAGAACCGTCTTCCTCTGATTTCATGAATGGATTTTCTTCCGTGTTTTGCGGGGGAGCTTTCCCGTCCTCAATGTTATAATTTCCGCAAGCTGTCGTAGTGAATAGCAAGCCGCAAATCATAACTAATGATAATATTCGTTTTCGCATTGTTTATCCTCCTGTCATGTTTGATGTATTTCAATTATAAAAGCCAAATGTCAAAATGTGGTCAAGGAATAGGAAATTACATAAGAAAAACCAACAGACTGTGATTTCTCACAAGCCTGCTGGTTCTGCGTCTTATGTGTCTTACTCTTTATGTATTTATGTTGCTCGATAAATGGGAATTTTTTAATATTTTCAGTGCTTTTTTGAAGAAACGGCGGCGCAAACTACAAGCAAAATTAAGTCAATCCAGTATCCAATACAAATGTACCCAACAATCGGATGGATCAATTTTATTTCATTTGTCAAAACAACAGCAAGCAGAAGACCTATCAAAAGAAGGACAATGCCGATACCTGACGAAAAGCGAACAATCTTGTCCATCTTTGCAAAAGAACCGATACACAGTATGATAGCGGGAATCCATACAGCCAGATGAAATACAACACCAAGATAATTAAATGCTCCTACCCCCTCTTGAAAAAGTATTTTAAAAGTTTCAGTAAAAAACCATGAATCCTGATTGACTATCAGCCCATTAGGAAAAATATTATACATTGGTACAACAAAACTGCATAACAATAGAACAACTGAAACTGTTTTCAGAATTTTATTTTTTTGTTCCATCTACGTTTCCTCCATAAAATAAATAATCTCAGTACACCTTATTAAGGATTAAGGCAAAGGTATCATATTTTGGTTTTCCAGTATGTCAAATGGGAAGTTGTCATCTCACAAATTCTTTGAAAGATACAAGACCAAATCGTCATCATTTTTGCATTCCTCATATGGTTTATCTCATCCATCAATTCCGATTTTGATTGGCGTATGGTGTTAAAAACTCTGTCATACGTTCTGAATACTCTGTTTATGTCGAAAATACAGTGCCGAGAGCCATAATAGCCGCATTGGTGAAAGCATGCAAAATTTTTCTCACTTATAAATCCCGCATTTGCGACGAGGGAAACGCTTTCATCAGCGTTTCCCTAAATGGAACATATTACTTGGGGGCAGCTTCCTCGTTGAGGGGCTTATAGT
>QXXL01000134.1 GCA_009911505.1 Lachnospiraceae bacterium | reverse complement strand
CGTGAGGAATACTGTACTTTCATTTTCTTTGTCTGCATAAGCTGCCTCCTTTTCTTTTGGTACGGACATGTTAAATCGGGTGTGCAATAATAGCAAGCGGATTACGCGCCATAAACTGCACAAACTTCCTGGCAGATGATTGTCGAGTATTTTGGGGATTTTTGCTTGCTATTCTGTGCGGATAGAGCGAACATGTACCTACCAAAATCAAGGAGGGCATACATATGCAGATGGATGTTAAATTTGAACTGAAACCGAAACAGCGGCCAAAACTGGCGGAGGAGGTTGCCACGGCGTTACACACAGTCCCATGCTACCAGAAAGCGCCGAGCCTGGCTTATAAGATTGGCGACTGCACATTAGAAAGGGACGGGACGCTCCGCATCCCGGACAGCGTGGACAGGGAAACGGTCAGCAATCTATTGGAGCATCTGAAAGGAAAAGGCTTCACGGGCAAAGCGGATCAGACGGAGGACAGGCTGGCCGTCAGCGTTCCGAAGGAGTTATTCACACAGGGGGCATTGGAGAACCTTGCAAAGCTGGTGGAGAACAAGGGCGGGCTGATGGCGCGGGCTTTCCAGGCTGATGAAATCCGCCTTACAGTCACGGAGGATACGGTCAGCTTCCCATGGTTCCCGTTTACTGCCAATCCAGATGAAACGGCGGCCTATACAGAATTTGTGGAAAAGCTGTGCGGGATGGCAAAGCGCATGAAACGGGTGTCCGGCAAGCCAATAGAATCCGATAATGACAAATATGCATTCCGCTGCTTCCTGCTCCGGCTTGGCTTTATTGGGGATGAATACAAAACCGCCCGGAAAATCCTTTTGAAGAACCTCACGGGCAATTCAGCGTTCCGGCATGGGAAATAAAATCTATATACTTTCGAAGGCACCCGGCACCCATAAACCTGGGGATGCAGGGTGTCTTTCGTGGTGCTGCCTATTCTTGAGCGGATGCCTATGCAGCTTTTATCTGCAATGCCTTGACCGCCTCGGGGCGGGTGAGCCTGCCGTCCAGGAATTCATAGGCAAGGTAGCCTGTCTGGTGCTGGAGGGCGAAACGTTCCGTCAGTGCCCGGACGGACAGAGGGAGACGGTTTACAATCCAGTAGTGGCTGAAATCCCCGAATGCAACGGGCAGACTTCCAGGGGTGGCGAATGGCATGAATTCAGAGGTATGCACGGGCTTTCCGAAAATCGTATCGCTGTTATGGTTCCACAGGTAGCTGCCGCCCTCATCCTTTAACGTGCGGAGCGTGAGGGCAGTCTCGTCATTCATAATCCACACGCCGTTTTTGCGGTATTCCGGCTTGACGGAGAGGTACAGCTTTGCCATATCGTCAAAGCTGATTTCTGCGGTTGTCAGGCCGATTTCTGCGCCGTCTGTGCCATGCAGGATGCCTGTCGGCATTCCCTCGCTGTTCCCGTTGATGAATGCGTTTTCCTCCGCCCTGCCGAAACTCTTAGCCAGGTGTGCAGTGAGGTAGCCTTCTGCGTCAAAGCCAATATCCTTTACATAGTTGTTGGTGAGTTTTGCGATGACCGCCAGCTTATTGCAGCGGAAGAGCTGCCTTGTAAGGCCGTCCGTGGCGTCCATGATGCTGACTTTGCCGTTTTCCGGTACCCATTCAGCGAGGTCTTCACAAACGGAAGTCCAGATGGAGCCTTCCGACTGCGGCGCGCGAATGCAGGTGGCAAGCCGGCGGAAGACGCTCTCCTTACGCAATGCCTCCTGGAATTTCCTGTTGCTGTCAGCCGGGAGGACGAGCGTGTCATGCAGGGAATCCCCGCTCTGCATGACCTCACGAGGGGCCTGGCCGCCCCTCATGGTTTTGTCCCAGAACGCCCTTTTGTACTCTGCTGTGCCGATTGTGTAGATGTCATATGCTGTCATAAAATCCCTCCTTGAAAATAATGTGTCTGTGAAATATCAATGTGTTTATTTGCTAGTATTTACCCGGTGTGTTTTACACAGGCTTTCTCTGCGGACTTATGGTATTTCCTCGTAAGCCGTTTTGTGGCGGTGGGGCGGAGGTACTGGCATTTCACACAGGCTTCCATCATGTTTTCAATGCTGCCGTAAAAATAGGAATGCCCGCGGTACTGCATACAGAAAAACTTGTCTGTGGTAATATCCCTTGGGGCGAGCAGCAGTACGGCGTTCTCCTTATCCTGCACGGCAATGTCCAGGACAAAGAAGCTGTCAAAGTCCACATTGCCCCGGAGGTAATGCGCTATTTTCTTTGGAAGTTTCATCGTAATCCCTCCCTTGCCCGGAGCAGCCGCTCCATCACGCTGTCCTGCGGCGTTGCGCCCTGGTATTCGGTGGAGCAATTCTCCTTAACGACCTGGTAGAGCATCGCCCACATCTGGTTGGACTGCTTCATATAGCTCTGTGCCATGCCGACGAACGGCGAGGCGATGGCCTGCTGTGTGGTCGGGTGCTTCGCCAGGAAGCCGAATTCCGAGATGGCCTGCTCGCACTGTATCCAGCGCGACACGCTCATGGCGTACTGCTCGATGAGCTGCGGCTTTACCAGTTTCTCACAGCCGCGCTCCTTAAGCCACTCCCATGTTTCTGTATAAATCTCTTCGGCGCAGAACTCCCAGCCGTTCTTCTGTTTCTCCCTCATGTAATCCTTTGGCGCGGGCATCTCCACACACTCCAGTGTGGCGGTTTCCGGCGCGCCCATTACCATGAGCGGGCGTTTGCCCGGATTGCCCGCGCCTATTTTTTCTGACAGGGCTTTGGGCGGCCGCCCGCCTGTGCCCGGCATTGGTCCTCTTTTTCCCATATATTGCTCCTTTCCGGGAAGATTCCCTGAAAACTTATGGGGTTAATACCCCAAAAACTTATGCGGTTTTTGTGCGTGTGCCTGCCCGCCCGTCAGGCAGGAGGGCAGGCACAAAGATAGAGGCCGCCCCTGCACCTAAAAAATGCGGCAATGGTTGCTGATGCCGGACAGGCAGAGGCCGGACTTGCGGTCATGCTCATCCCTCCAGCGGGTGAGGCCGTGGCTGGTGATGTAATCTTCCATGTACTTGTAATGCAGGAAATGGACGCTGTACATTACGCCGATGATGCTCCATGCGGCGGGTTCCGGCTTTTTGCTGCACATGACCATCATTGGAATGCATCCAGGCGTTGCCAGCAGGTCAAACGGCTGGTAGTGCGTGGTGCTGTTGTCGTAGTCCTCCAGGAAGCTAAAATCCATCTGGTATTTCTGTTTCCCCATGTGTTCCCTTTCCTTTCTCTGCGGCATGCCGCAGAAGCAGTTGTTTTTCGGTTCCATTCTTATAAATATTATTTTTGCAAAACACTCCCACATCCTTCCGCGGCTGATAGTTGGCTGACAGGGGCTGAATGCCGCCTGACAGTTCCCGATGTCTGCGGATGCAGTATTTAAGCCGTTTCTAGGTGTTGACTGATAAAACTGACAGTGAAAGCCCGTATCCTTTTTATCTTATATAATCTTTGTACTTTGTATTTACCTATATATTTAAGTACATACTTTTTTCCAACTGTTCCAAAGATACAGAAAACTGTCAGTGCTGTCAGCCAATGAAAAAGTCCTTTGATTATAAGGGAGTGTGGGCATCCCATACTGTCAGATGCCTGTCAGCGTACTGTCAGCCAAGTGTCAGTCAGGCCAGGAATTCCGCCGCATCGTCATAGCCATATTCCCGGATGTACTGTTTCTTGGTCTCAGCCGTGAGCGTTAGGTTACGGTAGAAAGTCCCCTTTTCGCAGTGGACGCTCATCTCCTTGAACGTGGTGCCGAGGTGGGCGGCAAGCTCCTCCCGGAACTCGCGGGCGGTCTTTGCGTAACCGTTATTATTGTCCTGGCACCATGCCTTATAGACTTTGTACATCCTGCCTGTGGTGCAGGAGTCATTGATTCTGCCCTCCAGACGTTTTTCCATACATTCCCCGTAAAAGGAAATGACGGTGCTGTTGGAGCCACGGTAGCTGTCCCTGGCATGGGACACGCTTTCCGGCTCCGTGAAGCGGTATCCGTTCTTTACGGCTCTGCGGAAAGCGGTGAGCGCCTTATGCACGATGCCCTCGCGCTCCGCATACATTTTTTCGAGGAGCTGTTTATCCTGCCGTTCTGGCGGCACAATATTGCCGCATTCCACGGCGATGATGCGGTCATACACCCACTGCCCGTCATCGCCGCCGAACTTCGGCAGGCGGTTCATGCAGAACCAGAGCAGGCCGCCGTAGGTGAACTCAAAGCCGTCCATGCCCTTGAACTCGGCAAAGAGGCTGTCGCCGCCTGTGCATTTCTTGAAAGCCTTCAGCTCGTGGACGGTCAGGAAGCTCATGTCCGAACTCCCAGCCAGGCGTTTCCCATAGATGCCCGCCGTGCCGAACCGCGCCTCGATCTCCGCCAGGTCAATGCCGATGAAGTTTTGCTTCCCAAGGATGCGCTCCGTCAGGCTCTTAAGCTGCGACTTCCCCGTGTCGCCTGGCCCATACAGGAACAGTGCCTTTTTCATGCGCCACCCTTTCACGTTGGAGAACACGGCCCCCATGAATTCCAGGAGGAGGTTCTCCACAGCGCGGCATCCGCCTGACAGGGTATCCATGTAGCTGTCAAAGACAGGCGTTGCGCAGGGCGCGGCGTGCCATTCACACGGGATCTGTATGGTGGACAGCACATCCGGCGAATGCGGCAGGAGCGCCAGGTCGGACGGCCGGAGCAGCCCGTTTTTAAAATTGATGATATCCTCGTCCGTATTCAGGTCGTCGCTCGTGCGTGTGTCCAGGTCCGTGAGGAGCTGGCTGGCGGCTTCCGTGACGGTCCGCATGCTGACAAGCTCCTCATCGTACCCGGAAACATAGCTTTTTATGACGCCCTTGAACATATCCTGGCTGTATGGGCGGTAGCAGCCATCTTCATACACGAAGATGAGCGCGCCTCCCCTTGCGGAATCCCTGACCATGATGTAATGAAGGTGTTCCCGCACATATTTCGCCAGGAGCGGCGCGCTCACGGAGGCATTGCCCGCAGGGTCGAATTTAATAAAATATGGCGCGGGCATGGCGGAGCGGTGGAAGGTGCCGTGGCAGGCTTCAATGCCCGCGGATATGGTCATCTCCCGGTAATCCTCCCGCCCCGTCCATTTGTCCCGCACCAGCGCGGACTGGTTAAAGATCTCCTCGATGAGCGCCGGGTCGTCCCCAGCGCGGAAAGCTATCATGGCGCACAGGGCGCAGTCGGCGGCGGAATCGTCTCCGCCGTATTCGCTGATGTTCCCGCTGTCAAACAGCCGGGAGAACTTCGCGCCGTTCTTCTGCCCGCGCAGGGCTTCAATGATGCGGAAGATATCTTCATCGCCGTCACGCTTTGCGCTGTATTTTTTCCGCTGTTTCCTGCGCATATCTTTATCCAGCGTGGTGAGGATGGCCTGTGTGCATTCTTTCATCGGCTCGTCATTGACGGCATTCCCGGTATAGGCCGCAAAACGGTTCGTGACGCCGCCGAGATAAAGCTCTGTATCATTGTGCGGGTTCTTCATGTAGAACTGCCTGTCAAGGCACAGCCGTTCTTTGATCTCCCCGGTCTTTTTGTCAGTTTCCTTTTTGATATAGGTTGGGATCTGGGAGAGGTCATACTTCCCGTAAATATGCGTTCCGTCCCCGCTGACTGAGATCTCGGCATAGCTGGCAAAGCGCCGGAGGAGCGTCTGTACATAAGGGTCTTCCAGCGCTTTATCGTCAACGTCTAGGAAAAAATAGCCGCCTGGGATTTTGAAGCCCACGCCAGCCGCCCTGCCGGGGAATTTCTTCATGGCCGCCACGGCTTCGGCATACGTCACCCATCTGCCTCTGAATTTTTCATCCGTGCCGCAGGCGCGCCCATTGGCGGCAAACGGCTTCTTGGTCTTTTTTCCATCCTTGCCTGCTGCCCACTTCCACAACATCCAGATGCGCATTTCTTTCAGTTCCTGCATGGAGTCTGTATTTTTTTCCGGCATCCTGTCCACCTCCCTCCTTATTCCCGTTGGAATACATTATTGGAACCACTGCTTTTCCGGCTTTTGGTTTAAATCCGCGCCCAATGTGCTGAGCTGTTCGCACAGCCTGTCGTAATTGATGAGCGCCTTATTGCCTACAAAGATAGCGGGGAGCTTCCCGGCTTTCAGCATCAGGCGCAGTGCGTGTTCCGACAGCAGGCCGGTCCTTGCGACCTGGCGCACGGTCATCATTCTCGGTATGTTTTCAGTCATATGCAGTTCTCTCCTTCCGTGAGATTATGTAATTTATCATATAACAGTCGGTGACCGATGTCAAGGAGAATACTCACAAAAAGTTATTAAACAAACCCAGACGATAGGAATTTATTTTACGAAATGTTGGAAAACGCTTGACTGTACTCACAGATAGTGATAAGATTGAAAAAACGGAGGTGCATAAAAATGTTTGCAGAAAGGTTAAAAGAAATCCGAAACGGGGCGGGGATGACGCAGGTGCAGCTTGCGGAAGCCCTGGGGGTCTCCAAAGGCACGGTTGCCATGTGGGAGATTGGGAAGCGGGAGCCGAATTATGAGACATTGAACGCCCTGTCGGGGATTTTTGACAAGCGGATCGACTATATCCTTGGCTATTCCAATGACAGTTCCTCGGCGCGTCTCAGTGAGGAACAGATTGAGCAGCTTGGCGCATGGATGGTGGAAGATGACGCACAGGAGGAATTCATGGACATTATGGCTTTGGATAATTACGGCAGGATGGCCGTCCACGGGCTGGTAATGGCAGAAAAGGCAAGATGCCGGGAACAGGGGACGCTCATCCCGACAGACAATGTGGAAGTGACGGTAAGGTTAAGGGAAAAAAAGTAATGCACACAAGGAGAGAAGCCGCTATGGTTTTTCTCCTTATATTTTTGAAAAACCCGTTGACTTTACGGGCTTTCAGAGCAATGTATAGTAGTGGAAATTTAAGAAAGGGGGCGCACACATTATGCCAAGCGTAAAGAGGCGCGGGGACTCCTTCCGCATCATGGTATCCCTGGGGTACGGCATGGACGGGAGGCAGATCCGCAAGACGACCACATACACGCCGCCGGAAGGCGTCACGCCCGGCAAGGCGGAGAAGCTGGCCACGGTCTTTGCCTACGAGTTTGAGAAGCAGTGCCGGGGCATGGTGAATTTCAATGAAAATATCCGATTCTCTGAACTGGCGGATTGGTATTATGACCAGATAGCGGTGCATAAGCTGAAGCCGATGACGCTCTATTGCAACAGGAAGATCATAGACACCTATGTTCTTCCGTACATCGGGAATATGAAATTAAAGGACATCAACACAGCCCGGATCGACAAGCTGTTCAACGAACTGTACCGGGACGGGCGGAAGCGCGAAACTTACCGCCTGCGCAGCCCGGAACTGATACCGGAGGGGACGCGCAGGCCAGTATCCAGGAAGTCCGGCGTGAACCTGAACACGGTCAAGAGCTGCGTGGACGGCATCCCGGTACTGAAAGACACGGCGCAGCGGCTGGCGGACGCCATCGGCAGGAAGCTGAGCGATGCGTTCATCCGGGAAGAAGCGGGCGGCGGTCTGGACGTGGGCACCATCAAGCGCGTCCGCACGGCTCTGTCACCAATCTTTTCCACAGCGGTGAAAAAGGAGCTGCTGCTGAAGAACCCGGTCACCCATGCCACAACACCCGGCTCGGAGCCGAAGGAGAAGGAATTCCTGGACGCGGGGCAGTGCCGGGAACTGCTCGGCTTCCTGCATGAGATGACGAACCCGCAGCTTCCAAGGGCGATCGAACTGCTGCTTTACACGGGGCTGCGCGTGGGCGAACTGACTGCCCTGCACTGGAATGAGGTCGATCTGGAGAAAGCCACGGTAACCGTAAAATACAACCTTTACCGCCTGGACGGCGAATACCGGCTTTCCACGCCAAAGACAAAGAGCAGTGCCAGGGTGGTGGCATTGCCGCCGCAGGCGGTGAAGCTCCTGCAGGAGCAGAAAGAATGGCAGGACGGGCGCAGGCAGGAGATTGGGGATAAGTGGATAGACCGTGGGGCTGTGTTCACGGGGCAGTATGGGGAATACATGAGCAAGAACTACATCAACCTGCAGTTCAAGCGGCTACTGAAAAAGCATGATTTCCCTGACATACACATCCATGACCTCCGCCACGCGAACGCCTCGTTACTGATAAACATGGGCATACCAACGAAAGTAATTTCCGAGCATCTCGGCCACTGCGATACCCGGACAACGGAAAATATCTACGCCCATGTGTTTGCGGAAACGCTGGCGCAGACTTCGGATGCCATCAGCCAGGCACTGGCAGGGGCGGACGGGTAAGGCGCACAGTATCAGGCGGCACAAGCACAGAAAACACTAGGGTTCCCGCACAAGTACAGAATGGCGGGAACTTTGGTGTTTATTGGTTGTTTAAATCCCAAAAACGAGCCGGTACGAAGCGGAACGAAACACATCTTGGAGTGCCACGAAACCGCATGAAACGGGGATTTCCCAACGATAGGAAACCCTATGAATGATTGGAAGTAGTGCTCGAGAAAGAGAACATCTGGACATTTGACGGCAAGGGCGAGCTGCTCCTTACCATCATGTCCTCTCTGGCGCAGGAGGAGAGCCGGAGCATCTCGGAGAACTGCACCTGGGGGCAGAGGAAGCGTTTTGCTGACGGCAAGGTCACGGTGCCGTTCAAGCGGTTCCTTGGCTATGACCGGGGCGAGGATGGGAACCTCGTCATCAACGAGGAACAGGCGGAGACCGTCCGCAGGATATACGGCCTCTTCCTGCAGGGGCGCTCGCCCCACGCAATCGCAAAGCTGCTGACGGCAGAGGGCATCCCCTCGCCCGGCGGCAAGGAGGCATGGTCTTCCAGCACGGTCAAGAGCATCCTCACGAACGAAAAGTACAAAGGAGACGCGCTCCTGCAGAAAGTGTACACGGTGGATTTCCTCACCAAGCAGAAGAAAGTGAATGAGGGCGAAGTGCCGCAGTATTATGTGGAGAACAACCACCAGGCCATCATCAGCCCGTCCGTGTTCGAGGAGGCGCAGCACCAGATGGCGGCCAGGCATTCAGGGAAGAACCGGGCGAGCAGCACGGGCGTATTCTCCGGCCGGATAAAATGCGCGGACTGCGGGGGCTGGTACGGCTCCAAGGTGTGGCATTCCAACAGCAAGTACCGGAAGACCATCTGGCAGTGCAACCATAAGTTTGACGGAGGGGAGAAATGCGGCACGCCCCACCTTGACGAGGAAACCATCAAATCCCTC
>QXXL01000133.1 GCA_009911505.1 Lachnospiraceae bacterium | reverse complement strand
CTGAAAGCGGCCAATGCCATCTTTGCAGAAAAGGACGGGGTGCGGGAGGATTACGATTCCATAAAAGACACGCTTTTTAATACCTCGGAGCTGGAGGCGGAACGCCTGCGGCTGCAGGAGGAGATGAACGTGGTGGCGGAGCTGATCGAGCAGTGTGTGGCCGAGAACGCCCGCATTGCCCTTGACCAGACGGAGTACCAGAAGAAGTATGACGGGCTGGCGGGGCGGTTTAACAGGGCGAAGGAACGGCTGGAGGAAGTCGGCCAGTCCATCACGGAGCGGCAGGCGAAGCGGGAAAAAATCGGGAGGTTTGTTTCCGCCTTGGAAAAGCTGGACGGCCCGCTCACGGCATTCCGCGAGGACGACTGGTACAGCCTTGTGGAGTACGCCACGGTGTACAGCAAGGAGGACATCCGCTTCACTTTCAAGAATGGGATGGAGGTTAAGGTTTGAAAAGCACAAATCCCCTGAAGCCGGGAGAAAACGGCAGCGGGGGATTTGTTTGTAA
>QXXL01000132.1 GCA_009911505.1 Lachnospiraceae bacterium | reverse complement strand
CATTTTGAGCAAGGTAATCAAGCAGTTCAAAGGAAATTTTCAGACAACTTATTTACACAGATTTTATGACACAGCCTTTGTAAAAGAATGATGTTTTATAGCTTTTCTATTATATCAGATACATCTATTTCAGTACCATCGGAAAGTTCTATTGTGTCATCTTCTGATTTTCCTGATATGTTGACCTTTTCAACTTCATAAAAATCCCCATCCATTCCTGCCTGGAGATCAGCTTCCCCAATATCTTCATCTGACGGATCATCATTACCCCACTCATTTAGTACTCTTTCTCTGGCTTCGTAGCCTTTGGTATCAGCATATGCTTCTGCATCTTCTTTATCTTCAGAGGCATATGCAACCTCCCCTTCATTAATTACAATATATACAGTGTTGTATTTCATCTTTATACCTCCACTTAGTTTTTTTTGTAGTTGTTTTATAGATACGACATGGATTATAGCATAGCAATATAAAGAGCGCAATAAAAATTTGTGATAGGAAGAGGGAAAAAATCACGGAGTATAGGAAAAATCGTGGAGTATGGCAAAAAATCACGGGGTATAGGAAAAATCATGGAGTATAAGGCAAAATCAAATTGTATCAAAGACAGCGTTTACATAGACGAGGGAATAACAGGGACACAAGCGAAAAAACGTCCTGCATTTTTAAGGATGCTTGAAGATGCAAGGGCAGGAAAATTCGACCTAATTGTAACTCGTGAAGTTTGCCGTTTTGCAAGAAATACGGTTGATACTCTGGTAACAACAAGGGAGTTGAAAAATCTTGGAATCGAAGTTTACTTTGTGGAAGATAACATCTGGACAATGGATGGCGATGGGGAACTTAGACTTACGATAATGGCAACTTTAGCACAGGAGGAAAGCCGTAAAGTTTCTGAACGTGTTCGGGCAGGACAGAAAATCAGCCGTGAAAATGGTGTTTTATATGGAAATGGTAATATCATTGGTTATGACCGTGTAGGAAGCACTTATGTAATAAATGAGGAACAAGCAGAAACGGTAAGAATTATTTTTGATTTGTATTTACAAGGTGCAGGACAGACTAAGATTGCAAAAGAACTCTGTCGTCTTGGAAGAAAGGATGGACATGGACAGGTGAGCTGGTCTGCATCAAAAATCGGACGCATCCTGCACAATGCCACATATAAAGGATATAATTGTTATCTGAAATCATTCAGCAATAATTATCTGGAACAGAAACGGATAAAGAATCTTGATGAAGAAACATATATGTATGTTAAGGGAGATTTTGAACCGATTGTTTCAGAGGAAATTTGGAATAAGTGCAGCGAAATACGCAAGGCACAGACAACAAAGATGGTAGTAAATAAAGGCGAGAGAACCTACGGAAAGAAATCTACGCAGGATGTATGGCTTAGAAAGTTACGTTGCAGTTGTGGTTCGACATTCCGAAAAAATAAGTGGAGAACCAATAAGAGAGGT
>QXXL01000131.1 GCA_009911505.1 Lachnospiraceae bacterium | reverse complement strand
TATCAGTGCTATAATCAAGTCAATAATGGCAGCAAGGCTTTCCGAGAGAAGAATGGTCTTGATACAGAGGGCTATTGCGACATTCGCATGGTCGGTGATTGGAAATTAGAGATTATGGCTAAGAAGATTTTCGAGGGTATCTGGACAGAGCAAGAGCGTAAGGATGCTGTATTAGAAGTTTATAGGCTCTTGAATGAACATTATCAATCAGATACTAAGAACAATCAAGCTGCCGCTTCTGCGTTGGAGGGAAAAATAGCAAGGCTAAAAAATAAGATAGATAATCTTATTAGCATGAGGGCTGATGGTGAAATTACAAAAGAAGAATTTAAGTCACTGAAAGATACAACAGAAACAGAGCTTAATAAATATATGGAAGAAAAGTCGCGAATGAGTGAGCTATCTAATAGTGAGAATGGCATAGAATTTGACACAGAGAAAATAAGAGCCGTACTTGAAGAAGCATTAGATTTTTCCAAGCCCAAACTTGATGACGGTATTATTGATAAATTTGTTTCGCAAATTATTCCCGTAGATAATTGTAAGTATCGTTGGGATTTGAATTTCCTGCCAAATGAAACACAATCGCTTGTTTGCAAAGTGGAGGGCAGAAAGAATCATGCTGCTGCAACTATTGAGGAGGGAAACGAGGATGAGGACGAAAGTCCTCGTACATATGTCCTGAGCATGGATTATAGTAACATAAGTGTAACAGCAAAAAACGCCTATCAAAGTTACGTTCTGCACAGGCGGCTATATCACAAAGATAGGCGAAAACCATTCTGGACTTTTACCATAAGTTTTGAAGAAGCACAGGCTTTCCGCAGGGCGAATGGTGGCTATCTTAGAAAAAATCAATGGGAAGATTTGACCGTTGATGTTTATATCTAAATAATCATAAGCGTATCATTAGAAATAGTGGTACGCTTATTTTTTTGACCCAATTTGCAGCTTTGAACATTCTGCTATCCGTCTATATAATGAAATCAAAAAAGGTTGGTGTTGATTATGAGAGAAAAGAAAAATCATTTATATGTGGATAGTGAGGAACGGAGTATTTTGTTACATAGCCTTGTGGAATTGAAGAATCAGCTCATACAGCAGGGCAGATATACAGATTGCGTTGACGAACTTATTTTTAAGGTTATCCATGCACCTATTAAAAAATTAAGAGTAGAACTGGCAGGGGGAAGTGATGTACGATAAGGATTTTAAAGAACTGGTGAAGATAGCAGTAGAGAAATTAAAAGACGAATCTGTATTGAAACTGTTACAGACTGATGCCAGTTATCAAAAAGATAGTAAGGACGAGGGATATGCGGAGGATGCTTTTAACCAGCTTGATTTGACGGAGGAACAGAGGGAAGTTTGTCAACATCTTATAGATTGCAGGGAAAAGCAGGATTTTGAATACGGAACTCATGCGTATATTGCAGGGCTGATGGATGCGTTTCATATTATGGCGGTATTGTTC
>QXXL01000130.1 GCA_009911505.1 Lachnospiraceae bacterium | reverse complement strand
AATCTATGCGAAAGGAGGACGCACCCTATGTCAAATTGCAAAGTAATCGCTTTAACCAACCAGAAAGGCGGCGTTGGCAAGACCACCACGGCGGTCAATCTGGGCGTGGCTCTGGCACAGCAGGGCAAAAAAGTCCTGCTTATTGATGCCGATGCACAGGCAAATTTAACCATGTCGCTCGGTTACAGCAGACCAGACGACTTGCCCGACACGCTCTCCACTATCATGCAGGATATCATTGACGATAACCCCGTCGATGTTTCCAGAAGCATCCTGCACCATGACGAGGGCGTTGACCTGCTCCCGTCCAACATTGAACTGTCGGGACTGGAAGTAAGGCTGATTAACGCCATAAGCCGTGAAAGCGTACTGAAAACCTGCATCAATGAAGTGAAAAAGAATTATGATACAGTCCTCGTGGATTGTATGCCGAGCTTGGGGATGCTGACAATCAACGCTCTTGCGGCTGCTGACAGCGTAGTTATCCCGACACAGCCCCATTATCTTTCCGCCAAAGGCTTAGAGCTGTTGCTTCGCTCCGTGTCTAAGGTCAAACGGCAAATCAACCCGCACCTGCGGATTGACGGCATCCTTATGACGATGGTAATGCCACGCACGAACATCTCTAAGGAAATTACGGCAACGGTTAAGAGTGCCTATGGGCAGAGAATCAAGGTATTTGACACGCAGATACCCCACTCCATCCGTGCCGTGGAAGCCACAGCAGAGGGAAAGAGCATTTTTGCCTACGACAAAGGCGGCAAGGTAGCCGCCGCATACGAGCAGTTCGGAAAGGAGGTGGCGGAGCTTGGCGAAAAGCAGAGGAAGCAAAATCGAACTGACCGCATACGATGACCTTTTTGAAACGGACGAGAGCCGTGCGGAAGCGAATCTAAGCAAGATAAGGGAAATCCCGATTGCGGAGATTGACGAGTTTCCAGACCACCCGTTCAAGGTCTTGATGGACGAGGATATGGAGCAGCTTGTAGACAGCGTAAGGCGGAGTGGCGTGATGACCCCTGCCACAGTCCGCCAAAAAGAGGACGGGCGGTATGAGCTTATCAGCGGTCACAGACGGAAAAAGGCTTGTGAGCTTGCGGGGCTTGAAACGCTCAAATGCGAGGTTAAGGAGCTGACCCGTGACGAAGCGATTATTGTCATGGTTGAGAGTAATCTCCAAAGAACGACCATCTTGCCGAGTGAAAAAGCCTTTGCGTATAAGATGCGACTTGAAGCGATGAAACGGCAGGGTGAACGTACAGATTTAACTTCTGCACCACTGGTGCAGAAGTTGACGAGCCGAGAAAAGATAGCGGCAAAAACTGATGATAGTCACGAGCAGGTACGCCGCTTTATCCGTCTAACGGAGCTTGTACCCGAAATCCTGCAAATGGTAGATGAACACCAGATTGCTTTCCGCCCTGCGGTGGAAATTTCCTATCTTTCCGAGGAACAGCAATACACCCTGCTTGAAGCGATGGGCTACAACGATGCCACGCCCTCTCTTGCACAGGCTATCAAGATGAAAAAGTTCATGCAGGAGGGAAAACTCACGGATGAGGTTATCCAGAGCATCATGCAGGAGGAAAAACCGAACCAGAAAGAGAAGCCCGCCTTTAAGGACGAGCGGATAACCAAGCTCATACCGAAATCCATTCCCAGAGGGCAGGAAACGGATTTTGTCGTAAAGGCGTTGGAGTTTTACAACCGCCACTTGCAGCGGAACAAGGCTCACGAGAGGTAAAACGGGCAAAATAGGGATTTGGGCATGGAACGCCGAGGGAGAAGTCCGCCCTTTGGGGGATAGCAAATTTTTTTGAACCTCCCCCTCTCCACACCTCTCCCCCTAGATACTGCCAGTAACTATCCGAGAAAAGAAATATTAAAAGCTGTCCACATGGGCGGCTTTTTTTCTGCCAGAAAGTCAACTATCAACATGAGAACGAACAGGAGGTAATGAATGAAGATTCGTAAATTATTTCAAAGGGCTGCGGCGTTTGCCCTTGCTGCGGTCACGGCATTATCCGCCGTCCCTGCCACGACAGCGTTTGCAGCAGGCGACATCGGCACGATTAGCTTTACCCACACCTACGACGGCGCAGGGAACGCAATCAGATATAATTCCAGTGCGAACATCGGCGGTCATACCGCAGGCGGCACGGGTGAATATAAGTACCGCATGTATGTGGACGGGGAAACGGCGTTCTGCCTTCAGCCGGGCGTACCCTTAAAAACGGGCAAC
>QXXL01000129.1 GCA_009911505.1 Lachnospiraceae bacterium | reverse complement strand
GGAACGCCCTCTCCGCAGACCAGAAAAAGGCGGTGGGGCTTGCCCTGCTCTACGGCTATCAGGGCAACAGCGGGAATCTGTCTGGGAGCGACGATGAGAAATGGCTTGCCACGCAGACACTTGTATGGGAGTTCGTCGTGGGATGCAGACAGGCAGCAAGCCCTTACAGCCAGACAAGCACGACCGTTTACAGCCTGCACTTTGGCTCGAATTATGCAAACAGCGGGGCAAGGACGGCTTATGACCAGATTGTGTCATTCATGACAAGGCACAGCACGATTCCGAGTTTTATGTCGGCGGGCAAAAAGGATATTACAAAGGAGCTTGCCTATAAGGATGGGAAGTACAGCTTGACGCTGACTGATAAAAATAATTCCCTCTCTGAGTATTCCTTTACCAGCTCCGACAGCAGCGTGAAAGTGTCCAAGTCTGGGAACAAGCTCACCATCACGTCAAAAAAGGCGATTGACGGCAAGGCGAGGATTACCGCTACAAGGAATAACACGCCGACCGTCAGCAGCGGTGCGAAGATGATTGCCTACGGCGACCCCAACTTGCAGGATGTTATCACGGGCGTGGAAAACGTGGACACCATGACGGCGTATATCAACGTGGAAACGCCGACAGGAACGGTTGCACTGAAAAAGACTTCCGAGGACGGCGTTGTCGGTGGGATTTCCTTTACCATCAAGGGCGACGGCTTCAACAAAACCGTAAAAACAGATAAAGATGGCAATATCACGGTGGAGGGCTTATTCCCTGGCACTTACACCGTCACGGAGCAGTCGATTGACCGTTATGAGCCGCAGAAAACCCAGACCGTGACGATTATCGGCGGGAAAACCTCTACGGTCACGTTCAGCAATACCTTGAAGCGTGGAAGCCTTGAGGTTGTGAAAACATCCGAGGACAATCTTGTGGAGGGCGTGAAGTTCCACCTTTACGGTACGTCTTTAAGCGGGCTTGCAGTAGATGAATATGCCGTTACCAATGCAAAGGGCGTTGCGAAGCTTGAAAATGTGCTTATCAGTGGCAGCACGCCGTACACCCTTGAGGAAGTGGACACGGCAATCCGTTATGTCGTACCTGCATCCCAGACTGCCCCGATTGAGTGGAAAAAGGTCACGAAACGCAGCTTTACCAACATCTTGAAGAAATTCAATGTCACGGTATTAAAGACCGATGTGGAAACGGGAAAGAAGCCGCAGGGCGACGCCACCCTTGCAGGTGCGGTTTACGGCATCTATAAGGGCGAGGAACTGGTTGACACTTACACCACCGATGAAAACGGGCAGTTCACAACGAAATATTATATCTGCGGGAATGATTGGAGCGTCCGTGAGATTACCCCGTCCGAGGGCTATCTCTTAGACACGACCGTACACCATGTAGGCGCAGAGCCAGAGCTTTACACCGTGGAATATAATTCTATCAAGAACGACGTAAACGAGCAGGTTATCAAAGGCAATATTGCCATCATCAAGCACACCGACAACGGCGAAACCCAGATTGAAACGCCAGAGGAGGGGGCTGTCTTTGAAGTATATTTAAAATCCGCAGGCAGCTTTGATGCGGCAGAGGAAGCCGAGCGTGACACGCTTATCTGCGATGAGAACGGCTTTGCCCAGACAAAGGATATGCCGTATGGCATCTATACCGTACACCAGACTTCTGGATGGGACGGTCGGGAGCTGATGAAAGATTTTGACGTATTCATCTGCAAGGACAGCCAGACTTACCGCTACCTTATCAACAACGCCAATTTTGAGAGCTATATCAAGATTGTGAAAAAGGATATAGAAACGGGCAAGGCTATCCCGTATGCGGGCGCAGGCTTCCAGATTTACGACCCAGAGGGAAACCTTGTAACAATGAAATTCACTTATCCCGAAGTGACGGAGATTGACACGTTCTACACGACAGCGGACGGCGGGCTTATCACGCCGCAGACTTTGGAATACGGCAAGGGATATTCCCTCGTTGAAGTGCAAGCCCCATACGGCTATGTCCTCGACTCCGAGCCAGTCTATTTTGACGTGGAGCAGGAAAACTCCGAGGAGGAAAGCGGCATCACTATTATAAAGGTGGAACGCTCCAACGTGGCGCAGAAAGGGAAAATCACGGTAGGAAAATCTGGCGAGGTATTCAGCAGGGTATCGGGAAACAAGGGGCTGTACCAGCCGATTTTTGCCGTGGATAATTTAGAGGGTGCAGTTTACGAGATTACCGCAGCCGAGGACATCATCACGACAGACGGAACAGTCAGAGCCGAGAAAGGCGAGGTCGTGGACACGCTTACCACAGGGGAAGATGGCACGGCAGAATCTAAGGAGCTTTATCTCGGAAAGTATGAGGTAAAGGAAGTGACCGCCCCGTATGGCATGGTATTAAATGATGAAGTCCATGCCGTGGAGCTTGTGTATGCAGGGCAGGAAATCGAAGTGACGGAAACAGGCACGGAATTTTACAATGAGCGTCAGCGTGTGGAAATCGACCTCAATAAAACCCTTGAGGTTGACGAAGCATACGGCGTGGGCAGTAACGGCGAAATCAAGGACGTCACGTTCGGTCTGTATGCAGCCGAGGAGCTGACCGCAGCCGACGGCTCTGTTATCCCTGCCGATGGATTGATTGAGGTTATTTTCCTTGACGAGAACGGTCACGGAAAGGCAATCAGCGACCTGCCGATGGGAAGCTACTATGTGCAGGAAATCAGCACAAACGCCGCTTACCTTGTCAGCGATGAGAAATACCCTGTTGACTTCGAGTACGCAGGGCAGGAAACCGCCGTCGTAAATATTACGGTAAACGAGGGCGAAGCCATTGAAAATGAACTGATTTACGGCTCTATCAGCGGTAAAAAGTCCAACGAGGACGGCGAGGATTTAGGCGGTGCGATAATCGGCATCTTTCAGATGGGGACAACAGAATACACGAAAGAAAATGCAATCGCAACTGCCACATCTGAAGATGACGGCAGTTTTTCTTTTGTGGAAGTTCCGTATGGCACATGGGTAATCCGTGAAATCGAAAGCCCGAAAGGATATGTACTCTCCGAGGAAGAAATCAGCGTAACTATCAGTGAGGTTGACGAGGTAGTGGAGATTGAGCTTGTGAACTATTTCATCAAAGGCAATATCGCTCTGACTAAGGTAGACAAGGATTATCCCGACAACAAGCTCACGGGTGCGGTATTCGAGGTTTACTCTGATACGGACGGCGATGGGAAACTGGATAAAAAGGATGAACTTCTCGGCGAGATGGGCGAGGTGGAAAAAGGCGTTTACCAGATGAACGACCTCAGATATGGAAAGTACCTTGTCCGTGAGAAAACCGCCCCGACAGGCTTCGTTCTGGATGAGAATGTCTATCCCGTATCCATTGAGGAAAACGGCAAGACCTACAACGTGGAGAATGAAGCGGGCAAAGGTTTCTTGAATGAAGCACAGAAAGGCTCATTAAAAATCGTCAAGACATCCTCTGACGGCAGGGTGGAGGGCTTCTCTTTCCGTGTTATCGGCAGGGATTACGACCAGACGTTCAAGACGGACAAAAACGGCGAAATCGTCATTGACGGCTTGCGTATCGGCGAATACACCGTGTCCGAGGTCATCGACAAGGCATCCTCTGGCTATATCCTGCCCGCCGACCAGAAAGTGACAGTCAAGACGGACGAAACGGCAACCGTAACCATGCACAACGAGCTGCGTGACACCCCGAAAACGGGCGACGACTTCAGCCTCGGCTTGTGGGTGAGCCTTGCGGCGGCATTTACAGTCGGTGCGGGAATCTTCGGGTTTGCAGGCTACCAGTGCGAAAGAAAGAAAAAGGAGGATTAAACAGAATGAGAGATAAGACTATTATAGCCATTGTGCTTGTGGCGTTTATCGGCGGTGCGGCTGCGTGGCTGCATCTCCGCAGAAAATAGTTTGAGAAATATTTTACTGATGTGGATTGGGGCGGTTTTCAACGACCGCCCTTTTTCCATGTATGGAGGTAGACATGGAAAATCTGAAAACCATTGAGGGCAAAGTCAGAGCCGTCCTGCAAGAGAATGAGGACGCCAGAAATGACGACATGGTGCTGTACCTTGCCCTCTGCAACCTTTATCTGAAAGATGCGGGGGCTATGCCGCTTGCCCAGATACTGCTGAACCATAAGGAACTTGGCTTGCCGAGCTTTGAGAGCGTGGGCAGGACACGCCGCAAATTGCAGGAGAAATGCCCAGAGCTTTTAGGGAGCGTGCGGATGCAGAAAATCAGAGCCAGAGGCGAAAAGGCATACCGCAGATATGCCAAAGAATCTTGAAACATTAAAAAATCCAAAGAGAGGAGGAACGCCTATGGACGGTGGAACACGCTCCAATCAGGGCTATGAAATCATAGAGGGCTGCACTATCGGGAACACGGAGCTTGTCATCGGGCATCACCCGACAGCCCCGAACCCTTATGTATGCTGGTACTGCAAGGGCGGCGACAACTACTATTGGGGCTGCTACTGCAACACCCTTGAAGCGGCGAGGGAAAAGCTGAACAAACGCTACCAGTCGGAGTGCCAGATGCCATACAATCAACAGCCCGATAAAAAGGCGAAGCAGCACGATGACCGAGAGCGGTAAGGAAAAGAAATATGACTGCACGGATTGTCCTTACCCCCGATATAAGGACAGCCGTGTTATCTTCTGCGACGTCTGTATCCGAAAGGTTTTAGACTGGCAGAGGGAGAAAAAGAAAAGGAAGGAGAATCCCGATGGAGAATGAAGAAAAGCGGATGATTAGCTCCTACGAGGTCACGCAGAGCATCCACATCGGAAAAAAGGAAGTCGTGTTCGGCATAGATGAGAAAGAGGAATACCCGTATCTTGTCTGCTATTGCACTTACGACAACCCGCTGTCCGCAGAATGGGTGACGGATGCGGTCGGCTCTGACGACTATCTGGAAGCCATGCAGATGTTTACCGACAGGGTGCAGGAACAGATAGAGAATGTAAGAGCCGAGCAGGAACAGTTCAAGTTTGACATGACCCCGTTTACCATAGACGACTGCATCCCAGACGACAAATGTGGCAGCATTGTGGGCAAGGTCGTGGTCATCAATGCCGAGGTCAACCGCCATGAGTACAGGCATTCTGCCTACCAGCTTGTACTGGCGGACGGCGGTCACGGTGCGTTGGGCGGCAGGGGGCAGGCGGTGTTCGGCACTTCCCTTGCGGACGGAAAGCACGCCCGATGGGAACGGTGCGACGTGCTTGGGGAAATCAAGCCAGAGAAGATGCCTGAATGGGCAAAAGAAGCCCTCGCAAAAATCAAGGAACAGGAAAAAACAAAAAAATCAAAGAGCAGGGAGGAACGCTGATGGAGGTACGGGCTTTGACGCAGCCAGAACAGAAATACACCTACGCCCAGAGTATGCAGCTTGAAGGGCAGACGGGATGTATTGGGCATCTCCGAGGTGATTTTGCCCCCTCTGGATATGGCTTTTATACTTCTTGGACGGATACGAGGGAACAATGGAAAACCGATGAATTTAAGGCAGGACTGGACGATGTTATCAATACCCTGCGTGAAGATAAGGGGCTTCTGCACAATCGCTATGACATGGCGGTATTTGCGAGGGAGAATCCCGAAAGTGCCTTTAAGGGTAATTACTGTACCGAGTACGGATTCCGTGTGGACACCGATAAGCACGCTTTCCTGCTCCGCTGCAACCCGACAAAGGGCGATTACAATTTTTACTGCTATTGCTATGTGAAAGAATGGCTCGATAAGCATATATCCAGAGCGGAACAGGGAATCCGCTTTATCGACCCACATTATAAAGAGCTGTTCCGCATCCCAGATGGCGGGAAAATCATTATCACTTATGATTGGGGGGAAAAGGCGGAAAAGAGCTGCCGTTTCATTGACGAATACCATACCGAAGTGGGCAGCAACCTTTATCACATCTGCGAGTTTGCCGAGCGTATGGAAAGGAACGGGCATAGCTGCGAGCCGAAGCCGCAAGAGCCGCAGGCGGCGCAGAAAGCTCCGAAGCACAAAAACCATGAGCGATAGGAGGTATGGGATATGGCAGTCAACCAGAAAGCCGTTAAGGTTTTAAATAAGATATTTGAAGCGGGCTTTACCGAAGAAAAAGCCATCGCCGCCATGACAATGGACGACATTCTCTCCATGCAGGGAATCACGGTGGCGGACATCACGCTCATCAACGAGCTGCAAAAGAGCATCAAGGGGAACAAGGTCATCTCATTTCTGGGAGGTGGGATGGAATGAGCGCAGCAAGGCAGGTCTGCATGACAGACAGCAAAGGCAGGACGCTTTTTTCTGTCTCTGATGGCGGCATCATCCGTATGCTTTACGGGAACGGGGAAGATTATTTTGCCGTCTGCCGCTATCTGGACGAAGTCCATGCAGAGATTGACGGCGTAAGGTACGCCGTTCGGGAGTTTGCACGGAGGATGGAACAAAACAAAATCAGCTATGCCCCTGCCTAAAGGCGGGCATGGACAACGAGGAGGATTGATATTTTTATGAAACAGACTGTTTTATCGGGCGGTGGTAAGAAATGAGTACCGAGCTTATCAACCGCATCACGGTAAAGAAAGACGGCGTGTATGTATCTTCCCACAGCTCCAACGACACTTCTCCGTACCACTCATGGAGATGTAAGGGACTGTCGGAAATCTATGACGCCGAGGGGCAGAAAGGGCTTGACCGTGAGGTCATCCGTATGCTCTATGAGTATGCCGAGCTTCGTGGGACGCATAAGAGCCTTGCCCGTTACCGCTACGCAAAGGACGCCCCCGCCGCCCATGCCATCTATCAGAAATATATGGATAAGATAGACGACCGCTATGAGCAGATGGACGAAGCCGACCAGAACAGCGTCTGGTACAAGCCCACGGAAAAGGCAAGGGAATACCGAGCCTATGAGCGGGACATGCGGGAAAAGATGTATTCCGAAATCGCCGAACGGTGCGGGGAATACGACAGGAAGCAGAAAAACAAAGAAATGGAACGATAAGGAGGTGTGAGCCTATGGCTGCAAAGTACCAGCTTATTACGGAGCTGTACCGCCGCACGGGGATGGCGGTCGCAAAGAACCCGCAGGCTTGGCAGGGCTTTTTATCCTCTGCCTGCCACAATTACAAGTGCCGCTTTGACGAGCAGCTCTTGATTTACGCCCAACGCCCCGACGCTACGGCAGTCGCCGAGATTGGCACATGGAACAGGCTCTTTAAAAGGTGGGTAAATAAAGACAGCAAAGGCATAGCGGTCTTTGACCCGAAAGGGCGCAGGAACACGCTGAAATATTATTTTGACGTTTCCGACACCCATGAGGGCTACTACGGCAGCCGAGCCGTCCCGATATGGCAGATGGATAAGCGGTACGAGCAGCCCGTCATGGAGCGGCTTGCGGACAGGTTCGGCGGCACGGAGAGCGGCGACCTTGCCACGTTTTTAATAGGGACGGCGGAGAACGCCGTGGAGGATAATCTGCCCGATTACCTCTCACAGCTAAAGGGCTGCACGAAAGACAGCTTTTTAGAGGAACTGGACGACTATAATATAGAAGTGATTTATAAGCGGCTTGCCGCAAACAGCGTCGCATATATGCTGTTAAGCCGCTGCGGTCTGGATGCGGACGGGTATTTTGAGCGTGAGGACTTTGCGGAGATTACAAATTTCAACACGCCCCAGACGCTGAACGCCATCGGCATCGCCACGAGCGACATTTCCGAGATGGCGTTGCGGGAAATCTCTGCGGCAGTCCGAAATGTGCAAATCGAAGCTAGAGGTCAGAACCGCACATTTGCAAGGAACATCGCAAGCCAGTATGATAAAGGCAGGAAACAACCCGAAAGGAGTGAAGATAATGGGCGAAATCACTTACACGAAGCAGGCGGACTACCTTATACCCGACCTGACATTACCGACAGAGCCAGAGCTTCCGCTTGGCAGGTACGCTTTGATGCACAGGGATTATCTGGAACAGCACAAAAGAGTGACCTATCTCAATCTGCTGACGTCGAGCAGGCTGAACGCACACCTTTACCAGACCGAGCAGACGGCGTTGCAGCGGCTGGAGCTTCTGACGAAGCAGTTAGCAGCCGAGCAGGGAGTGACGGAGGAGCTGAAAGAGAAAGCCCCGATGCAGTGGCTTGGCATGATGAACAGCATCCGCAGCCAGGCGGAGGAAATGATACTGGACGAGCTGATTTTCAATTAGGAAATTCAGAACCAGAGCCGCAGTCGGACGGCGGCAGGCAGGAAGAAAAAGCAGCCACGGCACTTGCCAATGAGGAAGAAGTTGCCGCCAATCTCCCGACCGTAGACGAACAGATTGAAATGATAGCTGAAGCAGAGGACGAGAAAGCCTCTGCTTTTGCCGTTTCACAGGAGGATATTGACGCCGTCCTTGTAAAAGGGAACAGCGTTGCGAATGGGAAATACCGTATTTACCACCAGTTCCAGAAGCAGGAAGATAAAAAGAAGAACATTGATTTTCTGAAAAGGGAATACGGCACGGGCGGTTTCTTTGTTGATTTTTCAGACGGCACGGAGGGGTATGTGTGGTACAGCGGCAAGGGAATCTCCATTGACCGTGACGGCATCTCCACCGAACACGACCTTGTTTTAAGCTGGTCGAAAGCGGAAATGCGGCTGCGGGAGCTTGTTAAGGATAACCGCTACCTCAATCCCAAAGAGAAAGACCACTATGCCGACTATCTGGAAAGCATCTCTGCCCCGCAGTATGAAATCGACACCCAGAGGAAACTTGCAAGGCAGCGTTTTATTGAGGAAAAAAGGGAGCTGCCCCCTGCGGACAAGCGGGACACGCTCGCCCTGCGGCTCTCCGACTTTATCCGTGACTTGGATGGCTATGAGAAAGATTTGTTGGGCGTAATTGGATGCGGGGATTTTGCGGATATGCCCGCCGACCTTATGGAACAGACATTGCAGCATCCCGACAACGTGCAGGAGATGTTAGACTTCCTCTCCCTTGTGCAGAAAAAGACAGCCAGCGTTTACAGCCGCAGCAATGCGTGGCGTTTTTCGCAGGAGCTTACAGAGCTGTACCCTCTCCGCTACCTCTATCACGAGGGCGACGTGGTGTATATCGGGGCGGATAAATATGAGATTACCGCCTTTGATGAGAACGCCGTTTCTCTGCGAAATGCGGAGTTCCCGTTGTTCGGAAAAGAGTTTAGCAGGGAGGATTTTGAGCAGAAATTAAAGGAGAACCCTGCGAACGACCATTTAAAAACGGTCATCACCGAGAGCCAGAAAACAGAAACACTTGCCGAGGAAAAGCCTGACAGTATCACACTCGCTATCGGATTTTCCGAGCATCCTGCCTTTTATGACAAGGAGCTGAACGACCGATTTACGGATTTGAGTTTCGCTCTTGGGAATAAGCTGCTCGGCGTTCTGGACGAAAAGCAGCATCGGGAAAGGGAGAATGAGGATAACCATGTCGGCTGGTATCATAAGACCGATTTTGAAATCCATGCCGTCATTGGCGGCGAGGAATTTAATTATGAGGGGCGGTTTGACATCGGCGACGGCGAGGGGGATTTAACCGCCCATATCCGAAATTTCTATGAATATTCCCTCTCCCCCAACTGCCCGTTTATCCCAGAATGGAAACGGCAGGGGGAAGATTACTACCGAGAGAAAATGGAATCCCTGCGTCTGGGGCATGACGTGTTTATCCCGTTCTTGGAGCGGAACACCGAGCTGACCCCAGAGGATGAGAAGCGGCTTGGCAAGATAATGGCTACCGAGGAGGACTGGTTTCACAGGAGGAAAGAACCTGCCGAGGAAGAACTACTGGAACAGGCGAAAGGCTGCATCGACGCATACTGCGATGCGGAGTTTGGCGGTGACGCCGAAGTGGACTATACGGATTTATCCAACGTCAAGATTGCCTTTAAAAATACCGAGGACGGCTTGCACGGGATACAGGCATCCGCCAACCTCTTGCAGTACCGCATGGAAACCTATGTGGACGGCGTTCTTGCAAAATATACGCAGTACAGTGACCTTGCCGACCTTATCCAGAACGCACTTTCCAATCTGTATTACCACGATTTAGTGTCCTTGACGGAGGAACAGCTTGAGCCGTTCTATCGGGAGGAAAACACAAAGGCGGCTGAAAACCCAAGCCCAGACATTAGTTCTGATGCCACAGAGCAACCCCCGCACTACACGGTAGAGCAGACTTCCGATGCCTTTGCCGACTCGTTTATCATACGGAATAACGAAGCCACAGAGGACAGTGCCGACCGATATTACGACGTAGGCGGCATCTACCAGACCTTTGAAACCGAGGAAGAAGCGCAGGAATACGCCGACACTTTAAATCATGCGGAGCATATCACGAAACTTTTTGCGGCGAAAGATGCAGAGCGTGAGGGACAGCAGAGATTAGTGCCTGCCCAGACTGGAACAGATGGAATGCAGGATAATTCTGACCTTATCGGCAAAGAGCTTATGATTGACAACCGCCGCTATGTGATAGAGAGCGTCGGGAAAATCAGCGGCGATGTTTCCATGCGTGACATCACGTTTCAGAACAACGCAGGCTTCCCGATAAACCGTGTGGAGAAAGTCGGCTATGTCCGCAGGCTCTTGGAGCAGGCAGAAAAAGAACCACAGACCGAAGAAAAAACACAATCTCGCACAGATGTGACCACGGAAACCGTGGCGGAATACCCCGCCGTGGAGAACGGGCTTCCTTATGACATTGTGGTGGAGAAGATAAAATTTGACGAGCCAGAGCATGGGCAGACAATAGAAACGCCTATTACGGCGAAACCGTCCGCCCCTGCCCTCTCTGCCGACCGCCGCAACTACCGCATTACGGACGATGCTTTAGGCGTTGGCGGCGCAAAAGAAAAGTTCCGCAACAACATGTCCGCAATAAGGCTTCTCCATGACCTTCAGATAGAAAACCGCCTTGCCACGCCCGAAGAACAGGAAACCCTTGCAAAGTATGTCGGGTGGGGCGGTCTGTCGATGGCGTTTGACAGCAACAATGCGGCTTGGGAGAACGAATATAAAGAATTAAAAGCAGCACTCTCCGATGAAGAATACCATGCCGCTATGGAATCCACACTGACCGCTTTTTATACGCCGCCTGTTGTCATTAAGGCAATGTATGAAGCACTTGACCGTCTGGGATTTTCGCAGGGGAACATTTTAGAGCCGTCCTGCGGTACGGGCAATTTTTTAGGATTGCTGCCCGACAGCATGGAGAAATCAAAGCTGCACGGCATTGAGATTGACCCGTTATCGGGCAGGATTGCGAAGCAGCTCTACCAGAAAGCCAGCATCGCCATTGAGGGGTTTGAGGAAACAAAGCTCCCAGACAGCCATTTTGACGTGGTGCTTGGCAACATCCCGTTCGGGGAGTTCAAAGTCAACGACAGCCGCTATAACGCCCAGAAGTTTTTAATCCATGATTATTTTATTGCAAAGGCACTGGACAAGGTGCGGGCAGGCGGCGTTGTGATGTTCATCACCTCTAAAGGTACGATGGACAAGGCAAGCCCAGACGTGCGGAAGTATATCGCACAGAGAGCCGAGCTTTTAGGGGCTGTCCGTCTGCCAGACAACACGTTTCGGGCAAACGCAGGCACGGAGGTCACGAGCGATATCCTTATTTTACAGAAACGTGACCGCATCATGGATATTGAGCCAGAGTGGATAAATCTTGACACGGATGAAAACGGCGTCACGATGAACAGCTATTTTGTCCAGCATCCAGAGATGGTGCTTGGCGAGATGAGGATGGAAAGCACAAGGTTCGGCATGGACAGCGTTTGCAAAGCCTACCCAGACGTGCCGTTTGCGGGGCTTCTCCATGAAGCCATGCAGCGGATAAACGGCGAAATCCCAGAGATTGAAAATGAGGTTGACCGTATCTCCGATGAGCAGGAGAAAGCCATCCCCGCCGACCCGAACGTGCGGAACTTCTCTTTTGCCCTTGTGGGAGGAAAGGTCTATTTCCGAGAGAATAACGGGATGACCCCTGCATACGTGTCCATGACGGCGGAGAACCGCATCAAGGGGCTGTTGGAAATCCGTGACTGCGTGAGGAAGCTCATCCAGTACCAGACCGACGACTGCCCAGAGGAAATGATACAGACCGAGCAGGAAAACCTAAACCGATTATACGATGCCTTTACCAAAAAGTACGGCTTAATCAACAGCAGGGGGAACTACCTCGCTTTTGCGGCAGACGAGAGCTACTTCCTTTTATGTTCTCTGGAAGTGCTTGACGATGAGGGGAAATTCAAACGCAAGGCGGATATGTTCACGAAGCGGACGATAAAGCCCCACCGTGAAGTGACCTTTGTGGAAACGGCGAGTGAAGCACTTGCCCTCTCCATCGGGGAGAAAGCCCGTGTCGATTTATCCTATATGGCACGGCTTACCTGCAGGTCGGAGGAAGAAATCATTAAGGAATTGCAGGGCGTAATCTATAAAGTGCCGTCTTGTGAACCTGCAAGGTATGTGACCGCAGACGAGTATTTATCGGGGAATGTGCGGGAGAAACTGAAAGTCGCAGGGATAGCGGCGAAGTCAGACCCAGAGCTTGCAGCCAACGTGGAGGCTCTGGAAAAGGTCATCCCAAAGGATTTGCCCGCAAGCGAAATCTCCGTCCGTCTGGGTACGACGTGGATACCGCAGGAGGATATACAGCAGTTTATGGTGGAGCTTTTAACGCCGTCAAGCTATGCGGCGGGCAGATTGAAAGTCCGTTACACGGCGTATAACGGCGACTGGTTCATTGAGAATAAGAGTTCCGACATTGGGAATGTCAAGGCGGACAGCACTTACGGCACGAAGCGGGCGAGCGCATACCGCATCATGGAGGACACTTTGAATCTCCGTGACACCCGCATCTTTGACTATGTTTATGATGAACACAACAACAAGAAAGCGGTGCTGAACCATAAGGAAACCACGGCGGCGCAGGCAAAGCAGGAGGTGATAAAGCAGACGTTTCAGGACTGGATATGGAAAGACCCAGAGCGCAGAAACCGCCTTGTACGCTACTACAATGACACATTTAACTCTATCCGACCCCGTGAATATGACGGAAGCCATATCACATTTGGCGGCATCAGCCCAGAAATCCAGCTAAGACCCCACCAAGTCAATGCGATTGCCCATATCCTTTACGGTGGCAACACGCTCCTTGCACACAAGGTAGGGGCGGGGAAAACCTTTGAAATGGTCGCCGCAGCGCAGGAAAGCAAGCGGCTTGGCTTATGCCAGAAATCCATGTTTGTCGTGCCGAACCACCTTGTCGGGCAGTGGGCATCGGAGTATTTAAGGCTCTATCCATCTGCCAATATCCTTGTGACTACCAAGCGGGATTTTGAAACGGGAAACCGCAAGAAGTTCTGCGGCAGGATTGCGACGGGGGCGTATGATGCGGTGATTATCGGGCATAGTCAGTTCGAGAAAATCCCCATCAGCGAAGAACGCCAGAGGGAACAGCTCATGCGCCAGCTTGATGATATAGAGATGGGGATAGATGACGTGCAGGCATCCCACGGGGAGCAGTTCACGGTCAAGCAGCTCATGAAAACGAGGAAAGCGATTAAAGCGAAGCTCGATAAACTCAACGATACCAAGCGGAAAGACAGCGTGATAAACTTTGAGGAATTGGGCATAGACAGGCTCTTTATAGATGAGAGTCATTTTTACAAGAACCTTTATCTTTACACCAAGATGCGGAACGTGGGCGGCATCGCCCAGACCGAAGCCCAGAAAAGCTCCGACCTCTTTATGAAATGCCGCTATCTGGACGAAATCACGGGCAACCGTGGCGTGGTTTTCGCAACGGGAACTCCCATCAGTAACTCGATGGTCGAGATGTATTCCGTACAGAGGTACTTGCAGTATGACACCCTCGCAAGGAACGGCTTGCAGCATTTTGACAGTTGGGCTTCCACGTTCGGCGAAACGGTCACGGCTCTGGAACTCGCCCCAGAGGGGACGAATTACCGAGCCAAGACGAGGTTTGCGAAGTTCTACAACCTGCCAGAACTGATGCAGATGTTCCGTGAGGTTGCGGACCTCCAGACCGCTGATATGCTGAAGCTGCCCGTGCCAAAGGTCAATTACCACAACATCAAGACAAAGCCGAGCCAAATCCAGACGGAAATGGTGGCGGGGCTTGCGAAGCGGGCAGAGAAAATCCGTGCAAGACTGGTAAAACCACAATTCGATAACATGCTCAAAGTGACAAACGACGGGCGGCAGCTTGCCCTAGACCAGCGGCTGATTGACCCGATGCTGCCCGACGACCCGAACAGCAAAGTCAACGTCTGCGTGGACAATATTTACCGCATCTGGGAGGAACATGCCGACACAAAGGCGGCGCAGCTTGTTTTCTCCGACCTTTCAACGCCGAAGAATGATGGCACTTTTAATATTTATGACGACATCCGAGAGAAGCTCATAGCCCGTGGAATCCCTGCGGAGCAGGTGCGTTTCATCCATGAAGCGAATACTGACGCACAGAAAAGGGAGCTGTTCGCAAAGGTAAGGAGCGGCGAGGTGCGTGTCCTCTTAGGCTCTACCCCGAAGATGGGGGCAGGGACAAACGTGCAGGACAGGTTGATTGCCATCCACAACTGCGACTGCCCTTGGCGACCCTCGGATGTAGGACGGATTTTGCGGACATTCAAAATAAAAATGAATGTGGAGGTAACAGACAATGGCAAAGACGATTTTTGAGGAACTGGGCGGCAGATACGAAAGGCAGGGTGATTATTTAATACCGTGCTTGACTGTACTTGCCGAAGAAGAACAGCCGATAGGCACATGGGGACAGCGGCATCTGGACTATCTGAAGCAGTACCGCAAAGTTACATACACCAATCTTCTCACAAGCGGCAGGCTCAACGCCTATCTTGCCGACATTGACAAGCAGGCACAGGAACGCTTTGAAAGGCTTATTGAGGACATGAAACAGGCACATGGCATAACGGAACAGTTAAAGGCAGAAAACGCCTTAGAATGGACGGGAAAGCTCAATAACATAAGGGCGTGTGCGAGGGAGATTGTGAATAACGAGATTATTTTTGTATAGCTGCAAAGCGTAAAAAGCCCAAAACGGGGGATAGGGATTGAATACCCATCCTCTTGTTTTATGCCTTAAAAATCAGCAAAAATCTTGATAGTGTAAGCGGAAAAGCGTTATATTTCAGTTTAGTTTGGGTGGTGAGGGTTCATATTTGCCCTATTGATACAGTTTGTTCAAGTGGCTATAATAGATACCGTACACATTGGGATGTTTAATATGTTTGAGTATATTCCCCAGAATATCCAAAAACTTATTGATGGCAGGACACATGATGGAAAGGAAAAGAAAAATGAATAAAGTAATTATTATAGACGATGATAAAGATTTATGCTTTCTTATGAAGAAATGCGTAGAACAGGAAAATTATATAGCGATGATAGCTAACAGTGGAGCTGAAGGTTTAAGGATTGCAAGTGAAAACAGTGATGATTGTTCGCTTATCATTCTTGATATTATGCTGCCAGATTTAGATGGCTTTCAAGTTTTACAGAAAATTCGTCAGACAAGCAATGTGCCCGTACTTATGCTGACTGCTAAAAGCGATGAGGAGGATAAGGTTTCTGGATTGCGAATGGGGGCTGATGATTACTTAACAAAACCATTTAGTCTGAATGAATTGATGGCTCGTGTCCATTCGTTGATTAGACGGTACACTCAATTTAATCCTGTTTCTTGCCCTGATGCAGATACGCTTACATTTCAAGGAATGACGATTGACAATGTAAACCGTATTGTTGAGATAAATGGGATACGAGCAGAATTGACTGGCAAGGAGTTTGACTTACTTAGTTTTTTGGCATCCAATAAGGGGAGCATTTTTACAAAAAAACAGATTTATAACCAAGTATGGGAAGAAGAATATGCTTTTGATGACAGCAATATTATGTCTTTTATCAGCAAACTGCGTAAAAAGATAGAGCCAGACCCAGAGCATCCTTTTTATATTTTAACTGTCCGAGGTATAGGCTATCGTTTTAATGGGGAGGCATAATATGAATTGTAATGTATTTCTATTTGTTGCATTATGTCTTTCGTTGGTGTGTGTACTGCTTTTAAGTATAAAATTACGACGGGTACAGGAAAGTTTGTCTGTCATTAAGGAAGCTTTAGAAGATATAAAAGCAGGCAACTTAAATCGTCGTGTACTGGCGAAAGAAAATGATATGACGAAGCAAATTTGCTATGACATCAACAGAATTGCTACTACAAATCAATCACAGTTTATTCGGCAACAACAATCCGAACAGGCATATAAGCGGCTTATGACGAGCCTTTCACACGATGTAAAAACGCCGTTAGCTTCTCTTGTCGGCTATTTAGAAGCGGTTACTGAAAACCTTGTTGCAGGAGAAGAAAAAGAAACTTATATTCAGATTGCCACGGAAAAGGCACATCAATTAAAGGAATTTGTGGAATCCCTGTTTGAGTGGGTAAAATTGGATGCAGGAGAACAAGTATATCATTTTGAACAACTTGACTTAAACGAACTAACTCGTAATATTATGGCGGACTGGATACCCACATTGGAGAACAGTCATTTTGAATATGATATTGATATTCCAGAAAACGAATATTTTATGAAAATAGATGTTCGTGCATATATCCGTATTCTTAATAACTTAATTCAAAATATTTTAACACACAGCGGTGGAAATAAACTGACTTTACGGATAACAGAGAATGAAAGTCAGGCTCAGCTTGCGGTTACGGATAATGGCATAGGAATTTCACCGTCCAATCTTCCTCATATTTTTGAACGGATGTATCAGTGTGATGATTCCCGTCTGGCGGATGGGAACGGATTAGGATTAGCCATTGTAAAGGAACTTGTAAATGCACATAAGGGAGAAATAAAAGTGGAAAGCATCCCTAGTGTAGGCACAACATTTATAATCATGTTTCGGAAAGTCCTGTGACAGCACAGGGCTTTTTTGCAAAACATGAAAAAAGCAAGGTTTCGGCAAGGTTTTGGCAAGGTTCATAATATATAATGGACTTCGCAGACAGATATTTTAAAATCCATATACAGAAAGGAAAAAATTATGAATGATTTGGTAATTAAAACAGAGAATTTAACAAAGATTTATGGAGAACAGAAAGCTGTCAAGTCCGTAAACCTGCACGTGAAAAAGGGGCGTATCTATGGGCTGCTTGGACGTAACGGAGCAGGAAAGACAACGATTATGAAAATGATTTTAGGATTGACTTCCATTACATCTGGAGAAGTGCAGGTGTTTGGGAAAAACATCAAAGGACAGGAAAAAAGGATATACCCCCGTATTGGTGCAATCATTGAAACGCCTGGGTTTTATCCGAATCTGACTGGAACGGAAAATCTGGAGATTTTTGCAAAGTTGCGTGGTACATCCCGCCCAGATGCTGTAAAAAATGCGTTAGATGTTGTAGGACTGCCATATCGAGATAAAAAGCTGTTTAGCAAGTATTCTCTTGGCATGAAGCAACGGCTTGGAATTGCAAATGCTATCATGCATGACCCCGAACTGTTGATTCTTGACGAACCGATAAATGGTCTTGACCCGATTGGCATAGCGGAAATCAGAAAATTTTTGCAGGATTTAAGCAAAGAACGGGGGAAAACTATCTTGATTTCCAGTCATATCCTATCAGAGATTGACCTGCTTGCAGATGATATAGGAATCATTCACGAAGGAAACCTGCTGGAAGAAAGCAGCATGGACGAATTGAGAAAGAAAAACCAGAAATATGTTTTATTCCGTGTATCATCTACAGTAACCGCGGCTCGGATTCTGGAGCAGAAATGCGGCGGAGTAAATTATCTTATTGAAGATGATAATGTTATGAGGGTTTATGATACGGACATTGATTTAAGCAGGATAAATCAAGAGTTTATCACGAATAACATTGGTGTTTATGAAAGCAGGGTTTGTGATGAAAGTCTTGAGGATTATTTTAAAGAAATTACTGGAGGTGTTGGCATTGCTTAAAATGTTGGATACAGAGTTTAGAAAGATAAAACGGCAGAAATTTATTCTGCTCACCATACTTGCTGCCTGCCTTTTTCCGATTCCGCTCACTGTAGTAATTGTCCATGCAAAACTGAACTATGATGTGCTTCTTATGTTTGTTATGGAATTTGGTTTTTTTTTGGTTCTTCCCATTGTTTTGGGTATTATTGCGTCAATCCTGTTCCGAATGGAAAATGAAAATGGGACACTAAAAACCCTGTCTGTAATTCCCGTTCCCAGATGGAAGCTGCTTGGTGCAAAGGTGCTTGTCATTTATATTTTGGCGATATTTTATGGTGTTGCTGCAATCGGAGCTACCATGATTGGAGGATTTCTTACGGGAACTGTTTCGGATATTCCGTTAAAATTAGCAATTTCGCTCAGTATGTCTGTATTGATAGCTACCGCAACTTTGCCTATGATAGCAGTTACAGTTATATTTCAGAAGAACTTCATATTACCAATATTGTGTTCTGTTATTTATGCTGTTGTAAGCCTTGTATTTTCTATTATGCTATTGAAAGTTCCAGCCCCTTTGACTTTACTGTTCCGATGCAGTCTGCCTTTTATGACGGCAAATCCCGAACGCATGGAAATCGTGGAGAGTGTACAGAATTGGGTACTACCTGTGTTTCCCTGTATCCTTGCCCTTATTGGGATAGGGATAATTTGCATGGCATTGTCGGTATATTTTTATCAGAAACAGGAGGTGTAATGCGATGATTTTGGCAGAGTTAAAAAAAATAAAAAGACATTATCTTTTACCTCTTTCTATAGGAGTTGTCGTTTTGTCATGCTTACTGGCATTAATCCAACTGACGGGGGCGGAAAATTCCGTAGTTGGGTATTTGCCACTGACAGATGGAATCCTTTGGAACAATGTAACCCTTATATTTCCATTTTTGATAACCTTTTTTGGCGGGTTTTTGATGAATCGGGAATACTCAGAAGATACATTGAAAAGCAACCTTATCATACCAGTTTCATATAGAAAATTAATATTTGCGAAAATTGCGGTTACAGTGTTTGCGGTTACCTTATTCGTTGCAGTCAGTTTTCTATGCAGTATAGTGTTTGCTGTGATTTTACGATATCCTTTTAACTTGGAGGATGTGGGGATGGCTTTCTGGAAACTGTTTGTCGCAGGAATCACCTGTCTGATAGCGGTGATGCCGATTATTGTACTTTTTACCTTGAAAAGAAATCTTTTTTTGGCAGGAACCTGCGGAGCATTCGTTTATGGATTTTGTGGCATTTTTGTGGCGAATACACGTTTTACAAGCTGGTATCCGACCACATCTGGATTAACTATCATAAAATATGAACCAAATTTCTCTAATTACCAGATGTCAGCAGCAATATTTGTACTTGCAGTATGCTTGTTTTTTTCTTTGCTCATTATAACTGTTGCAAGGAGGAATCTTTATGATTAATTTGATACAGACTGAATTTTCAAAACTCAAGAGACAGAAGACCATATTTATCATTACAGGAGTATTGCTCTTATTTTGGGCAGGTATGACATTTTGGAATTATCATGTCCCACAAAAGAGCTTCGAAGATTTTTATATAAAATATAGCAGCTATTTAGCTATGCTCCTTCCGTTTCTGCTAGGGCTGCTGTTTATTAAGATATACCATGCGGAATACCAAAACAATACTTTGAAAGAATTGCTGCAAATCCCTGTTTCAATGAACCAATTATTTTATGCAAAAATTCTGTTTTCGTTTTTGGCTGCGGTTATCATTATGTTGCTAAACTGTCTGCTCATTGTAGTTAGTGCTGTCATATGCAGGAGTACGGACATAGGCATTTATCAGATTTTGATGCTGATAAGATTCTTTCTGCTTATTGCATTGGCTATGCCATTTACAATGTTTCCTGTGTTTCTGGTAACTGCTTTGGCATCAGGAAACACGATTTTTTCAAGTACAGTATGCTTTATCTATTCGTTGTCAGGAATAATCGGGATTTCACAGTTGGCAGGAACGCATCCCTTATCCAGTATGTTAAATATTTTGTTTGGCAATCAACTTTCGTCAATAGCAACGGATGGGAAAAATCTAATGTATATCGTAGATGTAATGCTTTTTGTTTTGATAACTGTTGTTTCTGTGAAAGTTTTTTATAAGGTGAAACGTGGAGATAAGTATAAGTAAGAACAAGAGGATTATCGAGTGAGAAAATGGAATAATTTTAAAGAATTTTGTGTTCATGTAATCATGGGAATAGATATTGTCTTGATTGGAATCCTGCTGATACTTATGGAAATATTATTTATGATTATTTCTGCTATTTGGGAAAGTGCGGACAAGATAATCCACAGATTGGAGGTGAAAATATGAAGCGAATATTGTTAGTTGACGATTCCACAGATTTCTTAAAGATTTTAGCACAGGCATTAGAACGAGATTTTGAAGTGCATACTGCAACAGGTGTTTCAGAAGCAATGGCGATAATTGGAGAAATAGAGATGGATTCGATATGTTCTGATTTGGAGATGAAAGATGGAACAGGTTTGGATATATTGGATTCACTGAGGAAAAACCATATAGAAATTCCGTTTATTCTTATGTCTGGAAAAGATGACTGTTTTGAAATTAAAATAGCAAAATGTTATGGTGCTGTCTTTATATCGAAAACTTCTTCTGATTTTCTGACGCAAATTAAAAATAATTGTGATAGAAGCAATTGACTGATTAATTAGTGTGGCGAAAATGTATATGTCTGCCAAATAAAAAAAACAGCGTTTTGGCGGGCTGCATCTTCATGCCTGAATAAAAAATGATTTACCCTCTAAACCTGTTTTTGTGTTTGGAGGGATTTTTTATGTTCTTTTTTCGGGCAGTTATCCATCTGCTCATGCAACACAGAGTTAATCCATACATAGCATATCGGGGAACGGCAGGAAGCCAGTTGAAAAAATCCCTGCCCATGCAACGCTACTTCTCACCATGAAACCAGAAGTAGAATCTCCACTTAACAGAATATGTATTTCCCATAACCGTAGAGGTCACAGAGCCTTTGCGGTTTTTCTTTTGTCGTTTTTTATCGGAATACGCCGTAAGGCTATTTCTGCTGTTGGCTGTCGCTCCCCGCCCTCTCCATCTGGATTTTACATTTTCAAAAATTCAGATGGGAGGTATTAGAGGTGAAATACGCACCAAGAAAAGTATATATCAAAGAAAATGGCGGCTATGTAGAACTGTCCTATCAGGATTTCTGCCGCCGCAGGCAAGCCGACCAGAGTTACATGGACAAGCTGTTTATCCCCGTGCAGAGCTGTCTGCTTGAAGTCGTGCGGGAACAGTACGCAGATTTCTACAAGGATAAAGAACGGTGGCGTTATCTGAAAAAACTGGACACGAACCACAGCCTGCTTTCACTGGAGGGATTTACGGACAGTGGGGGAAGTGTGCTTGACTTCGTTGTTGATGAAGCAGTGGATATTGAGGAAACCGTTATCCATGCGGTGATGGTGGACAGGCTAAGAGCCGCCCTGTCCTTATTGTCGGATAGCGAGCAGGCATTGATACAGGCAATCTTCTTTGACGGGTTTTCCGAAAGGGCATATTCCGAAAAGCAGGGATTAAGCCCAAGCGCCATACATGGACGCAAGATGAAGATTTTGAGAAAACTTAAAAGGATAATAGAAAGCTGATTTTAAGGTGTTCAGCCCCCTTGTTTTTTCCTTTGGGAAAATGAGGGGGCTTTCCCTTGCCCTCTCAATCGATCCCGATTGGAGGAAAAGTAGCATGGCATACAACCACGGACGGGAGGACAGGAAATGGCGCATCTGGAAAGAAGCCGAAGAAAAGATTTTGCGTGAGTGCGGCGTTGATGAAGCGGTCATTGAGCAAATCCGCACAGACGACAGGGCAGATTTTAATTCCAACAGGCGGTTTTACCGATGGACGAATGATGTTGCGGAGTATCTGGAAGGCATGGCGGACAGAGAGAAGCAGGCGGAGGTAAAGTCTGTTTCTGATTTACTGGACGAGATTGAGAACGAAACCCTGTACCTTACCTTAATCACGGTGGACAGGCGCACGTTGCAAATCGTCCTGCTGAAAATGCAGAGATATTCCACAAAGGAGATTGCCCCGCTTGTGCATTTGACGGCAGGGGCTGTCTATGCAAGGTTAGACCATCTGCGGAAGAAATTACGGAAAATTTTATAAGCGTCTAATACATCCTGCTTTCCTGCGGGCTACTGGGTGGGGAGTGGAATTTTCCCACTTATTTTTGGCAGGAGGAAAGGAAATGGCGTACCGAGCAAAGACATACACACTTCGGGAGGAATCCACGGAAAGCGGCACGAGGTATTTTATCAGTTTTAAGGACGGACAGGGCGGATATCACGAATTGGAAGTGTCCGAGCAATTCTTCGTTGAGTTTCGGCAGATGGAACGCAGGAACAGAAACCTTCAGCAATGGGACGAACGGCACAGGGAATTTAATGAGGTGTGGGATGAAACCCTTTACAGGCGTGCGTTGAGAGTGCCTAAAAGCCTTGATGAACGCATGATTGAAGAAGAACGGAACGAGCTGCTCTCTAAAGCAGTTGACCAACTGCCAGAGATACAAAGGCGGCGTTTCCTGCTGTACTACGAGTATGATTTTAATTTTTACCAAATCGCAGGGATGGAGCATTGTACCGTTTCCGCTGTCCAGAAATCCGTTTCGGTTGCAAGGGAAAAGGTTAAGGCAGAAATGAGGAAGTATCTCCAACCGTGACCTCTACTACCCGAAAAAGAAATCGGCTTTTGACAGGCGTGGGATTGGCGGCATTACATACTCTCACTTTTTTCGTGGGAGTAAATCTATTCTAAGGAGGTCAACGCCTATGTGCAACAAAACCAAAGACACCGCCCGAAAGGAGGAATCCCATGCAGAAGCTTCAGACAGTCAACGCCGACACGCTCCTTTATGAGCCGCTTGAGAAGCCGTCCTTTGTGGTGGACGGTCTGATACCCACAGGTTTAATCCTGTTCTGCGGTTCACAGAAAATCGGCAAGAGCTGGCTCATGTTAAAACTCTGCCTATGTGTGTCGCAGGGAATCCCTTTATGGGATATGCCGACACGGGAGGGCAATGTGCTTTACCTTTGCCTTGAGGACACGTTCTGCCGCATACAGGACAGATTGTTCCGCTTGACGGATGAAGCAAGCGGGCGGCTTCACTTTGCGGTGGCGAGCGATAAGCTGTCAGACGGTCTTATCGTGCAGTTGGAGGATTATCTGAAAGAATATCCCGACAGCAGGCTCATTGTCATTGACACCTTGCAGAAAATCCGCACCGCATCCAAGGACAACGCCTATGCAAGCGATTACGGGGACATCTCCCTTATCAAAGACTTTGCCGACAGGCACTCATTGGCAGTGGTAGTCGTCCACCACATCCGAAAGCAGAATGACAGCGACGTGTTCAACAAAGTGTCTGGCACGACTGGATTGACGGGGAGTGCGGACGCCACCTTTGTTCTGGAACAGGAAAACCGTGTGTCCAATGCCGCAAAGCTGTATGTGACGGGCAGGGACACGCCCTATCAGGAGTTCACGCTCCGTTTCTGTGATTGCAGTTGGGAACTGGTGGAGCGTAAGGGGCAGGAACAGCTTGCCAAAGAAACGATGCCAGATGTTCTTTTTCGGTTAGTGGATTTCATGCAGGGCAGGGAGGAATGGACTGGCACAGCAACGGAGCTACTGGAACAGATGGGGGAAACGGGAACGCCGCCCAACATCATGACAAAACGGCTCAACGAATACCGTGCCAGTTTTCTTAATGAAAACAACATCCGTTACGGCTACCACAGGAAGAAAGGGTGCAGGGAAATTTCCCTCACAAGGCAGACGGGTGACGGTGATGACGGTTAGATTGGGATACCCCCTTCCATTGTCACCGTCATAGCAAATATTTGTAAAATCGGCGGTTCTGCCCTGCGGGTGACAGCGGTGACGGTGATGACGGCAATATTGGGATACCCCCGCCGCTGTCATCCCTACGGGAGAACACCCCGTAAACGCAAGATGCAGGCGTGGGCATTACTCGCTCTTTTCGGCTCGTAAAGCCACCCCTGCGGTCAGAAAAATCCC
>QXXL01000128.1 GCA_009911505.1 Lachnospiraceae bacterium | reverse complement strand
ACTGCGTTTACAGGGTGTAACACACTACACTTTGCCCTGCAAAGTCGTGTGCCAGACGTTCCCTCTGGACTCCCTTAAAGCAGGGCTTACGCCCTGCCCATCCTGCGCCTTGCGGCTTCGGACGGAAGAATGTGCGGTGACAGTCGGCGGCTCCCGTGGGGGTATCCCAAAAACACCGTCACCATCGTCACCAACCGTCACCCTTTGGGAAATTACCCGCCGAAGAAAGGAAGATTGACTATGCCCTATGCAATTTTACGTTTCCAGAAACGCAAGGCAGGCGGCGTTGCGGCTTGCGAACGCCACAACGAGCGGAAGAAAGAAGCCTATAAAAGCAACCCAGATATTGATATGGAACGCTCCAAAGATAACTACCATCTTGTGAATCCGCCCCGCTACACTTACAAGAAAGAGATAAACCAAATGGTAAAAGAAGCAGGCTGTAAGGTGAGAAAAGACAGCGTGATGATGGTGGAAACGCTCATCACCGCTTCGCCCGAATTTATGAACAGCTTACCACCCGAAGAACAAAAAGCCTATTTCCAGACGGCTCTTGACTTCATTTCGGAGCATGTGGGAAAGAAAAATATCCTCTCCGCAGTCGTCCATATGGACGAAAGGACGCCCCATATGCACCTGTGCTTTGTGCCGCTTACGCCCGACAACAAGCTGTCAGCAAAATCTATTTTAGGCAACCAGAAATCCTTATCCGAGTGGCAGACCGCTTACCATGAGCGTATGTCCACACGGTGGAATCAGCTTGAACGGGGGCAGTCCTCAATGGAAACGAAGCGGAAGCACATCCCCACATGGCTCTACAAGTTAGGCGGCAGACTGGATAAACAGTATGAAGAAATCGTGTCTGCCCTCTCCGACATCAATGTTTTTAATGCAGGGAAGAAAAGAGATAAGGCGTTAGAATTACTCTCCGCATGGCTCCCAGACGTGGAGAAATTTTCAAAAGAAATCGGGAAACAGCAGGCGTATATCGACAGCTTGAAAGAGAGAATCGGGCAGGAATCCGACTATGCGGGGCGTATGCGTGATGAAAAGTACGAGCAGGAATTAAAGGTACAGAAAGCCAACCAGAGGATATTTGAATTGCAGAAAACTAATCAGCAGATGGAAAGGTTATTGAAAAAAATACCGCCAGAGGTATTGGAAGAATTACAGAAAACAGGCAGAACCAGACCAAAAGAAAGGTAGGGATGTGAATGAAGAGACAGGATTTTAAGGTATTAAAGACCGCAGATTTATATCCGTTTCCCGATAACCCGTTTCATGTGGTGGAGGATGAAATGCTCACAGAATTAGCAGAGAGTATCAAAGAGTTTGGCATTGTAACGCCAATCATCACACGCCCGAAAGAGGACGGGGACGGCTATGAAATCATTGCGGGACAGCGGCGTGTCCGTGCTTCCGAGCTTGCAGGGATAAACACAATCCCCGCTTTTGTCCTGCCCTTAGACCGTGACCGAGCCATCATCACCCTTGTGGACAGCAACTTGCAACGAGAAAATATCCTGCCGAGTGAGCGGGCGTTTGCCTATAAGATGAAATCCGAAGCCATGAAGCGGCAGGGTTTCCGCACAGACTTAACCTCGTCACAAGTTGGGACGAAGTTGCGGACAGACGATAAGGTGGCACAGGGCTTCGGCGTTGGCAGGATGACCGTGCAGAGATTTATCCGATTGACAGAGCTGATACCGCCGATTTTGCAGATGGTGGACGAGGGGAGAATCGCCCTCACGCCTGCGGTAGAGCTGTCCTTTTTGAAGAAAAATGAGCAGGAAAATCTATTCGCCACGATGGAAAGTGAGGAAGCAACGCCCTCACTCTCACAGGCACAACGTATGAAAAGCCTTAGCCAGAGCGAGCGGCTTGACATGGATATGATATTTTCCATTATGACCGAGGAAAAGGGAAACCAGAAAGAAACTTTGAAAATCAACACAAGCAAGCTGAAAAAATATTTTCCGAAGAACACAACGCCGAAGCAGATGGAGGACGCCATCATCAAACTGTTAGAGCGTGAATTGCAGAGGAAACGGAACAGGGACAGCCGCTAATCTTTTTTTTCGGGAGGTAAATATAAGACACTGGAAGAAAAAAGACAGCCAGATAAGACAGAAAGTTGAGGTAGAAAATGAAAGAAATCCAGTATGAGATTGTAAAGGAAGTCGCTGTATTGTCGGCAAGTGACAGCGGCTATACAAAGGAAATCAATTTGATTTCATGGAACGGGAACGAGCCAAAGTATGACATCCGCAGTTTTTCCCTGAACCGTGAGAAATGCGGCAAGGGAATCACGTTGACCGTTGATGAAGCGGCGGCACTCCTTAAAGCATTGCAGAAAGAATTGAACAGCGGCGATTGATGGTGTCTGATTGGCAGAGCAGGGGGATTTTATATACTCCCTTTGCCCTGTCTGGAAAGGGAGATTTGAATATGGGCGAGGATAAGACAGCGAACAAAAAGAGGAAACGTATTGTACCAAAAGCAAAAGTGCAGGTAATTATCAGTCGGGAATATGTCGGCACACAGACCGTTGCCGAAGCGTTTATCCCGATTATTTCCGAGGATATACGGAGGGAGATTGCCAAAGATGACACCTTCGACAATGACGGGTTATCCGCTTAGAATGTACGCAATGGAACATGAAATTTAGTAGAGCAAGGACGGAGGTTTAACAGTATGGCAGGGATAAGAACGGGGAATCAGATTTATGAAGTCGGCATTTACTGCCGCTTGTCAAAGGACGATGGCACGGAAAACGAGAGTGCGAGCATTGCCACGCAGAAATCCATCCTCACGGATTATGTGAAAAAGCAGGGCTGGCATTTGGCAAAAACTTATGTGGACGACGGTTATTCTGGTACGAATTTCCAAAGACCGAGCTTCCAGAACATGATTAAGGACATTGAAAACGGACGGATAAACTGCGTGATTACGAAAGATTTATCACGTTTAGGGAGGAACTACCTTGACTGCGGATTATATTTGGAAGTCTTTTTCCCAGAGCATAATGTGAGGTATATAGCGGTCAATGACGGCGTGGATACCTTGAATAAATCGGCGATGGACATCACCCCATTCCGCAATATCCTAAACGAAATGTACTCTGCCGATGTGTCGGTCAAGATAAAATCGGCGTACCGAGCGAGGTTTCAGCAGGGGAAATTCATGGGGACGTATGCACCCTATGGGTATATCAAAGACCCTGCCGACCATAACCACCTGCTGATAGATGATAAGGTTGCCCATGTGGTAAGAGAGATTTTTGAACTTGCATTAGAGGGAAATGGAATCTCCAAAATCCGCAAGCACATCAATAAACAGCATATCTTACGCCCTGCCGCTTATGCGGCGGAGCAGGGGGCGGCAGGCTACGAGCGGTACTTTGAGGGTAACGAGGAAAACCGCTATATCTGGAGCGAGAACAGCGTGAGGGGCATTTTAAGAAGCCCGATATATGCGGGGAACCTTGCAGGCTACAAGCGGATTGCCGCCAACATGAAAAGCAGGAAACGCCCCTCGAAGCTGCCCGAAGAATGGGAAGTGATACCCGACACCCATGAGGGGATAGTCACGCAGGAGGAGTTTGACACCGTACAGCAGCTTATCACAAGCCGCAGACTGCCCGAAAACAAGGGCGGCTTTGAGAACATTTTTGCAGGCGTTATCAAGTGTGCGGACTGCGGCTACGCTCTTCGGGCTATGAGTGCCAACAGAAGAAAACGCCCCGACATCATCGACTGCGTACAATACACCTGCAATAATTATGGCAGGTATGGAAACGTCATGTGTACTGCACACGCCATTGAAGCGAGGGATTTATTCAACGCCGTGCTTGCCGACATCAACCGTTTTGCAGATATGGCGGTGAATGACGAGCGGGCGGTGAGAGCCATAGAAAAGCGGCTAACGGAAACAGACCAGAGCAAAGCAAAAGCAATGGAGAAAGAACGGAAGAAGCTGAACAAACGCCTTGCAGAGCTTGACAGGCTGTTTTCCTCTCTCTATGAGGATAAAGTCATGGAGCGTATCACCGAGCGGAATTTTGAGATGATGTCGGAGAAATACCAGAAAGAACAGCTTGAAATTGAAACAAGGCTGAAAGAGGTAACGGAAACGCTCAATGAAAGCTATGAGAAATCGCAGGGAATCCGTGACTTCCTCTCCCTTATCCGCAACTACCAAGGCTTAAAGGAACTGGACGCAACGATTGTAAACGCCTTGATAGACAAGATACTTGTTTCGGAGCGTGAGAAGATGACAGACGGAACAGTGAAGCAGGAAATCAAGATTTACTATAAATTCATCGGCTTTGTCGGTGAATTACATATCACACCCACGAAACGATGGACAGCATTGCCCGCCAAACACTGTACGGTGTGCAACATTGAATACGTCCCTGGCTCTGGCATATCAAAGTATTGTCCCGTTTGCGCCAAGAAGATGCAGAGGGAGAAGTCAAACGAGAGCAAACGCAGGAGCAGGGAGCAGAAACGGATGGCATGTATTGAACTGTCCGCAAAAAATGACCGACTGACTTGGAGCAAAGGCTTGGTCGTCTGGAACGCCAGGGAAATATGTTTCCAGAAGTCGAAGTCTACCGCTATGTAACGGAACAAACATTCGATGCGTACCTCTATCAGCTCGTGGAGGGAAAGCAGAAATTTATTTCTCAGATAATGACGAGCAAAAGCCCCGTGCGTTCTGCCGAGGACATGGACGAGGTCGCCCTCTCTTTTGCGGAAGTAAAAATGCTGGCTACGGGCGACGAGCGTTTCAAGGAAAAAATGGATTTGGATATGCAGGTGGCGAAGCTGAAAGTCTTGAAGCAGAGCTACCTTTCCGAGCATTATGACCTTGAGGACAGGATATTAAAGCACTATCCGCAGGAGATTAAGGAGTATGGGGAACGCATTATAGGCTACGGGAATGATGCCAAGATTGCAAGCCGGCATATGCCGCAGGGCGAGGACAAGTTCTGCCCGATGACCCTAAACGGCGTGACCTACAAAGAAAAAGCGGATGCAGGCGGGATGCTCCTTGCCATCTGCAAGGAAAACCCGCTGTCACAGCCGATACAAATCGGCAGCTACCGTGGCTTTCAAATGGAGGTTTTCTATGATACTGTCAATGCACACTATTGTCTGAACCTTTGCGGAATGAGGAAATATAAGGTAGATTTAGGAACGGATGCTCTCGGTAACATTACTCGAATCGAGAATGAGATTGCCAAGCTCCCCGCAAGACTGGAAGCTGCCAAGACCAGAAAGGAGGAAACCATCGCACAGCTTGAAACCGCAAAAGAGGAAGTAAAGAAGCCGTTTGCCTTTGAAAATGAACTGAAAGAAAAGACGGAACGGCTCAACGCACTCAATATCGAACTGAATCTGAATGAAAAAGACAACTCCGTGATTGACGATGAGCCAGAGCGGAACGATGAGCAGCCAGAGAAAAAATGCACAGATAGGGAGCGTTAAATCCAGTTTGCACATTTGTACTGCTGATTTTGGGGTATTATAATAAGGACGATTAGAAAAAATTGGAGGTGAGGAAGAATGTCTGATGCGTTCAGATTTGAAACTTTTGTGGATGCCCACAGCAATGTCTTTAATGAATACCTCAGCTCTGTCATAGCAAAGCTGTCCAAAGAAAACGAGGAATACCGTGCCATAAGAGCCGAGATTGAGGGATTGTATAAGAAATATCCGAAAGTCTTAGGCGTGTTTGACACGGAAACAGCGGCGGAACTGACCGAGGAAGAATGTGCCGCACTGATTAAAGTGATGGAGCTTAGGAACAAACTTACAGACATGGAGATGCAGTCGGTCTACTTCCGTGGCTGCTATGACAGCGTGGGGTATCTGAAAAAGGCAGGGATTTTATAACGGACTGACCGAGAAAAAGGCGGTATTGGCGTGAGTGTTGATGCCGTCTTTTTATATAGCTTAAAAGGAATAATATTTCTATGGAGCAGAAATGCAATAGCTTGACTGGCTTGAAAAATTCATAATCTGGATGTACAATAAGAGCAATAAATAAGAAGTTGCAGGTGAGAATATGAAAATAATATGGATAGATGGAACTTTTGGGAGTGGAAAGACTGCTGTTGCCAATGTAATTGCTAAAAGAATTAATAATATGTGTTTACTTGAGTTTGATGCTTTGCAAAAGGAATATAAACCAAATTCTATTTCTGATTTTTTTGGAGAAAGGTATCCTGAAGCGAAAAGATATTTGATTGATGCACTTAGAAATAAAATATTGACTTTGATACAAGGCGGAGATTATGATTATATAATTGTTCCGATTGCATTGATTAATGATTATTGTAATCAGAAACTTGTAAATACTTTTGTAGATGTTGAATGCTATCATTTTATCTTAACTGCATCAGAAAAGATTTTGTATCAACGTATAGAAAACCAAGAAAATAGAGATGTGGATTTAGCAAAAACGTATTTTCAAACTGCAACTATATATTTGAAAAATCATTATTCTGATGCAGTTAGAATAGATACATCAGATATGAATATAGATAGTGTCGCAGAGAAAATTATTAAAATGATAAAATAATAAACGGTAAAAATTGATTAAGAAGATTTCTATGAAGGAGCAGACGGTGGCATTTGAAAAGGCGGTTGAGTAAATGAAAAATGAAATGGATATATCGCGATTTGGAAAGAATCAATTAAAACGCAAAAAGAAAAAATGGATAAAGCCAGTTTTAATGGGTATCATTATCGCTATTTTATTTGTATTATTGTCCTTGAAGTGTGAAGAGGTGATACGATGTAGTATAGGCAAATTATCCATTGATAATGATGCTAACGCAACTTGGATTGGGTCGCTAGCATCGTACTGGGGTGGCATCATTGGTGGTGTATTTTCTGGAACGATTGCAATTTTTGGTGTTTTTTATACAATACAGTTTACCCGTGAAGCTGATAGAAAAAAGGAAAGACAAAGTATTCAGCCATTTCTTAATGTAGAAGTGGTGGGAAAACCATCTGGAACTGTAAAAAAATTTCAAATCGCAGATGAGCCAAAATATGTAGAGGGAAAAGCTACACAAGAGTTTTATCCTATATATTTATCTATTACAAATATAGGAAACGGATTTGCAAACACTTTAACTTTTGGAACGGGAGAAAACTTAACTGGTATAAGCTTTAAAGAAGTATTTACAGTAAATCAGAAAAAAGAAATATTACTAAATGTTCAAACATACAAAATGGGAAAAAGAGTCACATTTTTTATCTGGTTTGCGGACAGCATGACAAACGAGTATATTCAATATTACGAATTAAAACGAAATGAAGATGGTACAGGATATGATTTAGATGTAGGATATCCTAATTTAATAGAATAAATATTTTCTTTAGTCATTATAATTGAGAGAATGTTGTAGATTGAAACAGAAAGAATGCTGTCAAACAATAAATTACGGTTTTCAGACAACTTAAATTAGAATTAATATTGAATTTATTACATAGCCGAGAGGTTTTCATTAGCGAAAATCCTTCGGCTAAATTCATTTCTGGAGGTGATTTTATTTGAATGAGAAGTAACAGACCCTATGTGCAGATTGACCCCGACGTGCTTGAGCAGGCAAGGCAGATAGATTTACTCTCCTATCTTAGAGCCTATGAGCCGAGCAACCTTGTCAAAGTCAAAGGCACGACGAACGTCTACTGTACCGCCGAGCATGACAGCCTAAAGATTTCCAACGGAAAATGGTACTGGTGGTCGAGGGGCTTCGGCGGCTATTCTGCCCTTGACTATCTGATGAAAGTCAAGGAATACGGATTTGTGGAAGCCGTGGAAACCCTCACGGGGCAGACGATGGCGGACTGGAAACCGCCGCCCCCTGCCGTGAAGAAAGACGAGCCAAAGGTGCTGCTCCTGCCGCCGAAGAACAAAAATTGTGACAGGGTGGCAGAGTATCTTTTCGGGCGTGGCATTGACTACCAGATTATTCAAGAGTGCATTGCCGAGGGGATTATTTTCGAGAGTGCCGACTACCACAACGCCGTTTTTATCGGGAAAGATGAGAACGGAACGCCAAAATATGCTGCCTGCCGTGGCACGATGGGGAACTTCAAGCGTGACGCATCGGGCAGCGACAAGCGGTATTCGTTTCGGCTTCTGGCAAAAGACCCGACCGATGCCGTGCATTTATTTGAAGCCGCCATTGATTTATTATCCTATGCCACCTATTTAAAATGCGAGGGAAAGGATTATAAGGCAGAGAATCTTCTCTCGCTGTCGGGCGTATATCAGCCGAAGAAAGAGCTGAAAGAAAGCAAAATTCCTATTGCCCTCACGACTTTTTTGAAAGCAAATCCACAAATCAAGACCATATTTCTGCATCTGGATAAGGACAGGGCAGGTCGTTTATGTACCGCCGCATTGAAAGAATTATTGCAGAAAGACTACCAAATCGTTGATGAACCGCCGCCAGTTGGCAAGGACTTCAACGATTTTTTAATGTCCTATCTGGGGATTGCAAGGCAGAAACCGAGCCGTGAAAGAAGGGATGCCCGCTGACTGCGTGAAGATTTTTCTGTTAGGAACAACGTAACTATCATTAAATTTAAGACCAAAAGGGAGGAAAGACCGATTGAAAAACTATGAAGTGACCCTTGTCGCCCACTATGCAAAGACCGTTTCCATCCATGCCGACAGCCCCGAACAGGCGGCGGAGAAGTTAAAGACCGTCCTGTTTGATACCGACCTTGTGAAGTTTTCCCAAGAGGATTTTGTCTGCGGCGAAGCCGAGATTAACGACCCTATGGAGGATGCAGGGGAAGAAATCGAATCCGAGGGAGAGGATTTTGAGGACGGCTGCTGTTCGGAGTGTCCGTGCTTCAGAACGGTATGTAAAGGATGCTGTCATGAGGGTGGGGATTAAAGACACGTCTTACCAAGCACTGAATTTGGTTATCCATCTTCCGATGGAAACAAAATTCGCTTGTTAGGGGAAAGCTCCCCTAATACCCCGTGGAAAAGACCGCCGCCAGAGTGCGGCAGGAAGAAAGGAGTTTTTAAGGATGAGAGATTTATTGTTCTTCGCTCTCGGCACAACGCTCGGAGGGATGTTCGGCGTGGCGTGTATGTGCGTGCTGCAGGTTAACAGGCTCTCCGAGGGAAAGGGGGATTTGGATGCGGAAACGAAACGTGCAGATACTGTTCCGACTGACCGAGGAAGAAGCTGAATACCTCTGCTCCCTTGCAGAGCGGGCGGGGCATTCCAGACAAGCCCTGCTCCAGTCGATGGTCATGGGCTACCGCCTGTGCGAGAAGCCAGACCCAGAGTTTTATAAAATCATGCGGGAGCTGTCCGCCATCGGCAACCGCATCAACCAGCTTGCGGCAAAAGCGAACGCCCTAAACTTTGTGGACACGCCGATGCTCTATGACGAAGCCAAGCGTTGGCGGGACTTCCGTCTGGACGTGGGCAAGTGCTACCTTGTGCCGAGGAAGATGTCTGGCTGATGGCGGTCTGCGAGATATGGGACGTAAAGGGCAGGCTCGACCACCCCATCGACTATGCCGAGAATCCAGAGAAGACCGCCAACCCCAAATATACGGATGCGGACTTGCAGGCGATGGGTGACGTGATGAAGTACGCCACCAACGGCGACAAGACCGAGCGGCAGTTTTTCGTCACGGGCGTAAACTGCGACCCTGCCACCGCAAGGGACGAGATGATGATGGCAAAAGCCCAATGGAACGACCAGAGCGAGATTGTCTGCTACCACGGCTTCCAGAGCTTCAAGCATGGCGAGGTCACACCAGAGGTTGCCCATGAGGTCGGCGTGAAGCTGGCGGAGAAGATGTGGGGAGAAAGGTTTCAAGTAATCGTGGCGACACATCTGAACACGGAATGCCTGCACAACCACTTTGTCGTCAACTCTGTTTCCTATATTGACGGCAGGCATTACCACGACAACAAGAAGAACCTGCGGCTGCTCCGTCAGCGTTCGGATGAATTGTGCCGTGAGTATTCCTTATCGGTCATCGAACATCCAAGCGGCAGGAAGAAGCCCTATGTCCTCTGCCAAGCCGAGAAAAACGGTCTGCCTACGAGGGACAGCGTGGCACGGCAGGCGGTGGACGAAGCCATCTCAAAATCGTTCACGCTGAAAGACTTTGACCGCCAGTTGTCGGAAATGGGATACCGCATCAATTTTGACCCCAACCGAAAATACTGGACGATAATCGGCAAGGGATGGCAAAGACCGAAGCGGCTCTACAAGCTCGGCGGGGACTACACCAATGAGCGGATAACGGAACGCATAAGGGAAAATTCCTATGCGGTCAAATTCCAGAACTTTTCCAGAGAACAGCCGCAGGTCAAAGTGTACCGTGTCCGTGGCTCTCTGAAAGACGCAAAGAAAATCGGCGGCTTGCGTGGGCTGTATCTCCACTACTGCTACAAGCTCGGCATCCTGCCAAAGAAGAAACAACAGAACTATGCAAGGCTTCACTATCTTCTGAAAGATGACTTGCTGAAGATGGAAGCCATCACAAACGAAACAAGGCTGCTCTGCCGCAACCATATCGACACGGCGGGGCAGCTTTTGTCTTATAAAGGCTCTCTGGAATCCGAGATGCAGGAGCTGACCGAACAGCGCAAGGGGCTTTACTCCCAGAGCCGCAAGGCAAGCGGCAAAGAAAAGGAAGCGGTCAAGGCTCGGCTGTCGGAAATCACGGGGCGTATGAAAACATTGCGGAGGGAGGTCAGATTATGTGAGGGAATCGAAGCCCGCAGCGACACCCTCAAAGAAAATTTAAATGTCATACGGGCAGACGAAAAAGAGAAGAAAGGAAAGGAGCTGATGAAGCATGAACACAGGCGGCGAAGCGGCGGAGCAAATCGTAAGGATGAGCTTGGAGGGATTTGAGGTCGCAGCCAGAATCACGGGGGCGGGTGCGAAGAACATCGCCATCCTCTTATATTCCATCTTAAAGGAAGAACAGAAAACCAAAGGAAAGGCAAGGCTCACAAACATGCTCCGCTCTGGCAAGGAGCTGAAAGTCTTTACCGTAAAGAGCGGCGACTTGAAGAAGTTCACGCAGGAAGCGAAGAAATACGGCGTACTCTACTGCGTTTTGGCAGACAGGGGGAACAAAGACCCCAATGCGGAGGTGGACGTGATTGCGAGAGCCGAGGACGCATCGAAAATCAGCCGCATTGTGGAGCGGTTCAGCCTTGCGTCGGTAGATACTGCTTCCATTGTGACCGAAGCGGAGAAATCGAAAGGGGAAAAGGCGAAAGCTGACAAAACCGCAGATGTAAAAGATGCAGATGCAAAGGACGGTCAGCCAGAGCCAGACGTCGGCGTGGAGGAAAAGGCGGAGAAAGACAGGCTCATGGACGCCCTTATGGGCAAGCCGCTCCAAAAGGAGGAAAACGCCCCAAACCCCTCGGTGGCAAAGACAGAAAAATCCCCTCTGTCCGAGCCTACCTTAAAGCAGCAAAGGAAGCCCGCAGAGGGGGCTGCTATGGCTAAGGCGGAGAAACCGTCAGTCAGGGAAGAACTGCGGAAGATAAAGGAGAGCCGCAAGGAGCAGGAAGCGGATGTTTCCCCTGCAAAAGAGAAATCTTCTGACAGGTCGAAGAAACCGCCCGCAGGAAAGACGGAGCATAAACAGCCCCAGAAGCGGAAACGGAAACCAAAATCGAAAGGAGCGAGATAAGCATGAGCATTTATGATGTATTCAGCGGCGGCAACAGAGCCTTTAACAAAGAGGAATGGGCTGCCCAAAAGCAGGAGCAGCGGAAAGAAGCCTATGGGCTGATTGACAATACCTGTTCTGAAATGATGGCGGACGGCGACAGCTTTCGCCAGTACCTTGACGTGCAGGGGCATTTTGACCGCTACTCCGTCAACAACGCCATCTTGGTTTCGGCACAGATGCCCGAAGCGACGCAGCTTAAAGATTACGGCAGTTGGAAACAGAGCCGTGCCTATGTGGACAAGGACGCACAGAAAGTCACCATCCTTGAGCCGGGGAAAGAGTATGAGCGGGAGGACGGCTCAAAGGCGGTCGGCTACAACGCCAAGATAGTCTATGACATTTCCCAGACCTCGGCAAAGGACAGGCAGCAGCCGCAGGAAGCCAAAACCATGCGGGAGCTTGTGTCGGCGATGATTGACGCAAGCCCCGTTTCCTTTGTGCCAGTGGACGACCTTGAGCTGCCTGCGTTCTACGACAGCGCACAGCAGACCATCTTCATCAAGACGGGGCTTTCCGAGGAACAGCTCTTTGTCAGCATGGCAAAGGAAGTGTCGGCGGCGGTCTTTGACTTCAAGCATAAGGAAAGCCGTGACGCTTCAGAGTTCAAATCGTTCTGCGTTGCCTATATGGTAAGCTCCCGCTACGGCGTGGACACGAAAGGTTTTAGCTTTGACAAGCTCCCGAAAGAATTTGAGGGTATGGAAACGCAGGAATTTAAAGGCGAGCTTGGCTCGATGCGTGACGTCCTCGGCGAAATCCAGTCGGACATGTATAAGAGCCTTGAAAAGAACAAGCCGCCCAAATCCAAAGAGCAGGAACGCTAATCGGAGGTGCAGCCAATGAAAGAAGAACGATACCATCTGGCATTGGATAAATACGATAAGAACATCGTCCTCAATGCCCTCAACACCCTGCGGACGCAGCAGATACAGGAGGAACGCCCCACCGAGCCTGTTGACGAGCTGATAAGCAGGGTGGCATTCGCCCCGACCAAGAAAGTAAAGGTCGCCCCGTGCAAGTGCCATGAAGAACGGTGATGATTACAAGGCGGGCTTAATCCTCTCTTTATGCGGCATTATCCCTGTCGTGTGGCTTGCCCTGCTGACAGCCCCTTATATCAGCGGCGGCATCGTGGAGATAATCGGCAACTTATCCGCAGCAATCGAGAATCCGTTTTCCATAACGGTGTGTAAGGACAGCGTGAAAACTGTCCTTATTTTTCTGCTTGCCTACGGCATGGGAATCGGCGTTTATTTTTCCACACGCAGGAACTACCGCAAAGGGGAGGAACACGGCTCTGCCAAATGGGGCAACGCAGGTACGCTTAATAAAAAATACCGAGATAAGGACGCATCGGAGAACAAGCTGCTGACCCAGAGCGTCCGCATCGGGCTTGACGGGAAGAAGCACAGGAGGAATCTGAATATCCTCGTGGTGGGCGGCTCTGGTGCAGGAAAGACCAGATTTTTTTGTAAGCCGAACGTGATGCAGTGCAACACGTCAATGGTAATCTTAGACCCAAAGGGCGAGATTGTCCGTGACACGGGCGGGCTTTTGGAAAAGAAAGGCTATGAGGTGCGTGTGCTTGATTTAATCAACATGCACAAGAGCCACTGTTACAACCCGTTTGTTTATCTTCGGAACGACAACGACGTGCAGCGGCTTGTGACGAATCTCTTTAAGGCGACCACGCCGAAAGGCTCACAGTCGCAAGACCCGTTCTGGGACACGGCGGCGAGTATGCTTCTATTGTCCCTCGTGTTCTATCTGAAATACGAAGCCCCGCCAGAGGAACAGAATTTCCCGATGGTGATGGAGCTTTTAAGGGCAGGTGAGGTAAGGGAGGATGACGACAGCTATGTAAGCCCGCTTGACGAATTGTTTGACCGCTTGGAGATGGTAAACCCAGAGCATATCGCATTAAAGTATTACAGAGATTACCATTCTGGTTCAGCCAAAACGCTAAAGAGCATCCAGATAACCCTTGCCGCAAGGCTTGAGAAGTTTAATCTGGAAAGCCTTGCAGGATTGACCGCCACAGATGAATTGGATTTGCCGTCTTTGGGGGAGAAGAAAGTCGCACTGTTCGCACTGATACCAGACAACGACACCAGTTTCAATTTCCTTGTGTCGCTGTTATACACGCAGCTATTCCAACAGTTATTCTACCTCGCCGACCATAAGTACGGCGGGAGTCTGCCCGTCCACTGCCAGTTTATTATGGATGAATTTGCCAATGTTTCGCTGCCCGATGACTTTGACAAGATACTGTCAGTTATGAGGTCAAGGGGCGTGTCCGTTTCGATTATCCTGCAAAATCTGGCACAGCTCAAAGCCCTGTTTGAGAAACAGTGGGAAAGCATTGTCGGCAATGCCGATGAGTTCCTCTATCTCGGCGGCAACGAGCAGAGTACCCATAAGTTTGTAAGTGAGCTTCTTGGAAAAGCCACGATAGACACCAACACCTACGGGAAAAGCTCTGGGCGGAGCGGCAACTATTCCACTAACTACCAGATTTCGGGGCGTGAGCTTTTAACGCCAGACGAGGTGCGTATGCTAGACAACCGCTACGCACTTCTTTTTGTGCGTGGGGAACGCCCCGTCATGGATTTGAAGTACGACATCCTGAAACACCCGAATGTGAAACTGACCGCCGACGGGGGGAAGCCGCCGTATATCCACGGCGAGCCGACGCAGGCGGTCGCAACCTTTGTGTTTGGCGGGGATATTCCAAAAGACGCTGTTGCGCTTAACCCTGTCAGCACATCCTATGAGCTTCTGTCCGATGAGGACTTGGAAGAAATATTCAATTTATAAGGAGGATTTACCCTATGAAACTTTTCCAGAAAAACGAGAAGAAAGCAACCCAGAAACTGCCGATGACAGGCAAGGTAAAAAAGGGCTTCCGCCATTACTGCGTGGCGGTGCTTGCCGTTATGATGGTATTTGGCACATCCATGACCGCCTTTGCCGCCAATGACCCGATTGCCGTCGTCAACAACCTTTCCAATTTCATCTTCGGTCTGATACGGGCGGTCGGGATGATTATGCTCGGCTTCGGCATCGTGCAGGTCGGCTTGTCGCTGAAATCCCACGACCCGTCCCAGAGGGCGAACGGTTTCCTCACACTGGCGGGCGGCGTTGTGATTACCTTTGCGAAAGAGATTTTGACCCTCATCACAGGCTAATCCAAAACAGACTGAAATAACAGACTGACACAAGATAAGATAACGGGGCAGATCCGCTCTGCGGAACTTGCCCCGCTATCAAATTTTAAGAACGGAGGTGGTCGAATGTCAGACAACTGGGTAGTCCAGAACTTGGAGAACGCCCTTGACACATGGAATGAAAAGTTAGCCGAGATATGGCAGCTCATCACCCAATCCCCAGAAACCTTTAAAGGCGGTGCGATATGGAAAGTCATCGTTGACATCCACGGAGCGTTGCAGGCGATAGGGCTTGCCCTGCTCGTGCTGTTTTTCGTCGTCGGCGTGATGCGTACCTGCGGCGACTTCGCAAGCGTGAAGAAGCCCGAACACGCATTGAAGCTGTTCATCCGCTTCGCCCTTGCGAAAGGTGCGGTCACTTACGGCTTGGAGCTGATGATGGCTCTGTTCAAAATCGTGCAGGGCGTGATTTCTGCAATCATGAAAGCCGCAGGCTTCGGCTCGGCACAAAAGACCGTGCTGCCGACAGAGATAGTGACAGCCGTCGAGGACTGCGGCTTTTTCGAGAGCATCCCTCTCTGGGCGGTCACGCTGATAGGCGGGCTGTTCATCACGGTATTGTCGTTCATTATGATAATGTCGGTGTACGGCAGGTTTTTTAAGCTATATTTATATACCGCCATCGCCCCCGTGCCGCTGTCCTCGTTTGCGGGGGAGCCGAGCCAGAGCGTGGGCAAGAGCTTCATCAAGAGCTACTCCGCCGTGTGCCTTGAGGGGGCAATCATCGTGCTTGCCTGCATCATCTTCTCGGTGTTTGCGGCGTCCCCGCCCGCAGTCAACCCCGATGCGGCGGCGGTCACGATGGTATGGGGCTATATCGGGGAATTGGTGTTCAATATGCTCGTCCTTGTCGGTGCGGTCAAGATGGCAGACCGTGTTGTGCGTGAGATGATGGGCTTGTAATTATCCAACAGGAAAGGAAAATTGAAATGAAAAAAGAAACGAAGTATTGCCAGAATTATAATATCCATTTGCTAAATGGAGAAGTCATCGGGGCTTCCGAAGCCTATGACCTGCCTGCTGAAAAAGGACTGGTCGGAAAATTTGAAAAAGCTGACGATAACGAGATATTTGAAATCGGGGATGCCATTTCTGGATTTGCATATATCCCAAAACGCAGCATCCTCTTTATTTCGACGGGGGATGTCGGGGAGGAGAGGTGCTGATATGGAAGTCAAGATAAATAAGGAAATCCGCAACTACACGGAATCCATGTTCTTCGGGCTGTCGATGCGGCAGTTCCTGTTTTCCGTGCTTGCCTGCGGCGTGGCGGTCGGCTTGTTCTTCCTGCTCCGTGGCAGGTTTGGGACGGAAACATTGAGCTGGATGTGCATCTTGGGGGCTTCCCCTTTTGCGGTCATGGGCTTTGTAAGGTATAACGGCATGACCGCCGAGCAGTTTGTGTGGGCATGGATAAAGTCGCAGTTTCTGATGCCGAAGAAGATTTTATTTGCCCCAGAGAATCTTTATTACGAAGCGATGAAGAACGCCATTGAAGCCCATGAAAAGGGCTTGCCCGCCGTGCAGGATAAGAAAAAGAAAAAATGCAGGAGGGCAAGGCGCAAAGCGGCACGGGAACGGAGAAAACAGGCTGAAAAAGCCAGAAAGAAAAATAAGAAATCAAGAAAGCGCAAGGAGGTAGACCATGATTAAGACGCTGAAAACGCTGTTCAAGCAGGACAGGGAGAAATTCATTGTGCCGAAGTCGGTGCAGGCGGTCATCCCGTTAAAGACCATGTGGGAGGACGGCATTTTCCTTGTGGGCAGGAACAAATACGCAAAGACATTCAAGTTTGAGGACATCAACTACGCCGTGGCGAGCCGTGAGGACAAGGAAGCGATGTTCCTCGAATACTCGGAGCTTTTAAACGCCCTCGACAGCGGGGCGACCACGAAAATCACGATAAACAACCGCAGGCTCAATAAAGCGGATTTTGAGCAGACAATCTTAATCCCGATGGCGGAGGACGATTTGGATAAATACCGCAAAGAGTATAACAAGATGCTGCTTGACAAGGCGACGGGAGCTAACTCCACCGTGCAGGACAAGTATGTGACTGTTTCCGTCTGCAAGAAGAACATTGAGGAAGCGAGGAACTATTTTGCCCGTGTCGGTGCTGACCTTATCGGGCATTTTAACCGTCTTGGCTCAAAGTGTACGGAACTGGATGCGAATGACAAGCTGCGTATCTTCCATGATTTTTACCGTATGGGCGAGGAAACGGCGTTTTCCTTTGACATGGCACAGGCTATGCGGAAAGGTCACGACTTCAAGGACTATATCTGTCCCGACTCCTTTGAGTTTGAGAAAGATTATTTCCGCATCGGCAACCGTTATGGGCGTGTGATTTTCCTGCGTGAGTATGCCGCCTATATCAAGGACAGCATGGTGGCGGAGCTTTGCGAATTAAACCGTAACATGATGCTCTCCGTTGACGTCGTGCCTGTCCCGACGGACGAAGCCGTGCGGGAGGTGGAGAACCGTCTTCTGGGCGTGGAAACCAACATCACGAACTGGCAGAGGAAGCAGAACCAGAACAACAACTTTTCCGCCGTCATCCCCTACGACTTGGAACAGCAGAGAAAGGAAAGCAAGGAGTTCCTCGATGATTTGACGACCCGTGACCAGAGGATGATGTTTGCGGTGCTTACGATGGTGCATACCGCAGACACCAAAGAGCAGCTTGACAATGACACGGAAGCTTTGCTTACGACGGCACGGAAGCATCTCTGCCAGTTTGCCGTGCTGAAGTACCAGCAGATGGACGGGCTGAACACCGCCCTGCCGTTCGGCGTGAGGAAGATTGATGCGTTAAGGACGCTGACAACGGAGAGCCTTGCGGTGTTTATCCCCTTCCGTGTGCAGGAAATCTACCATAAGGACGGCGTGTATTACGGTCAGAACGTCATCAGTAAAAATATGATAATCGCAAACCGCCGCCACCTGCTGAACGGAAATTCCTTTATCCTCGGCGTGTCTGGTGCGGGCAAGTCGTTCACGGCAAAGGAGGAAATGACGAACATCATCCTGACCGACCCCAACGCCGATGTCTTGGTAATAGACCCCGAACGAGAGTACGCCCCTCTTGTGAAAGCCATGCAGGGCGAGGTCATCCACATCTCGGCGACGAGCGACAACCACATCAATGCGATGGACATGAACTCTGATTACGGCGACGGTGCAAACCCCGTCATCTTGAAATCAGAGTTTATTTTGTCTTTGTGCGAGCAGCTCATCGGAGGTGCAAGTTTGGGTGCAAAGCAGAAGTCCATCATTGACCGCTGCACGGCGGGCGTCTACCGCTACTACCAGCAGGGCAACTATATGGGGACGCCGCCGACCTTGCAGGACTTCCGTGAGGAATTATTAAAGCAGGACGAGCCAGAAGCGCAGGAAATCGCCCTTGCGATTGAGCTTTTCACGGACGGCTCTCTCAACACCTTTGCCAAGCATACGAATGTGGACACCCACAGCCGCCTTATCTGCTACGATATTCTGGATTTGGGCAAGCAGTTACAGCCTATCGGTATGCTCGTCGTCCTCGACAGCATCTTAAACCGCATCACCCAGAACAGGGCGAAAGGCAGGAACACCTTTATCTTCATTGATGAAATCTATCTGCTGTTCCAGCATGAGTATAGTGCCAATTTCCTCTTTACCCTCTGGAAGCGTGTGCGTAAGTACGGGGCGTACTGCACGGGCATCACACAAAATGTCGATGACCTATTGCAGAGCCATACGGCGAGGACGATGCTTGCCAACAGCGAGTTTATCATCATGCTGAACCAAGCGTCCACAGACCGTATTGAGCTTGCGAAGCTCCTTAATATCTCCGACCTTCAGATGAGCTATATCACGAATGTCGGTGCGGGGCAGGGATTATTGAAAGTCGGCAGCTCCCTCGTGCCGTTCGTCAACAAATTCCCACGCAATACGGAGCTGTATAAGCTGATGACGACGAAATTTGGGGAGTGCTAAAAGGAGGGATTTTTATGTCAGAGATAAGGTTTCGCAACGCAGCCCACCGTGATTTTTTTCTGGAAAGCATGATGAAATGCAGGGTAAACGACTGCTACCACAGGGCATTCTTCTATGTGATGGGGATTGCGGGGGAAACAAGGCGGAACATCAACGCCATGTTTGATTTTAAGACGGACTGCATCAAGCCAGAGGGGATGCACGGCGGATGGCAGACGAGCGGCACGGTCAAGGTCTGCCGCCTTGCCTTTAACCTCTGGAACGGTTACGCCGAGGAGGGGCGTGAGAAACTCTCCACGCCAGAGGAACTGTTTTGCTGCGAGTTCGCCCCGTATTTCATGGAGGGCATCAAGGCAAGGTATCCCGAATATTGCAGGGATTTACCCACGCCCAAGAAGCAGGCGGAGCATACACGGTAACTGAAAACAAGAAAATAGGAAACACCCTGCGGGCATATTTCTATGCCCAGAAAGCAGGGCAGAATAAAGAAAGGAATAATTTATGAATCTGAAAAACTATAAATGTATTCTCTGTATTGCCGCCGCTGTTGCCTTTTTAGGAGCAGCGGTTTTTTGCGGCTTTAAGATTTACAGCCATTACCAGCAGATAGATGAGCAGACGGAAGCCTTTGCGGAGATTGCCGAGGTCGTGGAGAACGCCGAGCCAGAGAAAGAACCGCCAAAAGATAAGGATACGCCCGTCAGCGAGGGCGAGGATATATTGGCAAAATACAAAGAACTGTATTTGAAGAATGAGGATATGGTCGGGTGGATTGCCATTGACGGAACAAGCATCAACTACCCCGTCATGCAGAGCAAGAACAATCCCAACTTCTATCTGAAGCACAGCTTTGAAAAGGAATACAGTGACTTAGGCGTGCCGTATATCCAAGAGGACTGCGACATCCCCACAAGCGACAATCTGGTTATCTACGGACACCACATCAAAGGCGGCAGGATGTTCGGGGCGTTGGAAAATTACAAATCCAAGAGTTTCTATGAGAAGCATAAAACTGTCCAGTTTGACACCCTCACGGAGCAGGGGAGCTATGAAATCATCGTCGTTTTTAAGACGGTTGCGTACAGTTCGGAGGGCTACCGCTACTATGATTTTGTCAATGCGGAGAATGAAAAAGAATTTGATGCCTTTGTCGGGAAGTGCAAGGAGCTTGCCTTGTATGATACGGGCGTGACAGCCCAATACGGCGACAGGCTCATTACCCTCTCCACCTGCGAATACTCCGCCCAGAACGGCAGGCTTGTCGTCGTGGCAAAAAAGGTAAACTGACATGACCGCAAATCTTCTGGGAAAGGAGGTCGGATTTTATGGCTGATATAAAGACCAGAGATGCGGTCAAAGGAACGATTAAGACTTTAGACAAAGCCGCCATAGCAGGCAGGCGCATGAAATCCGCTTACGCAAAGACAAAGGACAAGGCGGAGCAGGGATATTATGCGGAGGAAAATTCCCCCACGGAATATGCCGCCGACAAGGTTTCCCATGCTTCGGGGCGTATCAAGGACGAGGGCATCCATCAATTCAATAAACAGGGGCAGAAAAACGCCCAGATTACAAGGGAAAATATCGGTAAGGCAAAGGACAAAATCGCCGATTTTAAAGCAAAGTGGGAGAAGAAAGCCGCAGAGCAGAAAACAATGCGGAATAAGGCAGGACAGAACGCCGTGCGTACAATGGGACAGGACGGCTTGCAGGAAATACAAGGGACTGCAAGCCGTCCCGCTGTTTCTGCTGCTTCTGCCAAGACCGAAATGCCCCAGACGGCGGCAAACTCACTGATAAAGACCAGACAGCAGGGAAAGCGGACGATAAAGACAACTGCCAGAAATGCGGAAAAGACCGTCAAGACCACAGCCAAAGGCACGGTCAAGGCGGCGGAAAAAGGCGTGAAAACCGCAAAGGCGACAGCCAAGACAGCGATTAAGACCAGGTCGCAGACCGTAAAGGCGGCGCAGAAAACGGCGAAAGCGTCTGCCAAAGCCGCCCAGAAAGCGGCGCAGACAGCGAAAGCCACCGCAAAGGCGACAGCCGAAGCAACGAAAGGCACGGTCAAGGCGACCATTGCGGCAGTTAA
>QXXL01000127.1 GCA_009911505.1 Lachnospiraceae bacterium | reverse complement strand
CAGAAGTATGCGAAGCAGTACGGAATCCCCGAATATGTGGAGCTTATCAAGGCGGTGATGATGCAGGAATCTGGCGGCAAAGGTAGCGACCCGATGCAGGCGGCGGAGGGGAGCTTCAACAGGAAATACCCCCATGAGCCGAACGGCATCAAAGACCCCGAATATTCCATCGAGTGCGGCGTGCAGGAATTAAAAGCCGCCCTTGTTTCTGCCGAAGTGGAGAACCCGATTGACATGGAGCGCATCAAGCTCGCCCTGCAA
>QXXL01000135.1 GCA_009911505.1 Lachnospiraceae bacterium | reverse complement strand
AGATTGGCTGGATAAAAAATGGAGTGTTATTAAGAAAAGTTCACTTTTAACTTGTACTTTTTCTTGACATAGTACCACAGAACACAATGGTTTTTGAAAAGCGGCCGGTTTCCTTCAGGAAATCAGAAATGCGCCTGGCAACGGCAAGGGTACGTTCTTTTACTACCAATGTCCGGTCAAAATCTTTCTGTCCATAGATTCTGTCTTCAAGGGGCTTCCCGTGGATATCCAGTACGCCAGGGGCAGGGCGATATCCGTTTACGTCTATATCCAGGTTGACGCGGATGACTTTATATGGGGCAAGGAAGCCGTCGTCAATGCCCTGTTTTAAGCTGTATGTATAAACCGGGTTCCCAAAATATTCGATATTGGATGTATCCTTTGTTTCCTTTGGTGTGGCAGTCATGCCGATCTGTATGGCTGAACTGAAATACTCCAATATCTCATGCCAGGAACTGCCCTCATCGGCGCTTCCACGGTGGCACTCATCCACAATGACCAGGTCGAAAAAATCGCGGTCATATGCAGTGTAATAGTTTTCCGCCCCGTTCTTCATCTGGTGGTATAAAGAAAGGTAGACCTGGTGTACGGTATCCATTTCACGTTTCTCAAGGCGGTACATTTTCTTCCCAAACGGAGCGAAATCATCACGCATGGGCTGTCCAACGAGGATGTCGCGGTCAGCGAGGAAAAGTGCCCTTTTTACGATACCTGCTTGCAGGAGCCGCCAGATGATTTGGAATGCGACCAGTGTCTTGCCCGTGCCTGTGGCTAGGACAACCAGCATACGCCTGTCGCCGCGTGCAATGGCAGCTAGGACGCGGTTGATGGAGATCCACTGGTAATAGCGCGGCTCATGGTCGCCCTCCTTATAATGGTAGGGGACGGAGAGCATCTTCTCCTCATTATCGGTAAAACCACTCTCAGCCCGGTAGCGCCGCCACAGTTCTTCTGGGGAGGGGAATGCATCCATCGGGATATCTGTGGTTTCCTCCCCGGTCAGCATATCATGCATGGTAAAAGAGTCTCCGTTGGATGCAAATGCATAAGGGACATCTTCCATATGCATGGCGTATTTGATTGCCTGCGGAAGCCCGCCTAATGGGGAATGGCTGTTATCCTTTGCTTCTACAACGGCAAGCGGGAAATTCAGGCTGGCATCCGAGTAACATAGAAGGTAGTCGGCAAAGTATGCTTTTCCGCGCTTGGCTATTTTCCCGTCGATCATGATACGGCCCTTGGTTATTGGGAATTCCATGCGGATGCAGTTTTTCGGCCATGTCCGCTCAATGGCCGGGGTAATGAAGTTCAGTTTTATTTCTTCTTCGGTCATCTGTTTTTTATCGATCATGCTCCGCACTCCTTCCTGTCTTGATATGGTGCAGGATGTCGCCATAATCACAGTCCAGCACATCGCATATCCTGCCCAGGACGGCGATTGAGACTTCCTGCTCTTTCCGCATCCGGGTCATTGTGTTTGGGGCGATGCCAGCCGCTTTCCGCAAGTCGGATGCACTCATTTTTTTATCAATCAATAATTTCCATAATGGATCATAAGACACGGACATAGTTTTTCTCCAAAGGGTGATGTTTGGCATATATTATAATGCAGCTGTGCATATCCTGTCAATTAGGATTCGCAATATGTTGCGATATTTTCTTCTTTAGAAATTCAACAGAAGCACAGAAAGACCGAGAGAAGCGGGCGGCTGATTGAGGAATCAATGCCTACTTCCCTTGGTTTTGCTATTCTTAGGCAGGGGTTATTTTGATGCGTACCCGGTCTTTGTATCGCAGACCATGGCGGATTCAGATTGTGCCAGAGGTGCAAGTGAGATGTGGATGGAGCCTTCTTCATAATCTACCTGGATGGCATCCCCGATGTGGAAGCCGAGTGCCTCCAGCCATTTCCCCTCCATCTGAATCTTCGGTGTTTCGATGTACCCGCCTCCGAGATAATGATTTTTGTCCTG
>QXXL01000126.1 GCA_009911505.1 Lachnospiraceae bacterium | reverse complement strand
GGATACAACTTCGGCAACGGGTATATCTCATGGGCAAAGACCAACTACGGCGGCTATTCCTATGCAAATGCGGTGGAGTTTTCCGCAATGCAGGCACAGCGGCTCGGTTGGGAGAAATACGGTGACACGCAGTACCCCGCCCATGTGTTACGCTACTACCCATACGGGCGGGCATTCACAAGCGGAGGAAACCAAGCCATTGTAGAAGTTGCCTTAACACAGCTCGGCAACGAGGGCGGGCAGCCTTATTGGAGCTGGTATGGATTTGGCGGGCGTGTGGAATGGTGTGCCTGCTTCGCATCGTGGTGTGCCGACCAGTGCGGCTATCTGGA
>QXXL01000551.1 GCA_009911505.1 Lachnospiraceae bacterium | reverse complement strand
GGTCTTTATTTGCAAGGTACTGGTAGAATCCCTGCCTGCTGACATGAAGGGTTCTGCAGTAAAAGAAGATATCCCCTTTTAATTCGCCGTCTTTGGTTTTAAGGGCAATGAACTTCATTCTTTCGTTTTTGCTGACCTCAGACGGCCCGCGGCGAAAAAAGCGCTGGCTTCCTCCAGAAAGTCATTTTCCTTCTTCAAACGGCGAATTTCTTTTTCCTGATCCTTAACCAGGTGGCGGAGCTGAAGAAGTTCCTGGTTAAGCGTCATGGCGCTTTGCGGAGTTTGTGAACCTGTCCCAAGGTCGGGGCTGCCAAGGCGGTTGGCCCGTATCCAGCCATACATGGTATTCTTTGGAACCCCCAGTTCTTTAGCGGCCTTTGCTTGTCCGGTTTCCTTTGCGAGTTTCACTGCCTGTACTTTGTATTCATGGTCATATTGCCTGTTTTCTGCCATTTTTGTTCACTCCTTATTCTCTTGATTATATCTCAAATCCTTGAGAATGGGCTGTCA
>QXXL01000550.1 GCA_009911505.1 Lachnospiraceae bacterium | reverse complement strand
GAACGCGCCCTTGATGCCTATGAGGGCTATCCCCATCTTTACCGCAAAGAGATGCTGCGGATGGCAATAAACGGCAGACGAGCCAACGCCATGGTTTACATCATGAATGAAGCCTTGCATCCATATGATACGCCGTCCCGCAGCTACTTTGACACTATCCGGCAGGGTTATGAAGATTCTGGGTTTGATACTGGGATCCTGCGCCATGCCGTACTCGACTCAGTATGGGAAGGACGCCTGGCAGACAAATATGGAGGAGGTGACGTAGATGACAGAAACTGTTAAAGAACAGATTTTAGCGATCCGGGAAACCGCAGAAACCAATATGTTTGATGTGAGAACCGTACAAGTGATTGCCAACCGCAGAGGGTTTTATGAGTTAGTGATTTATCTGGAAGAACACCGGAAAGAATATGCCAATTTTATTCTGACTGGCAGTACGGGAAACGAATAGCGCACACATTACGCCACAATATTTTATAAAAACAAGACTTGCTGAAACCAGCAATC
>QXXL01000549.1 GCA_009911505.1 Lachnospiraceae bacterium | reverse complement strand
GGGAGATTGGAGATTTTTCTGCATTCTCCAAGCCAAAACAGCTTTTTGCTTACTTTGGTCTTGATCCGGCAGTAAAACAATCCGGCAAATTTGAAGGCACAAAAACCCAAATGTCTAAAAGGGGCTCCGCCATAGCCAGGCGGGTGGTTCATACACTGGCTTTACAAAGCATCGGCACATCCCGCACGGGAGAAGCCAAAAATCCGGTTCTGCGTGATTACTACCTCAAAAAATGTGAATCAAAACCCAAACTCGTGGCAATGGGGGCTGTTTCACACAAAGTATGCAACATGATATTTGCAATACTCAGGGACAATAAGCCTTTTGAAATCATTACTCCGCAGGAGCATATCAAAAAACACAATGCTGCTAAATGCGACATAGCCGCATAAAATACTGTAAATCCAACGAATCAATATCTTTTGAAAAAATGATATTTTCATCAAGGGGTAAGTGCGCCTTTTTTGCTTTAAAAATAATTTCGATTTTTCTCATTTTGCTATTGACATTTATTAGCTGGACT
>QXXL01000548.1 GCA_009911505.1 Lachnospiraceae bacterium | reverse complement strand
TGTTCACTCCTTATTCTCTTGATTATATCTCAAATCCTTGAGAATGGGCTGTCAACTTTTTTTATACCACATCAAGATTATCTACAACAGCGAGGACAAACAGGCAATCTTTGAGAACCACCACGAGCAGATAATCGACAAGGACACATGGGAGCGTGTGCAGGAGCTACGCAAGCAGCGCAAACGCCCTAACCGCTATGATGAAGTGGGTTTGTTCTCCGGCTTGCTCTTTTGTGCCGACTGCGGCAGCGTCATGTACCAGCAACGCTATCAGACGGACAAACGGCGGCAGGACTGCTACATATGCGGCAGCTACAAGAAGCGCACGGCAGACTGTACGGCGCACTTTATCCGCACCGACCTTTTGACCGCCGGAGTGACCGAGAACCTACGGAAAGTCACCAGCTACGCCGCCAGGCACGAAGCCCGGTTTATGAAGCTGTTGACCGAGCAGACCGAGGACGGGAGCAAACGCCGCAACGCCGCCAAGAAGAAAGAGCTGGAAGCGGCAGAAAAACGGATTGCGGAACTCTCCGCTATCTT
>QXXL01000125.1 GCA_009911505.1 Lachnospiraceae bacterium | reverse complement strand
AAGCGTTTTGCGGAAACTGTATCTGGCTTCCTCCCTGGCAAGCTCCTCCTCTATTAAATTCATGGGCGGAATTTTCATAATAATTATAAAATGGCATTAAATACGTTGTTTTTAGATGTATTACTTGAGAAATTAATACGAATTTATACGAGAATATAATTGAGGAAGAGTGGAGGGGTGGCAATGCTAACTCCGTCCAGCTAGTACTCCATCCGGACTTCAATTCCTGTCCGGATGGAGTACTAGAGCGGACTATAGGGGGTGGATGGAAAGGGGGGGCTGTCAGGCAGAGGGCAAGGGTGTGCGTCTGGGTCTGTGTTCAGGGGCTAAGGGACGCTTTTAAAAGCCCCTAACCCCAATCACGAGACGCCAGCCGCCCTCTGCCTGACAATAGTTTTGGCTGGCCTACAGGGGATTTTTAATGCGGTACAGCATTTTTCGTGGATTGGGCAAAATTCGTATATATTTTGTAGTAAAAGGTGGGATTTTTTGTATAAATATGAACAATTATGTAAATTTGGTGATTGACATTATTTGAATAATATTTTAAAATTATAAAAAATATAAAATAAAAAAGGAAATATTATGTTTTTTAAATACAAAGAATTTCAGTTAATTCCAGAATATAATAAGTTTAAAAAAATAGATCCGATAAGCATACATGAAACAGTGAGGAAATACCACATCTATTTATGGCGTAAGAAAGAACGGTTGCTGGTAATTTACACAGATTTCTATCAAAAAGAGGATTTTTATAGAATTGATTTACATGCTCAATTAAGAGAAAGCAATATACCTACAAATGATCTAATCTCTTGTGGCCTTTGTAGTGATCACCTGGATTTTTTTATGTTATATGATTGGTTAGAGGGTGAGGATTTATCTGGGGTTATTTCTGGATTATCAGAAACGGAGCAATACAGGCTTGGAATACAATCGGGTAAAATTTTAAAGCGGGTTCATAGCCTTTCGCTGATTTATAATGAAAAGCCTGTAAAAAAGAGTAGTGAAATAGAGGCTTTAATTCGTAAGTATGAAAACGATCCTGTTTGTATGGAAAAGTATCCTTGTATTAAAGTGTTCGTGGATTTTTTAAAGGAATCAAATCATAAAGACCCGGAGCGATATGTTTTTTTGCACGGCGATTATAACATTAATAATTTGATTTATAATAAAGGGGAGCTTTCTATTATTGACTGGGTATATGGGCGCGCAGGGGAGCCATGGGAGGATTTTACAGGGAATATTGTGAATGCCCAGATAAGCCCGTTCTTTGCAATGGGGCAAATTGATGGTTATTTTGATCATAAGGTACCGGATGAATTTTGGAAGGAATTATCTGTGTTTACGGCTGCCCATCAATTAGAACTGCTGGATAAGGACTTAAATGAAGAGCTTATTGTAAATCAACATGAATATACGATGAAAGAGTATTGCAATATGTCAGAGACCATACCATGTTATTATAAGGATAGGGAGAAGATAATTTTGTCGTAGATGGCTAGTACTCTCCATCCGGACAGAAATTGAAGTCCAGATGGAGTACTAGAGCATTTTTCAAACACGCTCTAGAGCGAACTATAGGGGGGTGGATGGCAAAGGGGCCGTCAGTCAGAGGGCAGGGTATTTTAGGGGCACGATTTAGGTAACAGAAAAACAGGCTTTATTTGGATAACCAAATAGCCTGTTTTTTTGCTTTTTTATGTGTGCCTTTTTAATCCATTCGTTGAATCTGCATTTCATAAAAGTAATTGTTTCTATTATTCTTATTACGTGTGTAAGCATAAAAATCTTTTAACTGGGACGTTTTAGAGCATTTCTCAAACGCGATCTGTCCGGAAATTTCATTTTTTAAGGGTAATTGTAAAAATTTTTCTGATTTTCCAGGTAAAAAACTATAGCTAAAAAATAAAAAAAACGCATTTTTGAATAAAATGGATAGTTATGGGGATAGTGCCGGGCTGGTAATATAGGTACATAAGATACAGCACCGGACGACAGAAGCCGGGCGCTGCACCAGGAACACCGGGTAAGATGGTTTGTTATATTGGGAAGGTGGAATGGACAGCAAATGTATATGTGTCCCCACGAAGATATAAATCGGTATTCGATTGGCCAAATGCTGCTGATGCCTGCAGGTGAGCTGATCTTATATAAACATTGAGTGCAAGGAGGTGCGGGGGAGGTTAGAAGATGAATCAGCTTTTGGCGGGCCATGCACCGCGCAGGACAAGGCGCCGGAAGGCACATAAGTAAACGATGTGTTTTGCACATGCAACTCAAATATTTAAATTTTAAAAGAAAAGGAGAACAAAGATGAGAAAGGTGAAAAAATTATTTGCAGTGTTATTGACACTGGCTATGGTACTCGGAATGTCAGCAACGGTATTTGCTACAAACACAGAGCAAACGCCGTCTGCAAAACCGACAGTAGCAACAATCAATGGAATTGAGCAGGAACCAGGAGTAGACATATCGGTAGTTGCATATCAGATTATTAAGTACAATGATAACGGATATTATGAGGAAGTATTGTCAGATACAATTGATAAGGACGAAGTTGCTGGCCAGCACCCAACACTTACCCCTACCTCTAAAAATGTACAGAATTTGTATTATAACAGGCTGAAAAACTTGAAGGATCTGGGTGGAGAAAGAAGTTTTGTATTGCAGGAGGATGGTTCTTATACCTGCGGCGATTTGGCATTAGGTACATGGTTGGTGGTTGTTAATGGTGCAAAGAGCTATATTTACAATCCTGCAATTATCAGCGTTAATCAAACGCCAGATGGAAAAGAATATGGTACTTTGAATCTTAACACAAATACATGGCTTAATGAGACGGGGACATATTTAAAGAAAGATGAACCTACCATTACAAAAACAGCTGAATCTGTAGAAGGTTCCAGCGACACAAATGTAGTAGGCACACAGTTTGGCGATATCTTAAAATTTACAGTTACGGCAGACATACCGGCTTATACACCGGACAGGACAAATATTCAGTACTCTATCAAGGATACATTGACAGGTCTTGACTTTGTTTTGGATGAAGAGCATCCGGTTGCAGTAAAAGTTGGGATGGATTCACAGACGGCACGGCCTAATGAATATGTAAAAGACATTGCAAAGAGCGCTATTGAAGCTGCAATTGGCAAAAATGAAAAGTCATTTACAGTAACAGGTTTGGGCGATCAGTTCCTCGTTACTAACTCCAATAATAAAATTATTATTGAATATTATGCAAGAGTTACAAGCACAACATTAATTAACGTAGATCGGCTGAATAACAAAGCTGAATTAGATTACAGCAATAATACGGATACAAATAATAAATCTAATCACAAAGAAACAGAAACAAAGCATTACACATTTGGTATTGATACAACTGTTTCAGGGTGGAAAGATTCCGAATCTTCTCATCCGACAGGTGAATTTGTAAAAATTGACGATAAAGGCAATATCCAGTACACACAAACACCAGGTGAGGTTGAAAAAACAGAGAGTGCGGTACAATTTCTTGAGGGTGCACAATTCCAGCTTCATATTGGCAACGTAAACGGGACATTATTTACTGATAAGTCAGGCGAGGATACCTTTACAACAGATAAGAATGGACGTCTTCAGATCGTTGGACTGGATGATGGCGTAGAGTATTACTTAGTGGAGACAAAGGCTCCGACAGGATATTCCCTGAATGCAACTCCGGTTAAAGTTTACATTGAGGCAACATATGGAATGGATCAGGTTACAAATCTTCAAGATGTATTGACAGGATACCAAGTTATCATGGGTGAAGGCAAAGGCTCACAGACAATTACACATTATGGCTATAATATTGAAACTGGTGAAACAGAGTTTATTAATACACCAGACACACCAAGCAATCCATTTGGCTTTAAAAATACCAAGCTGACAAACCTTCCGTCAACTGGTGGTATCGGTACAACAATCTTTACAATCGGCGGATGCTTAATCATGGTAGTTGCAGCAGGCTTATTTTTCGCAAGCCGCAGGAAATCTGCAAAATAAATGGCATATAAACTAATTATTACATTCCGGGGCGGCTACCGCCCCGGAATGGCCAAAAAATCAGAAAATATACAACAACAAGGAGAGTCCGGATGAAAAAGAGAGCGAGTAGAATATTTATACCTATATTGTTTTTAGCCGGATTCTCCTTGCTGCTGTATCCATTTGTGGCCAATGAGTGGAACAATTACAGGCAGAAGCGCCTGATCAGTGATTTTGACCAGGTTGTGGCTGAAAGAGAGCTGGCGGGAGAGATTGATTATCTGGCGGAACAGGAAGCGGCGGAGGGGTATAACCAAAGCCTTTTGCCAAGTATTCTTCCGGATGCTTTTGCAAAAGCGAAAACGGCCGAAGGGGATAGCACATACATGTCCTGCTTGAATATTGCAGGGAATGGCGTGATGGGCACAGTGGAAATTCCAAAGATTAATATTAGGCTTCCGATTTTTCATACGACTGATGAAGAGGTGTTGGAAACGGCGGCAGGCCATCTGGAAGGCAGCTCGCTTCCAGTCGGAGGGGAAAACACCCATGCAGTCATTTCGGCGCACCGTGGACTGCCAAGCGCGGCCTTGTTTACGGATTTGGATAAGCTGAAAGAAACCGATCATTTTCTCATACATGTCTTAAACGATACGCTTTGTTATGAAGTGGATCAGATATCAGTGGTAAAACCCGAGGATACACATGCGCTTGAGGTAGAAGAGGGGCAGGATCTGGTTACGCTTTTGACCTGTACGCCTTATGGAGTGAACAGCCATAGAATGTTGGTGCGCGGGCATAGGGTGCCTTATGAAAAGGAAGCTTTGGCGGATGAGAAAATACCGCTGGGCAATATGAGCCTGCATACGAATTATTTATTATGGGTTATTGTAGGTATTCTGATTACAGCAGTATTTAGTTTTATTTTATATAGAAGAGAAAGAAAGCTGGCAGCAAAGGCCCGCGGTAAGGAGGGGTAGGCTATGTGGAGAAAACTGTCCACAATCTTATTCGGGCTGCTGTTCCTCGTAGGGTTTGGTGTGCTTGCTTACCCTACGGTTTCAGATCAATGGAATACATACCGGCAGTCAAGGCTGATCTATGGGTATGATGCAATAGTCCGCGAAATGGCAGAAGAGGATTTTGAGGAAGTATGGGAAGCTGCCAGGAGATATAACCAGACATTTGAACAAAACAGTATCCTTTCGGATGTGTTTGGTATTGACGGGCAGGAAGATATCAGGGATACAGAGTACTGGAAAGTACTGAATATGACAGGGGACGGTATTATGGGGTATTTGACGATTCCTAAAATCAACGTCAAACTGTCAGTTTACCATGGGACGTCGGATGATGTGCTTGATACAGGGGTTGGGCACCTAAACGGTACGAAACTTCCAATTGGAGGGGAAGGTACGCACAGCGTTTTATCGGGTCACCGCGGCTTGCCCAGTGCAAAGCTTTTTACCGATTTGGATCAGCTTATAAAAGGGGATCGGTTTTATCTACATATCTTGAATGAAGATATGGCGTATGAGGTGGACCGTATCCTGCCAATGATCGATAAAGATGATTATGCTGCACTGGAAGAGGCGCTTAAAATAGAGAAAGGCCAGGATTATGTGACATTGTTTACATGTACGCCTTATGGAGTGAACAGCCACCGTCTTTTGGTGCGGGGGCACAGGGTTCCATACGACGGGGAATTAGAGTCGACCCCGGTGGAAACTATGGTGCAGGCAATTCAGAATTATTACATGCTTTACCTGCTGTTTGGGCTTGGGATAACGGTCATTATTATACTTGTTATGCGCCGTGCCATAGGCAGGAAGGGAAAGCGGCAGCCAAAGGAGAAGAACAGTGAGGAGGGAAAGAGTTGAAAATAAGTAAAAAAGTAAAAAGAAGATGTATATTGGCCCTTGCGGCGTTGCTCGCACTGCCCTGCCTGGGGCTGATGCAGACACAAGCAGCGAAGGGGATTGACCCTGGCAAGGAATGCAGCCTTACGGTATCGGCGGATATTGGCGGGACTGCAGCGGGCAATGGCGATTATATGGAAGATTTTAAGCGGATGGCAATTCCGGTATCGGTATACCGGGTGGCTGACGTGGATATTACGGGGCAGCAGTTTACTCCGGTACAGGCATTTTCAGAAATGGATTTTACAAAAATTAACGGAGGTTCAGACAGTGTTTCGGCTGCTGACTGGCAGGTATTAGCAGAAGAGGCAGAAGCTATCCGCAAAGCTTCTTTACCAGAAGCAGCTTCTTCGGTGGAAGTCCGGTGCACAGATGATGGGGCGGGCGTCGCCCAGGGAGTATTGACAGGGCTTTCTACGGGGCTGTACCTTGTGGTGGCAGATGCCACGTATAGCCCGGATTATACGGTGGAGTATCATTTTGCGCCGTACCTGACAGCGCTGCCAAGCAGCGAATATACGCTGGAAAGTACAGGGGATGAGGAGTGGGTGTATGACACTACAATTGGCTTAAAGCCGGATCCCGTACCGCAGTATGGCAAATTAAATATTACTAAGATTTTAAGGGATTATAACCAAACACTGGGGCAGGCTACTTTTGTATTCCATATTGTAGGCGTGGACCGTTTTGGCGTGACACAGTATGAGGAAGTAGAAAGCATGACATTTACGGCGGCTGGGAGCAATACTATTACACTGGAAAATATCCCGGCGGGCCTTACGGTAACTGTGACAGAAGTATATTCTGGCGCAAGTTATGAAGTGGAAGGCAAGAATTCGGATACTGCACTGATCTGGTCTGGAGCCGCGGTAAGCGCTGGGGTTTCACAGGAAGCGTCGGTGACGTTTACAAACCGCTATAACGGCGGAAACCGGGGCGGCTACGGCGTTACGAACCATTTTGCATCCGACGGCAACGGCGGATGGACCTGGGAGAACCCGACAACCCCGCCTGGGCAATAGAAAGGAGCTGCGACAGAAATGAAGAAGATGGGAAGCTATAAGAAATTATTTGCACTGCCAGCCGCAGCCCTTGGTATGGTAGCGGCAGTTTCACTTAGCGGCGCGTCGGCATATTTTACAACATATGTATCTGCCGGGGGCAGCCAGGTAGTCCATATGGGTTCACAGACGGAAATCCATGAGGACGTAAGTAATATGACAAAACACATCTCCATTACAAATACATCGCCAATCAACGATTGTTTTGTCCGTGTAAAGGTATTCTACAGCGGGCAGATGCAGGTGGAATTTACGGATAAGAGTGAAAGCGGCGATCTTTGGACTTATTCTAAGGAAGACGGTTATTGGTATTATGGCCCGGTTTTGGCCGCAGGGGCAAGCACGGAGATTTTGGATGCCAAAATCGGCGGTTTGCCGGAGGGGTTTGATAAAGACAGCTTTAATGTAGTTGTCATCCAGGAATGCACGCCAGTGGCCTATGACGAAGCCGGCAACCCGACTGCAGATTGGAGTACCGTTTATACGGATTATAAAGATGCTGCCAGTGGAGAGGGGGATGGCGTACAATGAGGAAAAGGAAAGTAACATATCTGTTATTTGCGCTTGCTGTGCTGCTGCTTTTGGGGAGCACAGTCGGAAGTACCCGTGCAGCGTTAACATATTACAGTGAAAATTATGTAGCCAAGATTACGGTTGACCAGATAGGCGTAAGCCTGTTAGAAAACGGCGAGGTAGTCAGCAGCCGTGATTATGACGACGACGAATGGAGGGTACGCACGAATAAGGGCAGCGATGCTACAAGCGGCGAACTGTTGAAGAATATGCTGGCGGAAAACGAAAAGCTGGCCTTGAATAAGAAATATACCGAAAAATTAACAGTAAAAAACAGCGGGACAATCGACGAGTATGTGAGGGTACGCATTTATAAGTATTGGATGAAAGACGGAAAGAAAGTGACGACACTTTCACCGGATTTGATTGATTTGAATTTAGTAAATAAAAGCCGCTGGGTGAAAAACCCGAATGAAACGGCAGAGTGCACAGAGCTGTTTTATAAAGGCATTTTACGTTCCGGCAAGGAGACGGAAGCTTTTGCAGATACTATCCGCATTGATGGGAAAATAGCGGCAGAGGCCAAGATAGAAACAAATGGCAATACCATTACCACAACGTATAAGTATGACGGTGTGGAATTCCATGTAGATGTTGAGGTTGATGCTGTACAAACGCACAACGCACAGGATGCAATCCGCAGTGCATGGGGCGTGGATGCGTCGGATCTTGGTATTCTGTAAAGGGGGATGGGCAAAATGAAGAAAACAATAAAATATGTAAGCCTGATAGCTGTCTTGGTTTTGAGCCTCGTTTCCTCTGTTACAGCAATGGCGGAAGATAGAAAAGGGACATCCGGCTGGCAGGTTTCTTTTGACGGCAAGAAGATGGAAAGCAATTTCTCATCTGCTAATATGGGTGATGAGATTAATTCTATGCAGCCGGGAGACTCGGTGGAGCTTACAGTCACAATTAAAAATACGTTTAACGGCCAGGCAGACTGGTATATGAAAAACGAAGTGCTTGAGGCATTAGAGGATGCGGCTGATGCGGCAGGCGGCGCATATGATTACCTTTTGACATATACAGATGCGAAAGGGGAAACCACAACCCTTTATTCCAGCGAGAAGTTCGGCGGGGATGGAAAAATTAATGGCGTAGGCCTTCATGGGGCGACAAAGACACTGGATGATTATTTTTATCTGGAACGCTTAGGCGATAATGGAAAAGGGACTGTTAAGCTAAAGGTTGCATTGGATGGTGAAACGCTGGTTAATGATTACCAGAATACGTTGGCAAGGCTGCAGATGGATTTTGCAACGGAGCTGGTGCAGCCTGGCACACAGGCTCCCGGACAGCAGCCCGGCCAAAACCCGGATACGCCGGGAGGCAGGCGTGACGTTGTACGAACTGGTGATGATACACAGATTATGCTGTATGTTGCTTTGATGTTTGCTTCGGGCCTGGTGCTTTTATGTATTGTAATCTTAAGATTTAGGCGTGAGCAGGAAGAAGATACTGTGTTAAGGGCAGAGGGGAGGAGATAGTATGAGATTTTGGAAATATATACGTGTGGGACTTCTGCTCCTTTCTGTTATCCTGACGTTTAACAGCCAGTCCGCTTATGCGGCGGAGGAAGAGTATACTTATACGGTAAGGCTCTACGCAGGCAACCAGGGCAAGCTTACGAAGGATGGCGTGGAGGTCAGTTCAAAAACCGCCAAAATCTCTTCTGGCAAAGATCATGTTGTGGTTAGTGGGTTAAAATATGGCGATACCGTATATATCAGGCCGCAGGATGCGGCTAAAGTAACCGATGAAAGATATCATGTAAAGGGTGTCAGAAGATCCGGAAGGGATAATTCCGAAGCAGAAGCGCCAACATTCCATGTAGCATGCGACAGGGATTATGTTGTGGCATATGGGGTCAGCGGGGATATGGTAGCATATACCGTAAATTATGTGGACGCAAATGGTACGGCCCTTATGAAAAGTGATGTGTATTACGGCAACATAGGGGAACGGCAGTATGTTTCCTCCCGTTATATTGCAGGATACCAGCCACAGGCTTTGAATATGGTAAAAACCTTATCCAGTAATGCTGCGGAAAATGTATTTACATTTTTATATACGCCTGTTACGGCGCCGACAGCGGCTGCCCCGGCTCCGGGTACGCAGGCTCCGGGAGGTACAACAGGTACGCCGCCTGCGGGTGAGGCGCCTGGCGCGGCTGCCGGAACGGCAGGCGCAGGGGCTCAAGCAGCGCCAGGGGGAGCCGATGCGGCGGCAGATCAGGGAGTAGAACTACCGGATGGCGATGTCCCGGTGGGTGGGAATGTCCAGGCAGTGCCAGATGAAAATGTTCCGTTAGACCAGCAGGAGCTGGAGGACTTAGATGATGACGAAGTACCTCTGGCAAATATTAAAAAGGAGCAGCCAACGGTAATGGGCTATATGCCAATATATATTGGGATTGGTGCGGCAGCGGCGCTTACCTTAGTTGGGGCGATTATATATTTGAATAAAAGGCGCAAGGCTGCAACCGTAAAGCCAGATGGAAAAGGGCAGGGCAAGCTAACTGGAAGCGGTAAATAACTATGGCCAAAAGAAATAAGGATAAGAAAAATCTAGCTGGCAGGATCTGCAGTACGACGGGGACAATAATGATATTGGTTGTTATTGCCCTATGCTCCCTGCTGGTTTTGCCAGGGATATTTGGCTACCATATGTATCATGTGCTAAGCGGCAGTATGGAGCCTGAAATGCCTGTCGGAAGCCTGATTTATGTCCATGAGGAGAAGCCTGAAGATATAGAGGAGCAGGATATTATCGCGTTTTACAGCTCTTTGGAGGAATCGGGTATCATAACGCACCGTGTTGTTAAAAACAATATTGTATCCGGTACATTTATTACAAAGGGAGATGCGAATGACAAAGAAGATCCTGTCCCTATACCATATGACAATTTTATTGGCAGGGTGATAAAGACTGTCCCTTATGTTGGTAAGGTCCTTACCTGTATGACGTCTATGTATGGGAAAATAGCGGCAGCCAGTATTGTTGTGCTTGGAGTAGTATTAAATCTGGCTGGTTCCAGACAGATAAAAGAGGATGAATAATCCTCTTTTTTTGAGTTCATAAAAAGATTGAATCTGGAAATATTTCATTGTATAATAGCAAAAAAGCCAAAATCCCACAAAGGAAAGGAAAAACCATGATTGATTTAAAATTTTTAAGGGAAAATCCCCAAATCGTAAAACAAAATATCAAAAACAAATTTCAGGAGCACAAGCTGCCTTTAGTAGATGAAGTGATTGAATTAGACGCCCAGTCCAGAAAGGCAAAACAGGAGGCAGATGCCTTACGCGCCAACCGCAACACCGTTTCCAAGCAAATCGGGGCGCTGATGGGGCAGGGGAAAAAAGAAGAAGCGCTCGCTTTAAAAGAACAGGTGCAAAAAGATGCCCTGCGTTTAACAGAGCTTGAGCAGCAGGAGCGGCAGCTGCAGGAAAAGGTTACTAAAATCATGATGAGTATTCCTAATATCATAGATCCGTCTGTGCCTATTGGAAAAGACGACAGCTGCAATGTGGAAATCCAGAAATACGGGGAACCAGTTGTCCCGGATTTTGAAATTCCATACCATACGGAGATTATGGAGCGGTTTAACGGTATTGATCTGGATGCCGCTGGTAAAGTGGCAGGCAACGGCTTTTATTACCTGATGGGGGATATTGCAAGACTGCATTCAGCCGTCATATCTTATGCCAGGGATTTTATGATTGACAGGGGCTTTGTGTACTGTATTCCGCCATTTATGATCCGCAGCAGTGTTGTAACAGGCGTAATGAGCTTTGATGAAATGGAAGCTATGATGTATAAGGTTGAGGGTGAAGATCTTTATTTGATCGGTACATCTGAGCATTCTATGATTGGAAAATTTATAGATACGATTCAGGACGAGGACAAGCTGCCATATACCTTGACTAGTTATTCGCCGTGCTTTAGGAAAGAAAAGGGCGCGCATGGTATTGAAGAGCGCGGTGTATACCGTATCCACCAGTTTGAAAAACAGGAGATGGTGGTGGTTTGTAAACCGGAGGAGTCTAACGTATGGTATGACAAGCTCTGGCAGAATACTGTGGATTTGTTCCGCAGCCTGGATATCCCGGTGCGTACATTGGAATGCTGTTCGGGTGATTTGGCAGATTTAAAAGTTAAATCCTGTGATGTGGAGGCATGGTCGCCCAGACAGAAAAAATATTTTGAGGTGGGAAGCTGTTCTAATTTAGGGGACGCCCAGGCCAGACGGTTAAAAATACGCGTTAAGGGCAAGGATGGGAAGTATTTTGCACATACGTTAAATAATACAGTAGCGGCGCCGCCACGGATGCTGATTGCATTTTTGGAGAATAATCTAAATGCAGATGGAAGTGTGGACATTCCTGCTGCTTTGCGGCCTTATATGGGCGGGAAGGCGAAGCTGGGGATATAATGTGGTCTGGGGCAGGCGGCGGAAGGAGTGTCTGGCAGACGCATACCCCGCCCTCTGCCTGGCTGCGGTTTCGGCTGGCCTACAGAGGAGTTTTTATTTACGCAGGATTTATTTTTTGTCATGTTCTGGTATTTGTCTATTTCGTTTCTTTTTGAAACTTTCTGTCTCTTTCATTCGTATTATAAACGAAGGAGAACAAAACAATGATCCATTCCCAATTGGAAGAGTATTTTCGGAAATATTACCATGTCTGTTCCCGTGTGGCATACACAATGGTGAAAAATCGTGCAGACGCTGAAGATATCGCGCAGGAAACGCTTCTGCGCCTGCTTTTGTACTGCCCGAAATTTAAAAATGCAGAGCATGAGAAGGCATGGATCATACGGACAGTTATTAATTTGTGCAAAGATTTGCTTAAAAGCAAATGGCATACTTCCACTGTTGGGATGGAGTCCGTGCCCAAAGAGGGGAAGCCGTATTGGTACGGCACGGCTGCGGATAGCGATGAAACGTTGGAGGCTGTTTTGGAGCTGCCGGAACGCTACCGCAACTGCCTGTACCTGTTCTATTATGAGGATTACTCTATCCGGGAAATTTCTGGGATTCTGCAGGTGCCGGAGAATACGGTAAAAACCCACTTAAAGCGTGGAAGGGAAGCATTGAAGCAAAAGCTTATGGAAAGGAGATAAGAGATGGCGATAGGAGTGTGGGAGTAAAGGAATTCTACGATAAAATTAGGTTCCGCCAGGGGAATAAGCCAGCCGATAACCGCTCTGGCAGTTTTTCGGGGGATATAGGAGCCAGGGAGGATATTCAGGCAGAGGATGTGAATAAGCGGCAGGCATCTGTACAGACAGAAAACCGTTCCGGCAGAATAGCTACAGAGCTGTTTGTACAGGGGGCGGGGCGTTCTTCTATGGCAGCTGTAATGGAACGCAGTGTCCGCCATATTGCACAGGAAGAGAGCCACAAGACGAAGGCATATCCCGCTGAAGGGTTTATGCTTAAGGTGCAAGTGGACTTAAGCAGCCATATGGTATATGTAGAACAGAAAAATGAGGATGGGACGTACCAGGCATATGACGTTAATCCATTTTTGGTATCGGAGCAAACGAAAAGCCCGATTACCCAAATTGCTATGGAAGCGTGGATTGAGGCTAAGAAAGCGGAAAACGGCGGGGAAGATACGGAAGAAACAGAAGAAGCAGAGAAAACGGATAAGAAGGGCGCCGGGGAGGATCCGGAGACAGCCCGTCTGTCGGCATTTGAACAGCAGCTTTTGGAATTTAAAGAATATGTCAGGGAGCGCCTGAAAGACGGCCCGCCCAAAATTTTGACCGGGGGCTCTGAATTTACCGAAGAGGAATGGGAAAAATTAATCCGTAAAATTGACAGGGATATTGATGCGTACAAAGAAGAGCTGCGCGAACGCATACGCAAAAGGGAGGAAGCAGAAGCCATCCAAAAAACAACTGGCAGTGTTACAGATACTGCGCAGGAAGCTTTAGATACGGTAAGCGGGAAGGCAGGTGCTTCTGGCAGCACACTGGATCAAAAAGGGCAGGATGGGCTTATTTTGTCGGAAAATGAAGCCTTAGAAGGCATTGAAAATAATGCGCCCCGCGGAAGCAGCCTGCTGGCCCGTCTTTCGGGCGAAAAAAAAGCACCCTATTCTTATCTGGCGGATGCATCAGGAACAATCGTATATAAGGGGGTTGTCTTTCATTGTGATGACAAGAAGCGCCAGATATGCCTGGGGGATGTGAGCAACCCCAAAAATGTGATTAATATACCGCTTTCAAAAGGCGGCTGCCTGCGCGTCAACCGCGATAACATTGGCGATCTTGCTAAAGCCATCAGTATGTTTTCGTCGGAAGATATCGGCAGGATCATGCGTGCGATTGCCCAGGATAAGAAGGCCCAGGAGGTGGAATGGGAACTTGAGGTATCAAAAAGAGGAGGAGTCCAAGTATGATTCCAGCCATTGATCCAGCGCCATTTCTGCAAACAGGCTGGGTTTTTCTTTGGCAAGGTGGATAATCCGGTCGTAATGTTCAGGGGAACAGGATATTACTTCTAAAAATTTCTCGCAGCACAGGCGGAGCATAGTATGGCTGTCGAGGATTATGTCTACGGAGTTGGTTTCCTCATTGTAGAATGACTGGCCGTGTGGCATGGTAAAAACTCCTTTCAGATATGTCGTATTTTGTCGTTTTTTCTGATTTCTGAATTACTATAGCATACAATGTAGGCAAAAACAATGTTTTTCTTGCAGATATGATGAAGTCCTGCTAATATGGGTATAGCTTGAAGAAAGGAGCAGGAATGATGGCTTGTAAGAAAAATGTGTACGGCAGGTATGCAGGGCTGTTTTTGTTGGCGGGCTGCCTATTGGCAGGCTGCGCATCGACACAGAAAAAAATAGAAAAGGAAGAGGCCTACCGCAAAATCGGCATAAATGCAATGGAAGCAAAGAATTATACAGCGGCGATTGAAGCGTTTGACAATGCATTGGGGCAGGCAGGCGCCGTTGGGGCAAATGAGGTGGATATCTGCTATTATAAAGCGGCGGCGCAGTATGCTGCAGGCAGCCTGTCTGATGCAATTGCAACGTATGATACAATGCTAGAATATGACAATAAGGATGCGGAAGCCTATTTTCTGCGCGGCTGTATTTTTTTGAACATGAAAGAGAGCGACAAAGCTCAGGAGGATTTTTCCAATGCAGTAAAGTATGCTGACGACCTGGAAATTTACCTTGCTATTTATAATAGTTTAAATGGGGCCGGATATGAATCGGAAGGAAGGGCATACTTAGAACAGGCGCTTGAGGAAAAGCCTGGAAGGAAGGCAAAAAATTATACAGTGCGCGGCAGGATTTATTTTTTGGAGGGCAATCACAAAGAGTCTGTGGAGAATCTTGTCAAAGCAGTAGAAAAGGGCGACACAAACGCCAACCTGTATTTGGCGCAGGCATACGAAGCGTTGGGCGATCCCGTTCAGGCTGAAGCGTGTATTAACGCTTATATTGAAGTTTATCCCAAGAGCAGTGTTTCTTATAACCAGCTCGGGCGCAGGGCGTTAGAGGACGGGGATTATGGGGAAGCCATTGAGCGGTTTGAGGAGGGGCTTTCGTTAGAAGAGGTGACCAATGAGCAGGAGCTTCGCAGCAACCTGATTGCAGCTTATGAATACAGCGGGGAGTTTGAACGCGCGGAGGAATTGATGCTGGAATATATCAAAGATTATCCGGGCGATGAAGCGGCGGCAAGGGAGTACCGGTTTTTGGCCAGGAATAAAAACGAGGAGACAGGCACGGAATGATAGAAACAGAAAAAGCAAAGGAAAAACTCCTGTTAGTCGGCATAAGTGTGCAGGACGGGGATGATGCGGAGGATTCCATAGAGGAACTGGCAGGGCTGGTGGAGACGGCGGGGGCGCAGGCCGTTGGCGCCGTTATTCAGAAGCGGGAACGTATGCATCCGGCGACGTATATTGGAAAAGGGAAAGCCGAAGAGTTAAAGGGGCTGATCTGGGAAACGCAGGCGGACGGGATTGTCTGCGATGATGAGCTTACCCCGGCACAGCTGCGCAACCTGACGGATTTGCTCGGTGTAAAGGTGATGGATCGCACGCTTGTTATACTGGATATTTTTGCAATGAGGGCATCCACCAATGAAGGAAAAATCCAGGTGGAGCTGGCACAGCTGCGGTACCGCGCAAGCCGCCTGTCGGGGTTTGGCAAGTCGATGTCAAGGCTTGGCGGCGGCATCGGTACAAGAGGGCCTGGCGAAAAGAAGCTGGAAATGGACCGCCGCCTAATCGGCAGCCGGATTTCCCAGCTGAAAAAGGAGCTTTCGGAGGTTGCCCGCCACCGTGAGATTACGCGGGGGCAGCGGATAAAAAACAGGATTCCAGTGGCGGCGATCGTGGGCTATACCAATGCAGGCAAGTCGACGCTTTTAAATACGCTTACAGATGCAGAGGTGCTTGAAGAGGACATGCTGTTTGCTACCTTAGACCCGACGACCCGCCTGCTTTCGCTTTCCGGCAAGCAGCAGATTTTGTTAACTGATACGGTTGGGTTTATCCGTAAGCTGCCGCACCATTTGATCGAGGCATTTAAAAGCACGTTAGAGGAAGCTAAATACGCGGATTTTATTATCCATGTGGTAGACGCCTCCAACCCGCAGGCAGACAAGCAGATTCATATTGTTTATGAAACGCTGCGCAAGCTTGGCGTGGAGGATAAAAAGATTGTAACGCTGTTAAATAAGCAGGATCAAAAAACGGAGGAAGGGCCTCTGCACGATTGTTACGCGGATTATACAATTCCGGTTTCCGCGAAATATGGTACGGGGCTTGGGGAAGTGAAGCGGGTGCTTGAAGAGCTTTTGCGCGAGGAACATGTTTTGATTGAGCGTATGGTTCCGTATGGGCAGGCTGGCGCGCTGCAGCTTATACGCAAATCCGGGGAGCTTTTGGAGGAGCGGTATGAGGCGGACGGGATTTTTATTCGGGCGTATGTTCCGGTGGAGACGTATGGGAAAATCAATTTTTAGATGGGTTTTGGGTGGTACAGTGAGAAAAGCAGGCATGGGACAAGAGTTCGTATTGCCTGTTTCTTTGTGTTTTGGGGGGATGTTTATGATGGGGGTTGGATGGCAAATGATCCGTCAGACAGAGGGAATGAGATCGAGCAAAATGTATGTATTGATAAATGCTCTGGCAAGGATTTAAGCGTCCGCAATGTAAAAAATGCTCAAATGTTTGAAGCTGGATTAATATCAAAAAATGGATTGACGCCGCACCCACTTCTAACGTATAATTTAATCTGAGTGCTATTAGGTAAAGATATACATATAATGGAAGGGAGGAGGCAACATGAGACAGTTTTTTGGAATGAGCCAGCATGGGAATTTGCAGGAAGCAGTTGCAGGCTTAAGCCACCCTCAGTTTTTGATGCTATTATCAGGAAATGGCCAGTTTGAAGCGCATGTAAAGCAGCTGGAGAAGCTCTATCCCGGGGTGCCAAGTATCGGATGCATTGGGATGGGATATGACACCAGGGTTGTAGAACAGGGGGTCTGTGTTTTTGCATTTCTTGACGGGGTGTCCGCGGCTGCAAATGTACTTGAGCAGGCGTCCTGTATGCCAATGAAATATATCCATCGGCTGGAGGAGGACGTGCGCAGGGTAAATGCTTCTATGCAGGATACGGTATGCATTGATTTTTGTTCTGGAAATGACGCATGTGTGCTTACGACAATTAATACAGTATTAAAACGGGCGGGGATCCCACTGGTTGGCGGGACAGGGGATGCCGGTAAAGTGTCTGCCAATGGAAAGGTTTACGAGGATGCGGTAGCTTATGGGGTGATCCGCAATCAAAATGGCAGGGTGAAGACGTACAAGGAAAATATTTACCATCCATATAAGAATTACAGGTTTATCGCGTCGGACACGGATAAGGCCAATTATATCATTGGGAAGTTAAATGGAAGGCCGGCTAAGCAGGTTTATCAGAGCATTCTGCATGTGACCGATCAGCAGATCTTGACACAGACATTTAAAAACCCGTTCGGCAAACTCAATGGGGATGATGTCTGCATTATTTCGATTAAAGAGGTTAACGGCAATTCACTAGCGTGTTTTCGGCAGGTTAATGACTCTGATGTATTGATTTTATTGGAGCTAGGCGATTATAAAGAGATTACCCGCCAAACAATAAGGACAATTTGCCAGGAGTTTCCGAAGCGTTCTGCTGTGTTTTCTGTCAATTGCCTGTTTCGGTATAAGCTCTTCAGTGAACACGGTTATATGCAGCAGTATTTGCAGGATATGTCATCCTTAGGCAGCCATGCCGGGCTGGTCGGGTATGGGGAGCATTATAATAACCGCTTTGTCAACCAGTCTATGACATGTGTGGTATTTGAATAAAGGGGGTACATAAGAAATGTTGTTTCCAGCAAAGAACAGGAAGAAACAGGGGGAAGTATTACATACGGAAAAGAGCCTGTATCCGGTGCTGCATGTGACAGACTGCTTAAATGATTACAAGAAGGATTTGATTGGAAAAGAAGTAGAATCCCTGTTTGAGCTTAATATGGTGGGCAGCTCTTTTTCCGGCGTATTAAAAAAGGCAGATCATTTTCATGAGCAGCTTCAGGAGTTTGGGGATTCTTTTTCCAATATTAACGACGCTGCCGGGCAATTTGCCCAAGTGCGGGAGGGCATTACGCAGACGGTTTCGGAGACGAAAAGAAAGGTAGAGGAGTTGAAAGAAACCTCTGTACATGTAGAAAAATCCTACAGTACAATGGAGCAGACATTTGAGCAGCTTCAGGCGGCAGTTTCCGGCATCCAGCGGTGTATGGTTAAAATTGTGTCTATTGCAGACGAAACCAATATCCTTGCCATTAACGCGTCTATTGAAGCGTCCCGGGCAGGAGAGCAGGGAAAAGGGTTTGCTGTAGTTGCAACAAAGGTACGGGAGCTGGCAGAAGAGATTAAGGGGCTGGCAAATGAAGTAGATACGGGCATACATGACGTCCAGCATGGTACAAAGCAGTTAAATGGCAGTATTTTGGATTCTAAGGAAGCGCTTGGGGCTAATATTGAAACGGTGAAGAGTACGGATGATTCGTTCCAAAATATTATTACAACGGCTGAAGGGGCGGCATCGGTGCAAGAGGAAATTTCAGACGTTATTGAAAATTCCAGGAAGGAGCTTCAGGAGATTTGCCTGTTTTTTGATGAGATTAAACTGCAGTACCAGGAGGTGGTAAAGCATATTGAACGTGCGAGCAAGCTTGGGACGACAAAAAGCGCTATGTTTGAAGATATTGACAATATGCTATCACAGATTCCGGAGATGCTGCGGGATACAAATCCAGATCAAGTGTGAGGTTTTATAAGGGGGCAGGGGCAAAGGGGCGTCAGGCAGGCTCAAGCCCTACCCCCTGCCTGTCTGCGGTTTTGGCTGGCCTGCGTTGGGATATTTGCGTTAAATACAGCAGATGTGGCGGTTGGCAGAATTTTGCCAAAACTTTTTGTTGTAGTGGTGTAAATCCCCTCTTTACCTTCTGGGTTTTATGTGTTATGATATGGCAGGAAAGACAAAGAAAAGGAGTAGTACCTGTCTCTGTCATTTTAAAGAGAGCTGTTGGGTGGTGTAAAACAGCAGATGAAGGATGGGGAACTCGCCTTGGAGTCGCTGCGTGAAATGTTTTGCCAGGGGTGGAAAGAGTAGCTGCAGACGGAGGCCCGCCGTTACCCGGGAGCGGTATAAGGAGTAAAGTCCCGTACCGGCTGAGTGCATGGGTAATCATGAATTAGAGTGGTACCGCGTAAGGATGCCTTACGTCTCTAAGTGGAGGCGGAGGGCTTTTTTTGTTGCAGATTGTTTTTACTGGCTGATAATCCAAATGGAATGCAGATGCGTTTGAATTTAAAATTCGGAAAGAGAGGATATTACATGAAAGGATTTGAGAAATACCGGAAAATGTATTTTATGCCGCCGCAGGACTGTTTTGACTGGGTCAAAAAAGACGCTGTTTCTAAAGCGCCTATTTGGTGCAGCGTCGATTTGCGCGACGGCAACCAGGCTTTGATTGAGCCGATGAATTTGGAGGAAAAGGTCAAATTTTACCAGATGTTAGTGGATATCGGCTTTAAGCATATTGAGGTTGGTTTTCCGGCTGCGTCTGAAACGGAATACCAGTTTTTGCGTACGATTATTGAACGGGATATGATTCCGGATGATGTGACGGTGCAGGTATTAACACAGGCAAGGGAGCACATTATCAAACGTACATTTGAAGCAATTGACGGCGCGCCGAATGTGATTGTGCATGTGTATAATTCTACTTCTGTTGCACAGCGCGAACAGGTTTTTAAAAAGTCAAAGGAAGAAATTAAACAGATTGCTATTGATGGTGCGAAGCTGGTTTACGATTTATCAAAAAATGAAAGGGGGAATATTTCATTTGAGTATTCGCCAGAAAGCTTTACAGGGACAGAAATGGATTATGCACTTGAGGTCTGCAATGCTGTGCTTGACGTCTGGAAGCCTACACCGGAGCGTAAGGCTATTATTAATCTGCCTTCTACCGTACAGTATTCGATGCCGCATGTATTTGCCAGCCAGATTGAATATTTTGATAAAAACTTGAACTACCGTGAGAATGTGTTGATTTCCCTGCACCCGCACAATGACAGGGGCAGCGGTATTAGTGATGCAGAGCTGGGGCTTTTAGCTGGGGCGGACCGGATTGAGGGGACGCTGTTTGGCAATGGGGAACGTACAGGGAATGTTGATATTGTTACCTTGTGTATGAATATGTATTCCCTGGGGGTTGATCCGGGGCTTAATTTCCACGATATGGGGCGGATCCGTAAAACATATGAAGAGCTGACAAACATGGAGGTTTCTATGCGCCAGCCCTATGCCGGGGATTTGGTGTTTACGGCTTTTTCCGGTTCTCACCAGGATGCGATTTCTAAAGGGATGGCATGCCACGCTTCAGGAAAAGATCCGCACTGGACGGTGCCTTACCTGCCAATTGATCCCAAGGATTTGGGGCGCACGTATGATTCGGATGTAATACGGATTAACAGCCAGTCTGGCAAGGGTGGGGTAAGTTATGTTTTAAAACAGGCGTATGGCATAATGCTTCCAGACCGTATGAAAGAAGAATTCGGTTATCTGGTGAAGGATGTGTCGGATAAGGAACACAGCGAGTTGACAGCGGATCGGATTTATAATATATTCAAAGAGACATATCACGATGTTTCTAGCAGTTTCCAGATATCAGAATGCCATTTTAGGCAGCATAACGGTATGGAGGCTTCTGTTTCTATTCAAACACAGGATGGGACAGAGGTCGTTACGGCAAACGGAAATGGGCGCCTGGATGCGGTCAGCATTGCAATTAAGAAGTATTTTAATATCACTTATGAATTGACAGAGTATACGGAGCATGCCCTTTCCCGCGGGTCTTCCTCAAAAGCGCTGGCTTATGTGGGGATTACGGCGCATGATAAATTGATCTGGGGTGTCGGGACGGATGAGGATATTATCAAAGCTTCCATCCATGCGCTCACTGCAGCCATTAACCGGGCGGGCATAAAGAGTTTGGATAGGGCATTGAAACAGAAACAAACACAGTAATCATGAAAAGGAGGCTTTTATATGCCCGGCTTTACCACGCATTATTTGTTTGGGCAGCAGACATACCAGCATTTGCATACATCCGGTTTAAAACAGAATATACAAAAGTACCATAAGGTTTTTTCCCTTGGCTTACAGGGGCCGGATATCTTTTTTTATGATATATTATCGTTGATTTTATCAGACAAAAATCCGGGTTCTGTTGCGCATACCGCTGACACCCACCGTTTTCTGCGTTATTTACTGGAAAGCCCACAAATTTTTATTCAAAACAAGGAAAAGGAAATTGCCAGGGCGTATATAATGGGGTTTATTGGCCATTATCTGCTTGATACTGCCTGCCACCCGTATGTCTATGCTATGACGGATGTCAAAAGGCCGCAGAAGGGCTATATTGGACGCCATATCCGCCTGGAAACTGATTTGGATACGGTGCTTTTGTGGTTTTACCAGAGACGGCGCCCCAGCGAATTTAAACAGAACGAAACAATCCATATTACCAGGGAACAAAGGACGGTGGTGTCTTCGCTGTTAAATTATGCCTTTACACAGACATATCCGGGCGTGGGTCCTACGAGGAAGCGGATTGTACAGGCGATCCATGGGATGCAGGTAGGTACAAGGCTATTGTATGACCCGACCGGGCATAAAAAGCTGCTGATACGGCGGATAGAGTCTGTAATACCAGGGTATCCGCTGCTGTCGCCGCTGGTGGCGAATGATCATTTGTTGTTTCATAAAGATCCATGCAACACGCGGCATGTTCCGTGGAGGAATCCGTGGGATGAAGAAATTGTCTCGACGGAGAGCTTTTTTGATTTGTTTGAAAAGGCACAGGATGAATACAGCAGGCTGTTTGAACGGGCGGCACAGTTTTTGGAAGAGGAGCACACAAAGGAAGAGAAGGAAGAAGCGGTTTTTAAGGTGTTGAAGGAGCTTGGGAATCGGTGTTACCATAGCGGGCTGTCGGCAGAAGTGTTCAAGGAACGTGGATGGAGACCAAAGAAACGGTAAATAGCGGTGTGGCGTAGGAGCCAGAATTAGAAAAGGAAGCGGGCGCAATGCGCCATTGCTGCAGGCGGCGGATGCCCAGTCACCTGCAGTATTTTTTCAGCTCATTTAGCCGTTTAAAAAACATTTCCTTCCATGCTGTTTCGTTTCCAAACCAAAGCCCGTCAATTTCTGTGATTTGGTGCAGCCCGATCTGCCGGGTTGCTTCGATTGCCGCTTCGCGCTGCGTCATCTTCTGAGGATAAACAGTCTGGCAGTTTGCCCCGTCTAAGGTATCGTAGCTGCCAAAGCTTTGGTTGAAATCCATAATGGGGTACAGGGAAAGGTACTCGTTTGTCTGGTTATCTACCCAAAAGCCCCAGTTTTCCGGATGCCGGTCCGTATTGCCGACTAGGTAGTCCAGAATATTCATGCCGTAGTACGTTTCTTTATCCAGCCTTATGCACTCCTCTAATACGTCCAGGTTGTGATTTGCCGCGTAAATTTCAAACGCCATTTTGGAAACGATCGAATATTGTTTTGAGGTTATCATGCGGCTTTTGGATACTATTTGCCCGTCATAGATGTATTCTTCATATGCCACCTGTTTAAAATCGAAGCATTGGCATAGCTTACTTGCAACCAGCTCCCTTTTTACGGCGTCATCCCCGCCGTCCTTTAATAAAATAAATTCTTTTCCCATCCTGATCCAGGCTTTTGGAAAACAGCCTTTTGTAGATAGATCCGGCGCGAGTTCTTCGTTTGTAACAGTCATCGGCTTGCCCCTAAGCGACAGCTCTACAACGGCTTCATTTAACGAATTGTCATAAAGGTTTAGCTTTTCAAAAGAAACGTTTTCTCCCCGCTCCCTTACCCAATAGAGATCCGTTAGAGATACACAGTGGTATGATAAAGAAATTTTGGAGCGATCCCTGTCAGTCATGGCCTGTGCCATGCCGATACTATTTAAGATCTCCTTTGCATATTTTCGGTCAAGAGACAATACGCGTGAAGCGCACCAGTGATAGAAATTTACAATATTGTTCAGTTGGATATCGAAATCGTGCTCTTCTTCCAGATACAGATCATACGGTAAAAATTGTTCGTCTTGGATCACAGCGGCTCCATTGGAGTTTATTTCTGCGACTGTTTTTTCACCATGCATGATTTCATAACAAATAGGCGTTTTTTTTGTTCCCATTTTCGTCACCGCTTTCTTTTTTGTCTTACCTTTTCAGCCGTCTGCGCTTTCTGCGCCCCGCATGTCCTTCGTGAAGCTTTTGTGAAATCTCGGACATGGTTTTTTGATCTAACGTATAGTACCGCATCGACACCAGAGAACACACCCAGCCGATGATCGGTATGCCACAGTATAAAAACAGCGCCGCCCATTTCAGCAAAGGCGTAACCTCATCCCCTATCTGCGGCAGCCTGCGGTTGTATCCAATGATAAACATAACAATGCCCACAAAGCCTGTCCCAAGGGCGGCAAACACTTTATCTACAAACGAAAACAGCGCGCCCATCAGCCCTGGCACAAATTTGCCGCTGCGGCAGCGCTCGTAGTCGGAGCAGTCCGCAATCATTGGGATAACCATATTATTGGTAATGGATTTACAGCCGTTTAGCAGTATGTAAACACCGACAAACCAGAGCGTGATCCCATTGATTTTTCCGGGCGAAAAGCTTATGGTGTTAATGTGCTTATGCATAAGCACAAGAGCCATTACGGCCTGGAAAAAAATGCCCAGGGCAGTAAAGATTACAAGGGATTTTTTTTGCCCCATTTTCTGTGCGACACGGATTCCGGCGTGGACGACAAACAGGGTCGGAATGGCGGTTACGACGCCGATTAAGCCGGAAATGCCGTAGTTGTCCATCAAAATGCCGTACAACATGACGATAACGGTGGTATGCCCATATACCGTAGCCGCGAATTTGTCTGTGCACGCAGCAATAATCAGCATACGGATCGGCTTGTTGTGGCGGAGGATTTCCAAGTAATCCCTAACGCGTATATTCTGGTGCGCCGCCTGCGCCGGAAGCTGTCCTGGAGTGTCCTTTGAAGCGATTCCCGCCATAGCAAGCAGGGTGCACAAAAGGGCAAGCGCCACCACCCAAAACACATATTCCCGAAATAAAGCTGCATTTGTAAACCCGCCGTATTTCGGTACGAGGTAATTGCCGACAAAAACCGCCGTCCCGCCGTATGACGCCATAACATACAAAGAGTCAAAATACGTGGAAATGGGGCGCTGCTTCGGGTTGTCTGTTAAAATCGACTGCCCAGATTTGGCGACCACCGTCTGAAACGTATAGCCAATAATAAAAAGCCCGTAAACCAGGATAAAATAAGGCATCCGCAGAAAGCGCGAAACATGGTGGGTGGTAAAGTACAATAATATGGCGCTTACCGCCATAATCAGGTTGCCGCAAAGCATAAAGGGCCGGAATTTTCCGAAACGGCCTTTTGTCTTGTCTAATAGAAAGCCTACGGCGGGATCGGTTACGGCATCAAATATATTAAGCGCAGTTAAGAGGGCGGAAATCAATACGACGCCAAATCCGGCAATGGAGTTGGCGTAATAAGAAACGTAGCCCATCATTGCCAGATATAAATTGGTCGCTGCATTGTTTAAGGAAAAAAATCCAATTTGCCAGAAGGCTGCATTGTTGTACCGTTCGTGTTCCATAGGGGTTCTCCTGTTACTGCTTTTGTAAATAAAGGCGCAGGGCATGCATATCCTCCTTTGCCTGATAATAGCCTTCTTCATAAAGTGCAGATAGCTTTGCCGGGGAGGATTCGATCCGGCTGATTCCATGGGTGTCTTTTGGGGCTATGACAAAGGCCTTCCCATCCCTTTCGGCACGGCGCAGCTCCTGCATGCAGTCGTTATACGCCTGGGGGCGGTTTTTTAAGCTTTCTATGAGCTTCGGATACCGGTGATAAAGCCGGGATGCCAGATGGATGGAGGATTCCTGCTTTTTGACATAGTCCCTCTGGCGCGTTAAGATGACGATAACCTTATCGCAGCCTTTTTCAAATGCGCGCCGGAAGGGGATGGAATCTGAAACGCCCCCGTCGAGGTAATAATGCCTGCCAATTTTTACTGGCTGGAATAAAATGGGCAGGGAACAGCTTGCAACAATGAGGCTGAAATCTTTGTCGTCCCGCGGTACGGGAAGGTATTCGGCCTGCCCGGAACGGATATTGGTTACGACGGCCTCTGCTTCCCCGTTAAACGCCTTAAATGCCTCGTAGTCAAATGGCAGCAGTTTATTTGGGATTTCCCCAAATACAAAGGGGATGTTGTAGAACGATTTCATATTTCGGTCAAACAGGTATTTAGGCCCCATATAGCGTTTGTCCGGCATATAGGTTTCTGTCAGCTGCCAATTGCGCCCTTTCTGTCTCGAGAGGTAGGAAACGCCATAAGCGATTCCGGCTGATACGCCGACAAAGTAGTCAGGCATTAACCCTTCTTCCAAAAAACAATCGGTTACGCCGCAGGAAAATATAGTCCTGCTGGCGCCTCCTTCCATTACAATTCCAAGTTTCATAAGCTTTACTCCTGTTTTTGCAGTGCGGGATCGCCTGAGGGTATTAAAATGAGCTTAACGCCTTCTACGGCGGCGACTTTTGCGAGCGCCCCTTCTTCAAGGGTGATGCGGTCGTCTTTTGTGCGCGCCGTCCATTCCTGCCCGTTTAAAAGGGCGGTTCCCGTTCCGTTTATATTATGGACACGTTTGGTAATTTTAACCGTTTTACCAACGGCATCCTCGTAATTGGTGCGTATATGGTGAGGGGTAATGTAGCGTACGGCAATAGGGCGGGTAAAAATCAATAGGAGTAAGGATACGCCGGAAAATAGGATGATTTGCCCGGTTATGCCGATGCCAAGCATACTGGCAAGTATTGCGGCAAGCGCTCCGGCGGCAAACCAAATGGTTGTAAGGCCGACGGTGACTGCTTCTATAATGAGCAGCAGGATCATTACCCCAAGCCAGATGAGCACTTCCATAAAAACAGCTCCTTTCAAGGTTGTTATTTGGGTTTGGTATTATATTAGCAGGTTTTATTGTGTAATTCAACTTTTTTGAGAGGATGTGGCGGGATACTTAAGAGTCTCTAAGCCCCATACCCTGCCCACTGCCTGACTAAGGTTTTGGCTGGCTTACGTTTAACAAGGTGTTGTTTTTAAGGGCAGGAGGTAACTTAATAAAATATTAAAGGGTTGGAAAGAAATGCTCAATTGTTCTTAAAAGATGTATATGGCTTTTTCTGTTATACTATTGGTGAAAAAATATTATAACATGTTATGGGAGGATGATTATGGAGACTTACATTATGTATGGGTATGAATTAATAACGATTTTGTTTCCGGCGGCTGTTTTGACAGGGGTGTTTTATGCGCTGTACCGCAGGAAGAGAATGGACTGGAGACGTTTTAAAGCGGTATATTTGCTTATTTTTGCAGTTTATTTGTTTGGGGTGTTTCATTTTACTGGAGCGGGGACCATATTTGATGCAGTCCGGCTGGGGGTGGAGTTAAATCCAGGGCAGATTAACCTAGTACCGTTTTCTGATCCTAATTTTGATCTTACAGGATATGTGCTAAATATCGTACTTTTTATGCCGCTTGGGTTTTTACTGCCATTTCTGTGGCAGCAGTTTAGGAAGCTTTGGCATGTGGCTGCTTCAGGGTTTTTGCTGTCGGTATTGGTGGAATGCAGCCAGCTTTTGAATTTTAGGGCGACGGATGTGGATGATATAATATTAAATACGCTTGGAGCGGTATGCGGGTATTTGGTTTTTTTGTTGTATTCAAGTGTAGTGAAGCGTGGGGATGAAGGTCAGGATGGCTTTAGGTATGAAGCGCCTTTGTTTGTGGCCGGGATTTTTTTGTTTCGGTTTTTTGCATTTAATGAGTTTGGGATGGCGGGCCTTTTGTTTGGGTTTTAAAACACGCTTTAGGGTCTAAAGGGGGTAAAGCTGATAACAGATCTCAAAAAGCGGACATTTGGACCGGAAAGCCTGCAAAATGAAGTTTTTCCGATTTTTCTGTTTAATTCGTGAGATTGACATGAGATGCAGAATAAAATTGCATTCCATATAATCTATGGTGCCGGATTTTGTTGAAAGTTCCTGGAAGCTATAGAATATGCCACATACAACTATTCTTCTGTAGGCCAGCCGAAACCGTAGTCAGGCAGATGCACACCCTGCCCTCTGCCTGACGGCCCTTTTGCCATCCACTCCCTATAGTTCACTCGGTCGTGTTTGAAAAACCATTCCCGCCATCTGTGCGCCCCACGTAGCGTGATATTTGCACCATCATATTGACATTAGCAGTTCAATCTGCATAAATTTGGTCAACGTAGCCCGCTACATCTCCCTTCCCCGGCATATCATACCCTTTGGGTGCTAAGTAGGTCGCACATCTGTCAGAAAGCATTTTTTACACACACTCTAGAAGTACAAAAACTTTAGCAAAAATATTGGCGTATAATCTATGATGTTGTATCACGAAAGCAATACGGCTGTTTCCGGTCCGAAGCTGATTTAACAGAACTGGTTTCCGGGTTTTGGTTCCTATACTGCCACAAACAAAAAGCAATCCCCCTCTTGACAAATCAAAACGCCACAGTTTAAAATATACAGCAAAGCAATGAAAAGGATTAGTAAAACCATTCCCGCTATTCCCCAGAGAGAAGCCCGTATTTATATTAATACGCTGCAAGGGCTTTGTTTAACGAGGTTTGAACCGGCCTTGGAGCTTCCGCATGAAAATGCGGCGTCCCCTGCGTTAACGGGCAAAGAGTGCATGAAATGGCCAGCGCTATAGCGCCGCGGCTATACATGAATCAGGGTGGTACCGCCGGAGCAGTTCGGTCCCTATTGTATATCGGGGCAGAATGCGTCGGCGTTTTTTGCTGTGTATGTGCCCGATAAAATAAAAACCAGAAAGGAAAAAAGCCATGCAAAAAGAAAAGAAATTAGTAGAAGCCATTACATCCATGGACGTGGATTTCGCTCAATGGTACACTGATGTCGTAAAAAAAGCAGAATTAACGGATTATTCCTCCGTAAAAGGCTGTATGGTTATTAAGCCTGCCGGATACGCCATCTGGGAAAATATCCAGCATGAATTAGACCGCAGGTTTAAGGCGACAGGGGTTGAAAACGTATATATGCCAATGTTTATTCCCGAAGGCCTGTTAAATATCGAAAAAGACCATGTAGAGGGCTTTGCACCAGAGGCGGCCTGGGTAACGCACGGGGGTTCTAATTTATTGCAGGAGCGTATCTGTGTGAGGCCTACCTCTGAGACATTGTTCTGCGACTTTTACAAAAATGATATACAGTCCTACCGTGACCTGCCAAGGGTATACAACCAGTGGTGTTCTGTCGTAAGGTGGGAAAAGGAAACCAGGCCGTTTTTACGCTCCCGGGAATTTTTATGGCAGGAGGGGCATACGGCTCATGCAACCGAAGAGGAAGCAGAAGAGCGTACGGTAAAGATGTTAAATGTATATGCCGATTTCTGTGAAGAGGTGCTGGCTATCCCTGTCGTACGGGGCAAAAAGACGGAAAAGGAAAAATTTGCCGGGGCTAACGCTACTTATACGATTGAAGCTTTAATGCATGACGGTAAAGCGCTGCAGTCCGGTACGAGCCATAACTTTGGCGACGGCTTTGCAAAAGCATTCGGCATCCAGTTTACGGACAAAGACAATAAGCTGCAGTATGTGCACCAGACATCCTGGGGGATGTCCACCAGGATTATAGGGGCTATTATCATGGTACATGGCGATGATTCCGGTCTGGTGCTTCCGCCTGCCATTGCGCCGGTACAGGTTATGGTAATTCCAATCCAGCAGCACAAAGAGGGCGTATTGGAAAAAGCGAACGAGCTAAAAGGGCAGCTGGCGGAAGCGGGTATCCGCGTAAAACTGGATGACACCGAAAAAAGCCCAGGATGGAAGTTTTCCGAGCAGGAAATGCGCGGTATCCCGATCCGGGTTGAAATCGGGCCAAAGGATATGCAGGCGGGGCAGTGTGTATTGGTACGGCGCGATACCAGGGAAAAAACGGTTGTCGCACTGGAGGATGTAAAAGCAGAGGCAAAAGCGCTGCTTGACAGGATTCAGGCAGATATGTTTGAGCGTGCGAAAAGGCACAGAGATGAGCATATTTATGACGCCCATAATTTTGATGAGTTTACGGATATAATCAATAACAAGCCGGGATTTATACGCGGGATGTGGTGTGGGGAGCAGGCATGCGAGGATAAGCTCAAGGAAGAGTTTGCTGCAACCTCGCGGTGCATGCCGTTTACAGATAAAGAGCAGATATCAGACGTATGCGTCTGCTGCGGGAAGCCGGCGCATAAACTGGTGTACTGGGGGAAGGCTTATTAAAAAAGCTGTCTGGGATAAGCAGTCCCTGTTTCCCTGACAATATACAGGAGATGATACCATGCAAATCCAATTACCGGAAAAAGTATCCCATATTATTGCCACTCTGGTTCAATCCGGGCACCAGGCATATGCTGTAGGAGGCTGTATCCGCGACAGTGTATTAGGCAGGATCCCGCAGGACTGGGATATCACTACTTCCGCAAAGCCATATGAGGTTAAAGCGCTTTTCCCCAAAACGATAGATACTGGAATCCAGCATGGCACGGTAACTGTTATGGTGCAGCAGGAGGGCTTTGAGGTTACAACTTACCGTGTGGACGGGGTATATGAGGATTACAGGCGTCCCAAGCAGGTTACGTTTACCCCTGATCTTACCGAAGATTTAAAACGCCGCGATTTTACTATCAATGCGATGGCATACAATCCAAAAGACGGGCTGGTAGATGTATTTGGCGGCATAGAGGATTTAAAAAGCGGTATTGTGCGCTGCGTCGGGGATCCATACCAGAGGTTTGATGAGGACGCCCTGCGTATGATGCGGGCGGTACGTTTTGCTGCCCAGCTTGGGTTTTCCATTGAGGGTGCGACGAAAGAAGCAGTGCAAAAGCTTTCCGGAACGCTCTGCCATATCAGTGCAGAGCGTATCCAGGCGGAGCTAACGAAGCTGCTTTTGTCCGGGCATCCGGAAGAAATGCGTACTTTATACCAGCTGGGGGTTACTTCTGTTATGCTGCCGGAGTTTGACGAGATGATGGGGACAAAGCAGGATAACCCACACCATGCTTATACAGTAGGGGAGCATACGATCGAGGCGCTTTTGCATACCCCGTGCGATAAAGTCCTTAGGCTTGCAGTCCTTTTACACGATGTGGCAAAACCGTCCTGCCGCAAAAGGGGGGAGGACGGCATGGATCATTTTTATGGTCACCCGCAGATGGGGAGCAGGATGGCCGAAGGTATCCTGAAGCGCTTGAAGTATGATAATGATACAATTGATAAGGTATGCCGGCTGGTGATGTGGCATGACGACAATCCGCCGCTTTCGCAAAAAAGTATAAGGCGTGCGGTTGTACGGCTGGGCCAAGAGGCGTACCCTGCGGTGTTTGCTGTAAAGCGGGCGGATATTTTGGCGCAGAGCAGTTATAAACGGGATGAAAAGCTTCAATATTTGAAAGGCTATGAGGATATTTACAATAAGATCCTAGAGCAGCAGGACTGTTTGACGTTAAAGGATCTTGCGGTAAACGGCAGGGATTTGATAACGGCGGGTTTTGCGCCTGGGCCTGGCCTGGGGAAGGTTTTAAATGGGCTTTTGGAAATTGTATTGGAGGATCCGCAAAAAAATAAAAAAGAATACTTATTAAGCCAGGCAGCCAAAATTTAAGTGCATACTTTTAAGAACCTCTTCATATGTTAAAGAGACACGGAGTAATTACGTGAACAGATTCGTATGGAGGGGTTTTTGTGTATAATCGGGAAGAAGAGATTCTGGAACAGTATGAAGTGGAGATTAGAAGTACCGTAAAAGGGCGCGGGGCGCTGGGATGTGAAACAAACCAGGGGACAATGTTATTAAAGGTGTTCCGCGGCTCGAAGGAACGGGCTGTTTTTTTATATGATATTTTGGAGTTCTTGGGAAAGGGTGGGTTTGCGGCGGAATCTATTGTTAAGGCGAAGGATGGGGAAACTCTTGTTAAGGATGAAATGAATGATACATGCTATCTGCTTAAAAACTGGTACCTGGGCAGGGAGTGCGATGTGCGCAGCCGGGAGGATATTATAGCGGCGGTTAAAAAGCTGGCGCAGTTCCATGCCCTGGCCAAAACGTACCCTGGGGAAATCCCTGATTTTTTGAAGGCAGAGCGGCACAGCCTTTTGATGGAATATGAACGCCATAACCGCGAACTAAATAAAGTTAAAAATTATATCCGCAATAAGAATAAGAAAAACCAGTTTGAAATGCTGTTTATGAAGGAATATGAAAACTACCGCGCACAGGCATTTGATGTGACCGGGCAGCTAAAGAAGCAGGATGAGGAGCTGGGAGAAGAAGTGGCAGGGCGGATGCGGGGGCTTTGCCATGGGGATTATAACCAGCATAATGTCTTATGTTCCCAAGGGGAATGGGTGATTTTAAATTTTGAACAGATGTCGTATGATATTATGGTGCAGGATCTTGCAAATTTTATCCGTAAGATTCTGGAAAAATACAATTGGAATACCGGGCTTGGCATTGATATGATTACTGAATACGATAAAGTTAGAAAACTTTTGCCCCAGGAGCTCAAACAGCTTTACCTGCGCCTGGCATATCCCAAAAAGTACTGGAAAATCGCCAACCACTATAGCAGCTCCCGCAAATCCTGGATTTCCGGCAGGGACATTGAGAAGCTTCAAAAGATTATAGCGCAGGAGCCGCAGAGAAAACAATTCTTAAAAATGTTATTTTGTTTCACAAGTCAGGAAGAGTGTGTTATAATGTAGAAAGCTTTCGGAAGATAGGAGAAAAAGAGCATGAAAATACAAAAGCAGCATTTTTTACTGGCTTTACTGGTATTCACAGCATTTGGCCTGTGCGCCTGCGGGCGGCGGGACAGCGGCATAATCCAAAGCCGCAGGGGGACCGGGGTTAAGGCAGAGGATGCTATGGCGCAGGATACGGCGGAGGGCATTAAGGGGACCGAGATTTTTGCCCCAGAGGTTTCCGGGGAGGATTTGTACGTCCTAACAAAGCTTGATATGGAGCAGAAGCTCGCCGTTTTTAAAAAGGCCGGAGGCGGCAAGCAGCGCCAGTACACGTACGATATGGGAACCTTGTTTCTGGACAAATATGGCGAATCTAAGTCTATGGATTCGTTTGTGCCTGGGGATGTAGTACAGATTGCCGTATCGGGGCATACACAGCATCTAATCAGTATGCAGCAGTCGGATCAGGCATGGGTATATGAGGATATTGTGAATTATTCTTTTGACCCGGACAGCCATGCACTTACCATAGGCAAAACCAAATACGCCTGTGATCCCAAAATGGAGATTTTTTCCGGGGACGGGACAGTCGGGTTTGACAGCTTAGGGGAAGACGATGTGCTGCGAGCCGTAGGGAAAGGCAAGGAATTGATTTCCCTGTCGGTACAAAAAGGGCATGGATATTTGGCGCTTGCCAATACAAAGCTGTTTGAAGGCAGTTTTATCTGTATCGGAGATAAAATCTTCAAAGAAGTGACAAAGAACATGCAGGTAGAAGTACCAGAAGGCAAATATCTGGTCACTGTGGCAAATGATGGCTACGGCGGCAGCAGGGAAGTTGAGATTAAGCGGGATCAGACTGTCAGCCTGAATTTAGACGAGCTAAAAGGGGAAGGCCCTAAAATGTGTAGGATTACCTTTAAGGTCGGCGTTGAAGGTGCAGTATTGTGGATTGACGGTAAAAAGGCGGATTATACTAAGCCTGTAGATGTGCGGTACGGCATCCATACGATTGCTGTAGAAGCGGAAGGCTTTGATACGATTGAGGAACGGCTTGTGGTCAATTCCGCCGAGTCCGAAATTGAAATTGCACTAAACGAAACGGCTAAAGGAAGTTCCAAAAAAGAAGGGGGCAGCACGGGCACAAACCAAAACACAAGCAATAACACGGGCAAGAAAAAACAAAATACGGATAATAACAGCAATTCAGCAAATAACAACAATGGCAACAACAGCAACAATAGCAGCAGCAATACAAATAACAATAACAACAATAATAACAGCAGCAATAATAACCAGTCCCAGACGGATTATCTGACTACATTGTATAACTTGCTGACATCCATTAATAACAATAATAACAACAATAATAGCAATAATCAAAATAATAATGGCACGGCTTCCGGAGGTGCGGCTACAGGGGGCAGCAGTTACGATGATTTAAGGGATCAGTGACGGAAGGGATAACCAGTGGCAAAATAACAGCCACCATAAATATAAAAACAAGAGGAGGAAAAACATGAGCTACAAAGATATCTATCAGGAGTGGGTTTCAAATCCGTATTTCGACGAAGGGACAAAGGCAGAATTAAAGAAGATTGCGGATGACGAAAAGGAAATGGAGGATCGGTTTTATACGGAGCTTGAATTTGGTACGGCGGGGCTGCGCGGAGTTATCGGCGCGGGGACAAACCGTATGAATATCTACACGGTCCGCAAAGCCACACAGGGGCTTGCCAATTACATTAAAAAGGTAGGGGGGCAGGCGCGCGGTGTGGCAATTGCTTACGATTCCCGCCATATGTCGCCGGAATTTGCAGACGAAGCTGCGCTTTGCCTTGCAGCAAACGGCGTGAAGGCATATGTATTTGAGTCCTTGCGTCCGACGCCGGAGCTTTCCTTTGCGGTGCGCAAATTAAACTGTATTGCCGGCATCAACATAACGGCAAGCCATAACCCGGCCGAATACAATGGGTATAAGGTATACTGGGAAGACGGCGCCCAGATTACGCCGCCGCATGATACCGGGATTATGGCGGAGGTAAAAGCCGTAACGGATTACGCTTCTATGCTTACGATGGACAAGACGAAAGCGCAGGAGGACGGATTATATGTTACAATCGGAGAAGATATCGACCGGGCATATATGGATGAGATTAAGAAGCTTGTGATCCACCAGGATGCGATTGACGCGGTAAAGGATGAGCTTAAAATTGTTTATACGCCGCTGCATGGGACAGGCAATATCCCAGTACGTACAATTTTAAAAGAGTTAGGCTTTACCAATGTATTTGTAGTTAAAGAGCAAGAGCTGCCGGACGGTGATTTTCCGACAGTGGGTTATCCAAACCCGGAAGCTGCTGCGGCCTATGAGCTTGCCCTTGCACTTGCTAAGAAAGAGGGGGCAGACCTTGTGCTTGCTACCGATCCCGATGCGGACCGCTTGGGCGTATATGTAAAAGACAGCCAGACAGGCGAATACCATATGCTGACTGGGAATATGTCAGGCTGCCTGATTGGCGATTATATCATCGGTGAAACCAAAGCATCCAAAGGAAGCCTGCCCAAAGACGGCGCATTTATCCGATCCATTGTGACTACTAATATGGCTGATGCAATTGCAAAATACTATGGGGTAGAACTTGTCGAGGTATTGACCGGGTTTAAGTTCATCGGCAATAAGATGCTCGAATTTGAAAAGACAGGTAAAGGCACATACCTCTTTGGTATGGAAGAAAGCTACGGCTGCCTGCCCGGAACCTACGCAAGGGACAAGGATGCCGTTGCAGCGACGATGTTTTTATGTGAAGCCGCCGCATTTTATAAGACAAAAGGCAAGACACTTTGGGACGCAATGCTTGATATGTATGAGCGCTACGGCTTCTATCAGGATCATGTAGAGTCTATTACTTTAAAGGGCATCGAAGGGCTGGAAAAGATTCAAAAGATTCTTGGGACGCTGCGCGAAAAGCCGCTTACTGCAATCGGTTCCTATGAAGTGCTTAAAGTACGTGATTATCAGGCGGATACTATTACCGACCTTAAGGACGGCGGGGTAAAACCGACCGGGCTTCCGAAGTCAAATGTACTGTATTATGAGCTGCAGGACGATGCATGGGTGTGTATCCGCCCATCTGGTACAGAACCCAAAGTCAAATTTTACATTGGCGTAAAGGGGGACTCTTTGGACGATTCTGTGGAAAAAGCCAAAGTGCTTGGAAGTAAGATGCTGGACATTGTACAGGGATTGTTCTAATTGCGAAAATAAACCACTTTTTCTTGACAAATATAGGTAAAACAAGTATAAATAATCATGTGGGTGAAGAACCTTAGTCTATTGAAAATCTACAGGAGGAATTTTGAATGAACAAAGCAGAATTAGTTGCAGCTATAGCTGACAGGACAGGATTATCTAAAAAGGACGCTGAAGCGGCATTAAAGGCTTTTACAGATGTTGTTGCAGAAGAACTAAAGAAGGGGGAGAAAATCCAGTTAGTTGGGTTTGGTACATTTGAAGTATCCGAACGTGCAGAGCGTGTTGGAAGGAACCCACAGACTGGTGCAGAGATGAAGATCCCAGCTTCTAAGGCTCCGAAGTTTAAAGCCGGTAAAGCTTTGAAAGACATGATTAACGGGTAAATCAAAGAACATGATTTAATGTATTGCAGAGGGCGTTTGAGTGCCCTCTGCGTTTTTATAGGAGAAAACATGAGACTAGATAAATTTTTAAAGGTATCGCGCTTAATTAAAAGGCGCACTATAGCAAATGAAGCCTGCGATGCAGGAAGGGTCATGCTAAACGGCAAAGTGGCAAAGGCGTCGGTCAATGTAAAGCCAGGCGACATACTTGAAATTGCGTTTGGATCAAAGACGGTAAAGGCAGAAGTGCTATCCATTGCGGAAACTGTCAAAAAAGAAGAGGCTAAAGAAATGTTCCGCTATTTATAGTATATTTAGAGCAGCAAGATTCTGTTTTCTGTCATAAAAGCAGTCCACGGTTCATATAATGTCCAGAAAGAAAAAATCAGACAACCATTCCGGTAAAAGGGCGGTTGTAGGGCAGGAAGGCAGTGGATAATATGGAAGAAAAAACAGGGAATAAAACACATAAGGTTCTTCTTAGCAACCGTAAAACAGGGAATTTCAGCGGAGTGGTGGATGTACTCTCCTTTGATGTGGCTGAAATCCTCTTAGAGACAGAACAGGGGATGCTGCTCATTAAGGGCAGCGACCTCCACGTCAACCGTTTGAGCCTTGAGAAGGGGGAAGTGGATGTGGAAGGGCGGATTGATTCCCTGGCATATTCCGAGGTGAAGGATTACGGCAAGCAGGCGGAATCTTTTTTGGGGCGGTTGTTTAAATGAACGGCGCCGTTAGCGGGACAATCGCCAGGGAGGCAGGGCTTTTGGCTGTTTCCTTTTTATTCGGGATAGCTCTGATGCTGCTTTATGATATGGTACGGATTTTCCGCCATATGAAAAAACATGGAACAGTATTTATGGCGGCAGAGGATATTTTATACTGGCTCATCTGTGCCATAGGGATCTTTGCTATGCTGTACAGGGAGAACGACGGCTTATTGCGCTGGTTTGTCTTAGGAGGCGTCGCATTGGGGATGCTGTTTGAGAATGGCGTGATAAGCCCGTTTGTAGTACGTTTTGCCGTTAAGGTACTGCGTTTTTGGCAGAGGGTATTTGGAAAGATTTTTGGCGTAGCCAAAAAACCAGGGAAAAAAGCTTTCTTTTTTTTGAAAAAAGAATTGAAAAAAATAAGAAAAGCCTTTAAGATAGGAATAAGTAAACAGTAAACAGCACAATATGATTCACAGAAAAAGGGGCTATATGGGAAAACGAAGAAAGAAGAAAAACCAGGCAGGAGTAGGCAGTATCTTCTGTATTGCAGCATTTTTACTGATTGTGATATCCATTCAGATTGTCAGGCTTTACCAAAAGGATCAGTTGTATGCGGCCAGGGAAGCGGAGCTGAATGTGCTGTACGAGGAGGAGACGGAGCGGGAAGGGAAGCTTTCCGATTATGAGGAATACATAGATAGCCAGGAGTACGTGGAGGATACGGCAAGGAGTAAATTAGGCTTAATCTATGATGACGAGATAATCTTCAGGGAAAAATAATACGAATCTCCTGCAATGGCTGAATGCCCTCGAATCTACAATTCGAGGGCATTTTTGGCGAAAAGTTTTTGTGGCGGGCGCGGCCGTTTGACAAACATTTTAAAGGCACATGATTATAATGCCACGTAGAAAATCTGTCCGGGCGTTGGGCAGGAAAAAGTAAATGCAGGAGGATTTGACAGTATGAAGAGGACAGGATGGAAACAATTGGCAGTCAGTATTGTAGGGGCATTGCTCTGTAAAGTATCAATTATGGGATGCTACCCGTTTGTACCGGCGTACTTTGCTGCCGTCTATTTGCAGGAGCGGGCGCGCTGGCTTTTACCAATGGGGATGCTTGCCGGGATGGCGGCGTTTATTCCTATTACGGCGATAGCAAAGTATGCAATGTCAATGCTTATCATTGTAATTACGGTGCGCCTTTCAGAATGGGTGGACAAGCGGTGCTACACTGTGGCGGCAGCAGTGGCGGCGTCTGGCGGGACACTTGCGCTTTCTGTTTTTGGCGGGGTATTTGATTTAAGAAATCAGGTGACAATTCTTTCCGCGGTATTAGAAGCTATATTTATTTTTGGGTTTTGTATCCTTGCGGCAAGGGGCGTTCATTTGTTTTTTGAAGAAAAAGAGCAGCAAGCCGGATATCCTGCCGGGACGGGCAGCCAAAAAGGGCAGCGCCTGCTCAATTATGCCAAAAGCTTTGAGGGCCTTTCTAAAACATTTTTAGCTATGGACAGGCAAGTAAAAATAGGGCAGGAGGACGTAGGCCAGATCCAACAGGAAATTGCCGGGCGGATTTGCAGCGGCTGCGATACCTGCGCCATCTGCTGGGCGCCGGCAAACCATACGATGTATGGAGTATTTGAACATTTGGTAAACAGCCTGATGAAAAACGGCGAGGCAGATGAAAAGGCAAGGAAGGAGCTTCAAAAGCACTGCTGTTATGCCGGGCATGTGGAGCAGGAGGCGGTTTCGGTATTTGAGCAGGTGCGCGTCAATAAGGCGTGGTATAACCGCCTGCTTGAAAACAGGGAAGTGATTGCACAGCAGTTAGACGCGATGGCTTATATTATGCAGGATTGTGCAAATGAAGCCAAGCTGTTAGACAGGGAGGAGAGGCGCCTTTTGTCAGAAATCCGTTACCGTGCAAAGGAATACGGAATCATTGCAGAGGAGATACATTTGTACCAAAAAAACGATGGGCATATCCAGGCGGAGCTAAAGGTACGGTCGCGTTGGGGCAATTGTGTGGCAATGAAGGATTTAACAAAAGCTGTAGCAGGCGCGCTGGACTTACATATGAAGCCGCATAAGGATACGCGTACGTTTATCGGGAAAGAAACGTCGGAGGTAATCTATGAAGAGGAACCGGCATTCCATGCGGTACATGGGGTGGCGCGTCTGACAAAAGACGGGGCGTCTATTTCCGGGGATAATTTTTCATGTATGGAGAAGGAGGATGGGGAGCTGGTGCTAAGCCTGTCCGACGGGATGGGCTTTGGGGCGAGGGCCTGTAAGGAGAGTGAGATGGTGGTAGATCTGCTGGAGCGTTTTATTGAAGCGGGGTTTACAAAGGAAACAGCAATTAAAATGTTAAATTCTGCTATGGTGATCCATGGGGAGGACGAGCAGTATTCTACAGTGGATATCGCATCGGTGAACTTGTACACTGGGGAGACGGCATTTTATAAGATTGGGGCGTCAGCTACGTTTATACGGCATAAGGACGGGAGCGTAGAGTGCCTGCTATCTACATCCCTTCCAGTGGGGGTTAGCTTTGAAATAGAGATTGAGCAGGCAGTAAAGCAGCTTTCGGACGGGGATTTCCTTGTCATGATCACAGACGGTGTGTTAGAATACCTGCAGACGGACAGCCCGGAGGAAATGCTGGAGGATATGATTGCCGGGATACAGACAAACCATCCAGGGCTGCTGGCCAAAAAGCTGCTGGATCAGGTAATGGTCTATACCGGGGGTGAGGTGCGGGATGATATGACTGTGCTGGCAGCGGCGTTGTGGGAGAGCTAGTATACCATTTGAATTACACAGGAGGAGGGGCTATGATTAGCAGAATTGCATCCTATATAAAGGCAAACCATATGGTACAGCCAGGCGACCATGTCTGTGTTGGGGTGTCCGGAGGGGCGGATTCGGTTTGTTTGTTTTTGGTGTTAGAGGAGCTTCGGCATTCTTTTGGTTTTTCGGTATCGGTGGTTCACATAGAGCATGGCATCCGGGGGCAGGAGAGCGTGGAGGATATGGAGTTTGTGCGTACTCTGGCGGGGCAGTACGGGATCCCCTTTACGGGAAAGGCATTTGAAGTAGGGCAGCTTGCCAGGGAATGGGGCTGCTCTGTGGAAGAGGCGGGCAGAAATGTCAGGTACCAGGTATTTGGGGAGGAACGGGAGCGTTTTAAGGGACAGGCAAAAAAGAGGGGCGGGACGGTTAAAACGGCGGTAGCCCATCATGGGGATGATAATGCGGAAACGATTCTGTTTCATATGTGCAGGGGAAGCGGCATTGAGGGGATGGCTGGAATGCACCCCGTCCGCGGTGAGATCATCCGGCCCCTGCTTTGCGTGTCCAGAAGGGAGATTGAAGCGTTTTTGGAAAAGAAGGGGCAGGTATACCGCACGGATGCTACGAATGCAGACACCAGCTATAGCCGCAACCGCATCAGAAATTGTATTATGCCAGAATTGATGCAGGTGAATGGGGAGTGTGTGGGGCATATGAACCAGCTTGCCAGCGATCTGCTGGAGGTTTCTTCTTATTTAAAATGGCAGGTAGAGGCTATTGTAAATGAGAATACGCAAAGGCTGGCAGACGGCAGTGTGGGCTTTCGGACAAACGGGCTTTTGGGGCTGCCCCCTTTTTTGCAGAAACGTGTGATGATAGAATTGATTGCTCAGGCTGCCGGGAACAGAAAGGATATTACGAGGGAACATGCCAATGCTCTGCTTGCGGCGGCGCAGGGGCAGACTGGCAAACGGGTTTCCCTGCCCTATGGGTTGACGGCGGAAACCAGCTACGGCATGCTGCTTTTTTCTGCCCAGGCAAGGAAGGCGGGGCAAAAAACTGCAGGAGAAGCCCTGGTCGAGGGTATAAATGGCAAAATCCGCTTTTTGGAAGGGGTTTTTTTGTACCGCATGTTTGAAATTTCCGAAAAAGATGTAAAAATTCCCAAAAATCTGTATACGAAATGGTTTGATTATGATAAGATAAAAAACAGGCTTTATTTAAGGACCAGAAAGCCCGGGGATTATTTTACGCTGGATAAAGAGGGGCACAAGCAGAAGCTAAAAGATTACCTGATGAATGAAAAGGTTCCGAAATACGAAAGGGAAAAGATACCGCTGCTTTCTGAGGGAGCGCATATTTTATGGGCAGTAGGTTACCGGATCAGCGCATATTACAAGATTACAGAGCATACAAAAAGAGTATTGGAAGTACAGTTTATGGAGGAAAAGGCATGAGCGAAACAGTCCGTGTGTTATTATCGGAAGAAGAGGTGGACAAAAGGATTGCGGAAATTGCAGGGCAGATAAGCCGCGATTATGAGGGCAGGCAGGTGCATATGCTTTGTGTGTTAAAAGGAGGCGTATTTTTTACCTGTGAGCTGTCAAAGAGGCTGACCGTACCAGTTTCCATGGACTTTATGTGTGTGTCCAGTTATGGGGCGGATACTAAGTCCAGCGGGGTCGTAAAAATTGTAAAAGATTTGGATCACAGTATTAAGGGGAAGGATGTACTGGTTGTGGAGGATATTGTAGATTCCGGCAGGACATTAAATTATCTGCTGGAGTATTTAAAAAACCAGGAGCCTAAAAGCCTGCGCCTTTGTACCTTATTAGATAAACCGGATCGGCGTGTTGTAAATGTGGAAGTGGATTATACATGTTTTCATATACCGGATGAGTTTGTAGTAGGCTATGGATTGGATTATGCGCAGAAATACCGGAACTTGCCGTATATTGGAGTAGTGGAATTAGATTAATGCCCAATTGGCAAGATACAATAAAAGAAAATCAATAAGGAGGATTCCAGTTGAACAAGCAAAATTTCAAAGGTTTCGGATTTTATGTAATGCTTGTTGTCGTAGTAGTCATTGTCTGGATGATGTTAGACGCAAGGCAGGGTGCGGCGAATTCCTATACGATGACCGAGTTTAAAGAAGCATTAGATAAAAGCGAGATTATGTATATCCAGATTGAACAGAACCGGGAGATACCGACTGGTACGTTAAACATCCGGCTTAGGGCAGGCGGAGAAAAAGAGCTGTTTGTGTCCGATGTAAACGAAGTCCAGCGTTTGCTGGAGGAAGAGGGGTTTACGAATTATTCGATGGCGGATGTGCCGCCGGAGAGCTGGATGTTGAATTTGCTCCCGCTCTTAATCGTACTTGCAGCTATGTTTATCCTGTTTATGATTATGTCTAACCAGGCATCGGCAGGTAACAGCGGGGCAAAGATGATGAATTTTGGCAAGAGCCGTGCAAGGCTTGCCAATGTTGACAACCGTATGGATTTTAATAAGGTGGCCGGGCTTAGGGAGGAAAAAGAGGAACTGGAGGAATTAGTTGATTTCCTACGCTCCCCACGTAAATATAACCGCCTGGGCGCAAGGATCCCCAAGGGGGTTCTGCTAGTGGGCCCTCCTGGGACTGGTAAGACGCTTCTGGCAAAGGCGGTTGCCGGAGAAGCAGGCGTGCCGTTTTTTAGTATTTCGGGTTCGGATTTTGTGGAAATGTTTGTCGGTGTCGGTGCGTCCCGTGTACGGGATTTGTTTGAAGATGCCAAGCGCAATGCGCCCTGTATTGTCTTTATTGATGAGATAGATGCTGTGGCAAGGCGTAGGGGCACAGGTATGGGCGGAGGCCATGACGAGCGCGAACAGACCTTAAACCAGATGCTGGTGGAGATGGACGGCTTTGGTGTCAATGAGGGTATAATTGTTATGGCGGCAACCAACCGTGTGGACATCTTAGACCCTGCGATTATGCGGCCAGGCCGGTTTGACCGTAAAATACATGTCGGCCGCCCGGATATCGGAGGCAGGGAAGCGATATTAAACGTACATGCCAAAAACAAGCCTTTGGCAGAAGACGTGGATCTAAAACAGATTGCCCAGACGACGGCAGGCTTTACTGGGGCGGATCTGGAAAACCTGTTAAACGAAGCTGCAATCAATGCGGCGAAGGAAGACCGGGCGTTTATTTTGCAGAGCGATATCCGCAAGTCGTTTGTAAAGGTTGGGATTGGCGCCGAAAAAAGGAGCCGCATCATAAGCGAAAAGGAAAAACGGATTACGGCTTTCCACGAAGCGGGGCATGCGATTTTATTCCATGTGCTGCCAGATGTGGGGCCTGTCTATTCGGTATCCATCATACCGACCGGATCAGGGGCTGCAGGCTATACGATGCCGCTTTCGGAAAATGACGAGATGTTTAATACAAAAGGCCGTATTTTACAGGAAATAGTTGTAGATCTCGGCGGACGTGTAGCGGAAGAAATGATTTTTGACGATATTACGACAGGGGCGTCGCAGGATATCAAGCAGGCAACCCAGCTGGCAAAGGCAATGGTAACTAAGTATGGTATGTCAGACAACGTTGGCCTTGTCAATTATGACAGTGAGGACAACGAGGTTTTCATCGGCAGGGATCTCGCCCATACCAGAGGGTACGGAGAAGGCGTAGCCACCAGGATTGACGAGGAAGTAAAACGGATCATTGACGACTGCTATGCCAGGGCAAAGAAAATTATAAATGAATATGAAGATGTGTTAAATCGATGTGCAGGGCTTTTATTGGAAAAAGAGAAGATCAGCAGGGAAGAGTTTGAAGCGCTATTTAGCAGTTAATGGGAAAATATGTGCAATGTGCATAAAAATATAACGCATATATTGTGAAGTTTGTGCACACTTATCTTGCTTACGGTGCTATTATAATACTCGTAAAAACCCCCAATACATTATATATAGTTTTTGCTACACCCCATAGTAAAAATACCTTCTCCTAAAAAGACAGCATATAGATGCTGTCTTTTTTATTTATATTTATCAAGCGAAAAAGAGAGGACAACACGATATGAAATATAAATCAATGCAGGAATTAAATAAGGTACATCAATATATTATGCAGATGCGGCCTATTTTACGGAAGGAAGCATTGTTCTCGGACGGGACGAAGGATTACCGGATTCCGCCCGAGCCAAAGGAATACGAAGAGGTTGCAATCCGTTTCCGGACAGCACAGTATAATGTAGATATGGTATGGCTTTGGGCAAATGGAAACTGCTACCAGATGCACGTTGCTGAAAATGACGGTACGTTTGATTACTATGAGGTCCGGGTACCGCTTGGGGCAGAAGCGGTTTCTTATTATTTTGAGATTTTATCCGGGCAGGTACAGTGTTATTATGACCGCTATGGTGTTTCCAGGGAAATTAGGGAGAATTATTTTTTCAGGATTACCCCGGGATTTAGCACGCCGGACTGGGCAAAAGGGGCGGTAATGTACCAGATTATGGTGGATCGTTTCTGCAACGGGGACGAATCGGCCGATGTATTAGACGGGGAATATTTTTATATCCATACGCATAGTAAAAGGGTTCCAAAGGAACAGTGGGATAAGTGCCCGGAGAACTTTAGCGTAGGGGAGTTTTATGGGGGGGATCTGGAAGGCGTGCGCAGTAAGCTTGATTATTTGTCGGCCCTTGGCGTGGAAGTCCTTTATTTTAACCCGCTTTTTGTATCGCCCTCCAACCACAAATACGATATTCAGGATTATGACCACATTGACCCGCATTTTGCCAGGATTATAGAGGATGAAGGCGAGCTGCTGGCAGAAGGTGAGCAGGATAACAGGAAAGCGACACGGTACTGCAGCCGTGTCACCAGCCAGAAGAATTTGGAAGCCAGCAACGCTTTTTTTGCCGATTTTGTGAAAGAAGCCCATAGCCGGGGCATGAGGGTGATTTTGGATGGTGTATTCAACCACTGCGGCTCCTTCAACTGCTGGATGGACCGGGAAAGGATTTATGAGGGAAAGGAAGGGTTTTTGCCGGGGGCATATGTTTCAAGGGAAAGCCCGTACCGGAGTTATTTTAAATTTAAAGAAAACGATGAAACCTGGGAGCATAACAAGGAATATGAGGGCTGGTGGGGGCATGATACGCTGCCCAAGCTCAATTATGAAGAATCAGAAACACTGCGGGCTGATATTCTTAGGATTGCAAGGAAATGGGTATCTGAGCCGTACTGCTGCGATGGGTGGCGGCTGGATGTGGCGGAAGATCTGGGGCATACAAAAGAGTATAACCATAAGTTTTGGCGGGATTTCAGGAAAGCGGTAAAGGACGCGAACCCAGACGCCATTATTTTAGCAGAGCATTACGGTGATCCAAGGGAATGGCTGGCAGGCGATCAGTGGGATACTATTATGAATTATGCGGCGTTTATGGAGCCGTTGACTTATTTTTTGACAGGAATGGAAAAGCATAGCGATGAATTTTATCCGGAACGCATCGGCAGGATCAACGAATTTGAGGGGGCGATGCGCCATTATATGGCAAGCTTTATGACACCGTCGCTGCAGTGTTCTATGAATCAGCTGTCAAACCATGACCACTCCCGGTTTTTGACCAGGACAAACCATAAAGCAGGGCGGGTAGAATTTTTGGGCCCGGCCGCTGCAAGCGAAGGCGTGGATTACAGGGTGATGCGGGAAGCGGCTTTTATCCAGATGACCTGGCCTGGCGCGCCTACGCTGTATTATGGGGATGAAGCGGGACTTTGCGGCTTTACGGATCCGGACAACCGCAGGACTTATCCCTGGGGGAACGAGAACCAGGGGCTGATTGACCTGCACCGGGAGCTTATACTGATACATAAACAGAATGAAGCTTTTCGGACGGGATCGTTTTTGTTTTTGGACGGGGAAGACCATTTTTTGTGTTATACGAGGTTTACGAGGGCGCAGCAGTTTATTGTGATTGTGAATAACGACGACATAGAGCGCGGAAAAGAGCTTGCGGTTACGGCGGCGGGGATACCGCTTGAAGCAAAGCTTAGGCGTGTGATTATGACGACAGAGAATGGGTATTCAAGGATGCCGCAGGATTACGAGGTGAGCCGGGGCAAGGCTTTTGTGTCAGTGAAGGGCAAGTCGGCCATGATTTTAAGACGGGTATAAAAAATTGGTTTTTTTGGGAAAATTACTTGAAAAAAACGAAGTGGTATGGTAAAGTAAATTATTGCCAGGGTATCGGGATGATGCCCTGTG
>QXXL01000124.1 GCA_009911505.1 Lachnospiraceae bacterium | reverse complement strand
TTCCCGAGTGGCCAAAGGGGACAGACTGTAAATCTGCTGCAAATTGCTTCGGTGGTTCGAATCCACCTCTGCCCATTAGAATTCATTTGAGACAGCTTTTGGGGCAAATGCCCGTAAAGGCAGCTCAATGGAATATATGCCCGCGTGGCGGAACTGGCAGACGCGCAGGACTTAAAATCCTGTTGTAGCAATACAGTACCGGTTCGATTCCGGTCGCGGGCATTATTTATTTAGAACGTATCTAGAGCGTGTTTGAAAGATCTTTTCCGGCGTCTGCATTCGCCGAAAAGCATTTTTAAACACGCTCTAAAATTTATATATGCTGGATAGGAAGCACAGTTGGCGAGACAGCAAATGCCGCATCAATATATTTCCGTTTTTTCTAGAAAATGGCTTAAGAAAGAAGTTATATTAGCCGATAAAATACACGTTAACTATTATTAGAAAAATTAGGAAAGGAAAGTGAACATGAAAAGATTGATGGCAGCATTGCTCACCGGCTGCCTGGCATTCCAGGCATGGATAGGCGTTGCTACGCCTGTTTACGGGGCAGAAGTTCCTTCGGGGACAGCTGTGGAAAGCAGCTCCCCAGGCCAACCGGATGCCCTGGCGGATGAGGAAGACGTAAGCCACTCCGGTACAGTAAGCCGGGCGGCAGGACAGGAAGAAAGTATCATAGAGGTTGAAGTCCGCTCCTTAGAGCGTTTTCCGCTGAAGGAAACCGCGCAGGTAGTGCTGCATGGCAGCGGCGGCGAAGTTGTAAAATCTGAAGCATTGGATTTTAGCGGCTCGGACGCTTCCTCCAGGACAGCCAAGTTTGATGTTGCGGCAGGGGACTATACTGTGGAGGTGTCCGCGCCTAAATTTGCATCCTACACGCAGCAGATCCATGTGGACGCTAATTGGAGCAACCGCATTCTGGTCTGCACGGCACTGGAGGAAAACGAAGGCGGCAATACAGCGGGGTGGCTTTGCCCCGGCGATGTGGACGGAGATGGAGAAGTAAGTGAAGCGGATACCAAAGCGCTTACCAATGCTGTCCGGAACGGCTCCGTTGATACGAAATATGATTTAAACAGCGACGGCAAAACCGATTTGGCAGATTTGCAGTCTGCCGTGCAAAGCCTTGGGGAAAGCAGTGTATCCCAGATACAGAAGCGGGCGCTGCTTCAGAATGCGCAGGCAAGCGAGGGTACGACGGTAGAGGGCAGCATAGAGGACTTCTTAAACCATACTGGTGCGATTACGTTAAAGCCTGCTGATGCAGAAGCGCAAATCTCCAAGGAAAATCCGGTAGGGATGGAATTTGTACTTGCACCAGAGGAGACGGCAGATCCAAAAGAGGTTCCAGAAATTGGAGGACTTACCATCCATGCTTCGGGTGATCTGGATGAGGATGGTAATGTTGTCAGCGATATATCGGACGGGGAAGCCGTTATTGCATATTTGGATGCGGATGGCAACGAACAGGAAGAGGCTATTCCCTTAGTGCCGACACAGGCGCCAAAGGGCCTTCTTGCTAAGCTGAAACGGGCGCTGACAAGCTTTTCAATTGTTTCGGGCGCAAGCGTTACCGTAGAAGCGGACGGTTCGCTTGTGCTTGATTTTGGGGCGCAGGTTGCCGTAAAGCGCGTTATGATTAAGATTACCGGAACGAGGAAAACAGAACCGCTTGTTAATATTTCCAAGGTAGAGTTTGTTAATAACATGGAAGATCGAATACCGGCTCCAAAGCTTGACATTCCGACGTTAAATGTACCGGTATCGGGAGATAAGAGCCTGACCGTGTCATGGGACGCGCAGAACAACGTAAACGGGTATGAGGTATATGTGTCCGGTCCAGTTAAAAATCAGTCCGGCAACGAAACACAGATTATTCCCGTTTCCGAAACACAGTATGTAATTTCCGGCATTAACGATAAAAAAATGAAAAATTTCGAGAGGTATACGGTGAAGGTGCGTTCCGTAAACGGCGACTGGAGCAGTCCCTGGTCCGGCGAGCAGATCGGAATACCCAAGCCGCAGAAGCTGCCGGCTCCTCCGGATCTGGTAAATGCTGTAGGCGGGTATCGGCAGATTACCGTTTCCTGGAAGGATATGGACGACGCCGCCGGATATATGGTATATTACAAAAAGACCGCGGAAGCGGACAGCGCATTCCGCCCGGTTGTAGACGGGTTTACGCCGGTAACAGCAGGAACCGGCAAAATAAACGGCACAAGCTATGTGATTTCCGGACTGGAGGACGAGGTGTCCTATACGGTATATGTGATTGGATGGAATGAGCTGGGCTGGGGAAGTCCGTCGCTGCATTCTACGGCAGAAACCATCAGTACGGCGCTGCCGCACCTGCCGGAATACAAGCTTTTAAATACCTCAAACGGCCCCGGCAAGGTGACGGCACATATTACGGCTGCGACATATGGCGGACATAGTAACGCCCATATGGAAGCAAGCCCGCTGGATACGGCCGATTCCAACCCGAAGAGCGCATGGGGGATTGTAGACGACGATTACGGCTCTTATTGGACAAAGTCCGACTGGGACGACGGCGTGGCATATCCGGCAAATGACAGAGGGATGTATGTGACACTGGATGCGGATTACCAGATGGATTATATTACGTTTGCAGCGGCAAACGCCAAGGATTCCATTCCTTATGTTAGGGTAAGGTACTGGGATTCCAAGGAGCCAACTAAGGATAAACTTGCGTCTGCGCAGATAGTTGAGCGCAGGGATGAGCACAATAACCAGTACTTTTTGATCAGGATGGGGGAAACCATTACCGCAAACAGAGTCCACATCAGCCTGGGCAGGCCCTATGGGAATATCAAGATGATGGTCGGGGAAATGCGTTTCTATCAATACGATTCGTTAGAGCACGACATCATGGCGCTGTATGTGGATGAGATGCATACCACCCTGCGGGACGATGTGACGGGAGCAACGCTGGATGCTTTAGAAGCGCGTCTGGAAACGGTGGACGAAGCCAGCGGCGAAAAACATATCTTGTATAACGAGTTAAAACTGGAGCTGAATGCGGCCCGGGATATTTTATCCTTAAACCTTTCTCCTGCTGTTGAGGTGGACAATAAGATTACGGCTTCTAAGGACGGGCACCTGGGCTTTGGCGGCCTGAATCCATGGCAGCCGCTCGGCAAGGTTGCATACGAAGGGGAAACCATTATTGTTTATGTGGGGCATAACACGAAGCGGGTAGGCGAAAACACCAATCTGCGCCTGATTGCCACACAGCATCATGCAGAGTCAAACTGCCCGCTGGACGGTGCGAACTTAAAAGTCGGAAGAAATGAGCTTACGTTCCGCAAACGCCTTTCTTCCAACGATTTCGAGCATGGCGGCCAGCTGTACGTTCAATACCAGGCGAATAACCCGTCGGATAAATACGCCATCCGCATTCAGGGCGGAGACAGCATCCCGGCCCTGGTGGTAAACGGCAAGACCGGGGAGGAACGTACGCAGGCGATCCGCCAGTATGTAACCGACCTGGAGCGCTATGTGGGTACCATTGAAACGACCCACAACAAGCGGCATTTGGGGACTCAGAATGTAGATTATGCGTATGATCAGGCGAACTGCCTTTTGAATGCGACGGATATTATGATGGATCAGATGATGTATTCCGTGCCCGCGACACAGGTTTGGGCAGGCATCAAAAATGCGGCGGATAAGGTAACGAAACTGGATAACGCATTAAAGGCGATGGAAGACACCATGACGCTGTTTTACCAGCACAAGGGGTTAAGTAATTCGGCCGGAACAGCCAGGGGCAACAATGCACTTCCGGCGCAGCATTTGAATATCCGTTACATGCGGATGTTTGCCGGCGCGTTTATGTATGCTTCCGGCAACCATATCGGAATCGAATGGGGGTCTACGACGCTTGTCAGCAGCCCGAACGACTGGAACGGCTTTGGATGGGGGATTGCGCATGAAATCGGCCATGACATCAACCAGGGTACCTATGCCGTTGCGGAGGTTACGAACAATTACTATGCACAGCTTCTGACCGGAACGGAACGGTACAAACAGGAAAATGTATACAAAAAAGTAACATCCGGCACAACCGGGCGGGCATCCAATGTATTTACACAGCTTGCGTTGTACTGGCAGCTTCATTTGGCATACGACAACCAGTTAGATGACAGACATATTTATGACGATTACGAGGAACAGTTTAATAACCTGTTCTTTGCAAGGGTAGATACCTATTCCAGGAATCCGGCAAAAGCGCCGCAGCCAGGCCTGACATTAAATGCCGGCGGGGATCAGAACCTGATGCGGCTGGCATGTGCGGCGGCCAATAAAAATATCCTGCCGTTTTTTGAACGCTGGGGCATGACGCCGGACGAAAATACCCGTGCTTATGCCGCTCTGTACGGTGAGCCCGAAACAAAGGCGCTTTACTATGTAAATAAAAACGCCAGGGATTACCGTGTGAACCATCCGGGTGAAGCGGGTACGATCAAAGATCAGGATGTAGTTACGGCGTCCGCTGCGGCGCACCAGAATTCCAATCAGGTTGAAATAAGCATTGCAACCAATCAGGACGCCAATCTGATTTTAGGTTATGAAATCAGCCGCAGCATGACGTCAAACGGAACCAAAGAAACCAAGGTTATCGGCTTTATCCCGATTGACACGGCGGCTTCCACCGTTTATGTGGATTCGATATCGGCGATTAACAACCGGGTGATGGAATATGAAGTACGTGCAGTCGACAAGTTCCTGAATTATTCCAACGCGGCATATGCCGGTGCAGCCAAGATAGAAACCGGCGGCGTATTGGATAAAACGCAATGGACTGTAGAGACGACGATGACATCACCGGACGATGTGGCGGTTGAACCGGACGCGGAAGATCCGGACAACGGCTTCGGCGCAAATATTGCGGGGAAAAAGCTGCACACGATTGACCGTGTCATTGACAACGATCGGTCAGAAGCGGGTACATACAACGGTGTAATCAGCGGCAATACGGCGCAGATTGTGGTGGATATGCACAAAACAGAGCAGGTAACGGCCTTTAAATACCAGGGTGATGCGCTTGGCAGTGTAAATGTAGACGTTAGCTTAGACGGTGAGAACTGGACGACAGTAAAAACCGGCTTCCAGGGCTTAACCGGAGGCAGTGAGCAGACCATCTGGTTTGATTCCGTAAACGAAGAGGAACGGGACAGCTGGATCGGGACATACGACGCAAGGTATGTACGCCTGACTGCCACACAGGAAGGAAGCGTCTCCATACAGGAAATTGAGATATGCGGCCCGTCGGGCGACAATCTGGAATTCATGCAGACCGCAGACGGCCAGCCGGCAATCGGCGTACTGAAAGAAGATTACCGGTACGGCAATGAACCGAAAGACGTAATACCAGGCGGCTCGCTGATATTTACCGGGAAGTACAAAGGAAATCCGGCGTACAACGTAGTGCTCCTTTACGATACGGAAGGGAATGTCATTGGGGCAAAAGACGATGTTGTAGAAGCAGGCCAGGTTATTTTTGCGGAAGTACCAAAACACGGCGAGTTAGGAGAAACCTCGGACGGTACATGGGTATACTATGTGGAACCTGGTCAGTGGAATCAGGAAACCTTACAGGCAATCAAGGGCGTACGCGGCGAGCTGTACCGTGTAGACAATGCGCTGACGAATGAAGGAGAGCGTATTGTCAGCGATACGCTTGTGATTACAATCCCGGAAAGCCTGCCGGACATCACGCTGACGGGAAAGATACCAGAGTAAACCCAATGGAAGGCGGCGGGAACGGGCATAAGCCGTTTCCCGTCAGCTTTCAAAACGAAGCATATATTGGCATGCATGACATGGAGGTATAAATGAAGAACTGGATGAAATCTACATTAATGGCCTTTCTTCTGGTTGCCGTGCTGTCTGTGACGGCATTGGCAGCGGGACTGGGCAGCGGCAAGCTTACAGCGAAAGAAAATGATGTAGCCGTGTCACTCAATATCCCGGAAGGCAAGGCGGAGGCAATTACATCTTTGCGCGTGAAACTCCACGTATCCGTGAACAGCGGAAGTATAAAAGAACCTGGCTTTCAGTTTGGGAAAGCGGTTAATAGCGTCGTAAAGGACGCTGCTATAGTACCAGGGGAAAAAGGCGGCTATATGGTTGACTTGATTGTATCTGGGAAAAAGGACCAGGCGATTTTTAACAATGAGGGCGATATTAGCTTAGGGACGCTGTCAGTGCGCCCAGACAGCGAAGCATATGATATTAAAGTGGAATTTGCAGGAATTAAGGCACAGGGCGATCAACCGGACGTATCCTATGTGAAAGCAGACGGGACATCGGAATTATCTGTGCTGTTAGGGGATGCGGATTCCGTGGTGTTAAAGAAGGATAAGGTGGAGCCAACAGAACCGACTGAGCCGACCGAGCCGACGGAACCATCAACAGAACCGACGACGGAACCATCAACAGAACCAACGACGGAACCATCAACAGAACCAACGACGGAACCATCAACAGAACCGACGACGGAACCATCAACGGAGCCAACGACGGAACCGTCAACAGAGCCGCCGAAGCCTGACGATCCAAAACCACCAGTTGTTGCGCCTATAACAGTAAGGACGCCTGAGTTGAGAGTTTCTGCAAAATCGGGATCTAATGTGGTCATGTTTACATGGACGAAGATTGATGAGTCAGATGGATATGTGCTTTATGTATATAACAGCGGTAAGAAGGAATTTGAGGCATTCCAGACGATTAACAGCCCGTCTGTTGTTGCATTTTCTAAGAAATACGCAAATGCGTCTACACAAAGGTTTAAGATTTGCGCATATAAGGTGGGCGCAGATGGGAACAGGGTATATAGCGACAGCAGCCCGGAAGCTAAGATTACAGTATGCCCGGCAAAGGTAAAAGGGGTAACTGCGAAGTTTAAGGGTACTTCTAAGGTAACAATTGCCTGGAAGAAGGTGAGCAAGGCAAAAGGATATCAGATTTACCGCAGCAAGAAAAAGAATGGGAAATATACAATTGTTAAGACGGTAAGAAAAGGCGGCACGAAAAAATGCAGCCTTACACATAAAGCTGGTAAAACTTATTACTATAAAGTTAGGGCTTATGTGGACGGGGTAAACGGAAAACGTGTTTATGGTTCGTTTAGCGCGGTGAAATCTCCAAAGAAAAAATAGCTTATAATAATATAGGAATCCCCCTGCGTACCCGGTTTGCCGGGTATAGCAGGGGGTTTTAGCATGGCATTCAACAACTTTACAAACCAGTTTCAACATGATATAATTTTTCCATCTATACAAGAGAAAGGATCAATATTTTTATGGACTACCAAACAGATTCTGATAACACTCAGTGTTCTGGAAAAGCTTCCAGCCAGATGGCGCTTGCGTCTATGATACTGGGCATTGTATGTGTCATTACGTCCGGGTGTATTTATCTTGCAGTAGTATGCGGAGCCCTTGGTATTATCTTTGCTTTTTTATCCAAAGGAGGCAGTGAACATATACCAGCACAGGCAAAGGCCGGGATTGCATTAAGCAGCTTTGGCCTGATCCTGGTGATTGCCATTTATACGGCAGCCTTTGCGTTTATTATGCTTCAATACGGAGGGATAGACGAATTTATACAAGAATATATGGAATATTATAACGGGGGATCATTAGAAGGGCTTTACCGGAATATGGGGATTAATTAAAATATATACTGTCAAGCATGTTTAAAAAATCGATTCCAAAAGCCGTCAAGGCAATGTTTTTGACGGCTAAATTGCTCACTACAATTCCCAATGCGCCCCAAAGGTATCCATTTTGGTAATGCATGCCTTCCCTTACCTTGTGGGACGTTATGTGGGACAATGTATGGGTAGCCATAAACCAAAGATAAAGTGCCGCACAGTAAGGCACAATAGGATGGTACAAAAAAGACGCGCCAATTTTCCCCTGAAGCAGGCATATTGCTGCCCTTGTTCCTCCGCACCCCGGGCAGTAATATCCCGTTAAAGAATGGAATATACAAGGCATCGAAAAAAATCCATGTACCCAAGGAGGGAAAATCCCCTGCAGCACCCAGATTAGGGCGCCGATGCATGGGAGGAATAATCCAGTTATGTAAAGGTTTTGTTCCAAATTTGCCTGTTCTTTCCGGTTCATAATAATACACTTTCTGTTATAGTAGGTTTTCGGCTCTTTTTATATGGAGCCTGTTTTATAACACAAATAAAGGAGGTATTTGACTTATGTCAGTATCTGCAAAAGAACTAAAACGCCGGTCAAGGGCAATCTTATCCGGCCGTTATTCATTGCCTATGGGTGCGTTCGCCGTATCGCAGGTGATTAGCACATGTATAAGCCTTCCCTTTGATATTTCTTTACAAAGCAATCCCACGGTATTTCAATTTATTATTTCAGAATTAGCCACCGCAATTATCTCATTGCTCTACATTGTATTAAAAGGGGGGCAGGCGTATGTGCATTTAAATATGGCAAGGGGAAAAAATGCGTCTATCGCTGATGTATTTCGTTATTTTAGCCGCCGTCCGGATCGTTTTATCCTTTCTGGGATTATTTTAATTGGGATTTTACTTCCTGTCGTACTTCCTGCGGCTGTTGTTACCATTTTGGCACTAACAAACGGTACAATAGGGATATATATTGCGGTATTCGCCATTTGGGCTGTTACACTTATTCCAATAATTGTAATATCCCTCACGTACAGCCTTACCATATACCTTTTGGTAGAACGTCCAAGTGCCAGCCTGCCTGATATTTTCCGGGAAAGCAGGCAGATGATGAAGGGAAATAAGCGAAGCAGGTTTTATCTGGGATTGAGTTTTTTTGGCATGTATTTGCTTTGCATCCTTTCATTAGGCATAGGGTTTTTGTGGATAATTCCCTACCGGAATCAGGCTTATACAGAATTTTACCTTAGCATTAAGGGAGAGCAGAGGGGGGAAGTGCGTAAGGAATGGGAGAAGTAATAAGGGGTTTATCCCATTCTTAGCCTTCTTAAGACTGTCCGGAGTGGATGGAATATCAGCTTTCCCCAATTATTTAATTCGTCACACTCTTTTTTTAGCTCTTGCATTTCCTGATACAGATAGTTTCTGGTACTGCCTATAAAGCGGATGATGTCATCGGCCATATATGGATTATCCTTCTGCCATTTTGGGAGATCATTTACTGTATTATCAAACAGCTTTGCCCCAGGCTCATGCAGGTACTCCTGTGCAACCTTTTGGTTTCCTGAACTGTATGTCTCTAAAATTTGCAGAATTTCTTTTTTGGAAAACATCTCGTTGGGATATTCCTTCTGTGAGATGTCTGAAAATTCCCACAGGCAGTTTACAATGAATAAACGCACGGATTTTTCTTTTAATTTGGGGAGGAAGTTTAGGGCTCGTTTGATTTCATGGGTATTTCCATATAGACCATAATTGCGTATTTCCTGCGTAATATGGTATTCTGCTGTAAAAGAAAGGCCCAATACCGACAAGAAATCGTGGTAAATATTGCCTCCTATAAACTTATCGGGTTCAAAACGACGGACGATAATATGTTCTTTGCCGATAATGGATGCCATTCTTTCTAGCTTTTCATAGTAATTGAGAAAAAATAAATCAACCCTGCCGAAATAATGCTCAAAAGTTTCTGTGACCCCGTCCTTTTTTACTATTTGGTTCCAATTGGAGGGGAAAAATTTATCTTGCCTTCTAAAGTACACAATAACACGGATTTGAAAGTTTCCTTTTTGGGCTTCTTTTGCCATAAGCTCCCAAAGATCCGGTTTTTCGCAATCCATACCGCGCCAAATACTTTCGTCGGAAAGGATGATATTATCGTGTGTTAAAAAAAGCTTATGCACCATCTGCATGCCGTCTTTAAAGTTTTGCTGCTCCTGCTCCAAATCCCTTTTTCCATTCCCGTCTTTTATCACGCCTAAAAGGAAACGTCCGTTATGTGCTTTTGCAATGCCAGGATAGCGGAACGGAAAGACCGGGTAACAATACCCATGGCTTTCCAATATGTTTGCATTTTCATAACAAAATGCCTGGATAGCAGATGATGCTGTTTTTGCCATTCCTATATGGATCCATAATATTTTCATATGCGTTTATACTCCCAGCCACCGTTTTATACGCCGAAAGAGCGTCTTAAAAGGATGGTTTACATGATTCCTAAAATTAGATAAGCTTTTGATTTCTTTTTTTAACTTCTGGTTTTCTTCCAGTAAACGGATTGCTGTCACACCTGCAAAACGGATCAGGTCATCATACATATAAGGGTTGTCCTTCTGCCATTTGGGCAAATCCGAAATCGGTTCATCAAACAGCTCTCCCCCCGGCTCCCCTAAGTATTCTTCTGCAATTTTCCTGTTGCCTTCCTGGTAGGTTCGTAAAAATGCTTCTGTTTCTTCTTTTGACATCATTTCTGAGGGATATTCCTGTTTTGAAACTCCCGAAATTTCCCAAAGGCTGTTGACAAAGAAAGTGTTGACGGCATGATTTGACAATTCGGGTAGGCTGTTTAATACCCGTTTAATCTCATGGGTATTTCCATACAGCCCAATATTGCGTACATCCTGTGAAATACTATATTCTTCTGTCAAAGAAAGCCCGACCGTCTCTAAAAAATCTGCGTAAAGGTTGCCCTGGGTAAAATGTTTTTTATCAAAACGCCGTACTGTAATGTTTTCTTTTCCAATTATACTGGCAATTCGTTCTATTTTCTCGTAATATTCCAGCCATATCCTTAAATTATCTTTTTCAAGGGCCTCTTGCAGGGTATAGTCTGCTATTGCCCCTGTTTTTGCTTTGACTACCTGGTTCCAGTGTGAAATATATAATTTATCCTGCCGCCTGAGGTATACAATCGCGTGGATCTGGAAACCTTCCTGTTGGGATGCTTGCTTTAAATCTGTCCAAAATGATTTTTTTACGCTATCCATCCTGCGCCAGATGCCTTCATCGGAAAGGATAATATCATCATAAAGCTTAAACAGCTCCCGCAGCTTCCCCATGCCTTCCTGATAGATTTCCCCTTCCCTTTTGACATCCTGTACGCCGTTTGCGTCTATAATCCTGCCAAGCAGGAAATGGCCGTTCCGTACCTTGGCAATCCCTTTATATGAATACGGAAACATGGGGTAACAATACCCCTTCTTTTCTAACAAACGCTGGTTCTCGCAGCAAAAATTCTGTATGGAAGTTGTCCCTGTTTTTGGAGTCCCGATATGGACATGTAATGTTTTCATACTTGCTCCTTCTATATAATTCATTCATTTTTTAAATACTTTTCAATTTCCCGCAGGATCTGGCTGACGCATTCTTCTACGCTATTATGTTCTGCATCTACTACAATATCGGGGTTTTCGGGCTCTTCATAGGGGCTAGTAATTCCGGTAAAATCAAAAATTTTACCTGCGCGCGCCGCTTTGTAAAGTCCCTTGACATCGCGCCTTTCACATTCTTTTAAAGAAGTGCTGACATAAACCTCAATAAAATTCTCACCGATAATCTGCTTAGCCTTCCTTCGGTCAGAACGGTATGGGGAAATAAATGCCGTCAAAACAATAAGCCCTGCATCATTCATCAGCTTGGATACTTCTGCAATCCTGCGGATATTTTCAATCCTGTCCTTTTCGCCGAAGCCCAGGTTTTTATTTAAGCTCATGCGGACATTGTCCCCATCTAAAAGCATAGTATGCTTTCCCATGGAAAAGAGCCGTTTCTCGAGGGCATTTGAAATTGTGGATTTCCCTGAGCCGGATAAGCCTGTCATCCAAATAGTAATAGCCTTCTGGTTTAACTGCCCTTCCCGAAGCTCTTTTGTGACGTCCATATTGTGCCAGGTCAGGTTGTTTTCTTTGGTGATGTTGTGAGCCACAATGCCGCAGGCGCTTGTCATATTGGTCAGGCGGTCAATTAGAATCAGTGACCCCAGATCCTTGTTGCCGGAAAACTCATCAAATACGATTTTGCTGCCGACTGAAATCTCACAAAGCGCGATTTCGTTCTTGCAAATTGTTTCTGCAGGGATTTCTGCCCCTGTATTGACGTCTATTTTGTATTGGATACCCATAATTGTAGCCGGAACCTGCTGTGTGCCGATTTTTAAGTAAAAATTCTTCCCGGCTGTTAGCGAGTTGTCGTCCATCCACAAAATAGAAGCCGCAAACATCGAGCCGACCTTTAATGGGTAATTCTTTTCTAGGACGCAGCCCCTTGATACGTCAATTTCCGTATCTAAGGAAATCGTAGCCGCACAGCCCTTTTTACTGTGCTGTACTTCTTTATCGCCCTGCAAAATGGAAGTTACCTTCGCAGTTTCACCGCTTGGCAAAACAGTAATCTCATCGCCTACGGATATACTCCCGGAAGCAATCTGCCCGGCGAAGCCCCGGAATGTGTGATCTGGGCGGCAGACCCTTTGTACGGGCATGGAAAAGTTTTTATTGCCTCCTTCTTCGGATACATCTACATTTTCCAGGTATTCAAGCAGCGTGCTCTTATGATACCATGTCATCCTGCCCGATTTGGATGTAATATTGTCGCCTTCTGTTGCTGACAGAGGGATAATGCGGATGCTCTCATAGCGGAATTCCGCCATCAGGACTTTGATATCTTTTTCAATGGCACGGAACCGGTCCTGCCTGTAATCTACCAGATCCATTTTGTTGACCGCAAATACAAAATGCTTAATTCCCATCAGGTTGCAGATCCGCGCGTGGCGCTTGGTCTGTGTCAGGACACCCTGGCTGGCGTCCACCAGTATAACGCAGAGCGAAGCAAATGACGCCCCGACAGCCATATTGCGGGTGTATTCCTCATGGCCGGGTGTATCAGCTACAATAAAGCTGCGGTTTTCTGTGGTGAAATAGCGGTATGCCACGTCAATTGTAATCCCCTGCTCACGTTCTGCCATCAGCCCGTCTAAAAGCAGGGAATAATCGATCCCGCCGCCGGCCTGCCCTACTTTGGAGTCCAACTGAAGCGCCTTTTCCTGATCGGCAAATAAAAGCTTTGCATCGTAAAGCATATGCCCAATTAAAGTAGATTTTCCATCGTCTACGCTCCCGCAGGTAATAAATTTCAATAAATCATTTTTCATATTAAAAATACCCCTCACGTTTTCTTTTTTCCATACTGGATGCGCCGCCATCTGAATCAATAACACGGCTTGTCCGCTCTGATTCCACCGCACCTAAAGTCTCGTCAATAATCTCATCCAAGGTTGTTGCGTTTGATTCAACGCCGCCTGTCAGCGGATAGCAGCCAAGTGTCCGGAAACGTACCATTTTGTGTTCTACCTTTTCACCTGGGAGCAGCTTAATCCGGTCATCGTCTACCATAATGATGTTGCCGTCACGGTTTATGACTGGGCGCTCTTTTGCAAAATACAACGAAACAATTGGAATTTCTTCACGTTTAATATACTGCCAGATATCTTTTTCAGTCCAGTTTGACAGAGGGAACACGCGGATGCTTTCGCCTTTGTTAATCCTGGTATTAAACAGCTTCCACATCTCTGGCCTTTGGTTCTTTGGATCCCAGGCATGGTTTGCATCCCGGAATGAAAAAATACGCTCCTTGGCGCGTGATTTCTCTTCGTCGCGCCTTCCCCCGCCAAATGCCGCGGTAAACCCATACTTGTCAAGCGCTTGTTTTAGGGCTTGTGTCTTCATAATATCTGTATAGGCCGAGCCATGGTCAAATGGGTTAATCCCCTGTGCTACGCCTTCCTGGTTGATATATTCGAGCATTTCGATGTTAAGCTCTTTGGCGGTCTGATCACGGAAAGTTATCATTTCTTTGAACTTCCAGGTCGTATTTACGTGTAAGAATGGAAAAGGGGGCTTTTCCGGATAAAATGCTTTCATTGCAAGGTGCAGTATAACGGAAGAGTCCTTGCCGATGGAATACAGCATTACTGGCTTTTCACATTCTGCGGCTACTTCACGCATAATGTATATGGCTTCTGCTTCTAATTCGTCTAAGTGATCCATAATGTTCTCCTTTAAAAATACTTTACTTATTATTATACTATATATTTGTTATTAAAACTATATTAAGGTTCCAATATTTGTCAATTATTTGGATTTTAGTGATATTACACAGTTATTTTTTCGGCAAATAAAGGGTAAATTCGCTTCCAGCCCCATACACGCTCTTTACCGCTATCCTTCCGCCGTGCTTTTCGGCAATTTTGCCTGAAAGTGCAAGCCCGAGCCCGAATCCTTCTGCATTCCTCGCTTTATCGCACTTATAAAACCTCCTGAATATTTTTTCTGTATTTTCGGGAAGGATCCCAATTCCATGATCTGTTACTTTTACAAAAACTTCATCCCCTTGTCCCCCTGTTTCTACTTCGACCTCTCCTTGAGGATGGCTGAATTTTACGGCATTTTCTACCAGGTTTTGAATGACAATAGCAATCAGGCTGATATCGCCTGTTGTAACTGCATCTTTTAGGTTAAGGCGTATTAATACAGAATCTTGTGCTTTTTCCTGTTGTTCTTCGCAGATAGATACGACAATCTCAGGCAGATCAAGCATCTCATCCCGTAACTGCATCCTGCCCTGTTCAAGCCTTGAAAACTTTAGCAATTTGGTTATCAGGTTGTTGAGCCGTTTCGACTGGCGGTATACGACATCCAAAACCTCGCGGTATTCTTCCTCACTGTCTGTTTTCCAGGCATATTCGCACTGCGCCATTACGACTGCTACAGGCGTCCGCAGCTCGTGCGCCACATCAGAGGTAAATTGTTCCTGCTGCTGGAAAGTTTGTTCTAAACGGTCGAGCATGCGGTTGTTGGCATTTGCCAGGACGGCAATCTCTTTGTACTGGTGGTCGCACCTCATCCTTTGGGACATATCGAGGCTTGTCCCTATGCTTTCTGCTGTATGGCACATATCCTTTAATTCTTTGGAAATCCGTTTGGAAAATATAAATTCAAAGGCCAGGATTATGCACAGGATACCTACCAGGCTGATGTAAGAAACCATTTCGATTTTGTAATAAAAGCTGTCTGCATCCGATTTTTTGAGTATGCCCCTCATAAATATGCCGCGGCTTTTTTTGTTTTTTACTTTTATTTTTCCGATCCGTACATCCCGGATATAATATTTTTGCCCATTGCAGACAACACAGCGGCTTAATTTATTTCTTATGAAAATTTTCTGCATGCTGTTTGCAGCTTCTTTTGGGTATTCCCCGGCAAGTACCTTGCCGCCCCGGCGGATAATGACAAACCGGACTTTTTCATCCTGGTACCGGAAATTTTCTGAAATTTTTAATTTTCCATTTCGGGTTGATATATGGAACAAGTTTGCGTCTATGCCCTTTCTTAATTCGCGTTTAATCTCATAATCAACAGCAGCGCTTGACAAAAAACGGATTAAGATTACCATAATTACGGTCATGGCAATCATGGCAATGGAAGGGAATATGGCAATATACCGGATAATGGATACTTGTTTTACTCGTTTTCCTTTAATATGTACCCCACCCCTCTGATTGTCTGGATCATTTTAAACTCAAATCCGTCGTCTATTTTTTTCCTTAGATACCGTATATATACATCGACAAGATTGGAGCTTCCATATCGGTCTATGCTCCAGATATTAGATTCAATCTGCTCCCTGGTAACGACTACGTTTTTGTTGCGTACCAGGTATAGCAGTACGGCATATTCTTTGGAAGAAAGCTCAATTGCTTTGTCGTTTCGTTTGACAGTGCAGGTATTACAGTCAATGACCAGGCCGCCGCAGGTGTATATGTTTTCCTTGACGTCAGCTTTTTTGCGTGTAATCATCCGCACTCTGGCAAGGAGCTCTTTAAATTCAAATGGCTTGACCATATAATCGTCTGCGCCAAGGTCAAGCCCCCGCACGATATCGTCTACATCGCTTTTTGCGCTTAAAAATAATACTGGCGTCAAAATACCTTTGCTGCGGGCTTTTTTTAAGATTGTAAAACCGTCCATTTTTGGAACCATAATGTCTAAAATTACACCGTCATATTCTGCCATGCACAGATAATCAAACGCACTTTCCCCGTCAAAACAGCTATCTACACAATAGCCCTCTGATTCCAATTCTTTTACAATAATCCGGTTCATATCTTTTTCATCTTCCACAACCAGTAAACGCATATTTCCTCCCGTAAATCAGTAAACCTGGCTGTTTTTAGGACAGGAAGGTTTACTTAAAATATCTCCATTTTACACAATTATACATTATAAAACAAACATTAAAATAGGATTAAAACAAAAACATGGTTGTAATTCAGAAAATTACCCTTTAGGGTTAATTGTATGGGGGGGACGGCATAAGGTCCGCCAGGCAGGGATGGTCCTTAAAAAACAATTGACATGGCGTATTACAAAAAGTATAATGTTCCGTGGATACAGGAGGTACATGTCTATGGCAAAAATAGGACGGCCAAAATCGGATATAGTCAAGGATTGTATTATAACGATAAGAATGTCTCATGAAGAACGCGAAAAATTAAAGGATTACGCGAAAAAGCACCAGCAGACCATCACGCAGGCCATTAAGGCCGGCGTTGATTTACTTTATAAAACCAACAACCAGAAAACGGAGGAAACCAAATGGCACTCACCAAAAAACCCGTAACCGGGATGAAAGATATCCTGCCGGAGGAAATGCAGATCCGGGATTACGTTATCGGCGTCATCAAAGACACCTACCGAAGCTTCGGCTTTACCCCCATTGAAACCCCCTGTATGGAGCATATCACGAACCTTTTAAGCAAACAGGGCGGCGAAAACGAAAAGCTGATTTTTAAAGTGTTAAAACGGGGGGAAAAATTAAAAATGGAAAGCGCAAAGGACGAGTCCGATCTTGTGGATATGGGAATGCGCTACGATCTGACGCTTCCTCTAGCGCGTTTTTACGCCAACAACGCCAACAACCTGCCCGCGCCGTTTAAAGCGCTGCAGATTGGAAGCGTCTGGCGCGCCGACCGTCCGCAGAGGGGGCGTTACCGCCAGTTTACCCAGTGCGACATTGATATCCTGGGCGAGCCGTCGAACCTGGCCGAAATCGAACTTATCCTGGCGACGACGACGACGCTTGGAAAGCTGGGCTTTTCGGGCTTTGAAATCCGTATCAACGAGCGGCGGATCTTAAAGGCCATGGCGGCTTACAGCGGCTTTGACGAAGCGTCTTATGACAGCGTTTTTATTACGCTGGACAAAATGGACAAAATCGGTTTGGAAGGCGTGGAAAAAGAGCTGAAAGAAGCCGGATTTGCGGGGGAATCCGTAGACAGATACCTGGAACTGTTCAAAGCGGCGGAGCATGAATCCGACAGCGTAAAAGCCGTTTCCCTTTTGGCGGACCGTCTGGGCGGTCATCTGGAAGAGGACGTCCGGCAGAACCTTACGGAAATCATATCAAACGTAGAACAGTCCAAATCGGCGGATTTTAAAATGGTGTTTGATCCGACCTTAGTGCGCGGCATGGGCTATTATACCGGGACGATTTTTGAAATCGCCATTCCGGAATTTGGCGGAAGCTGCGGGGGCGGCGGGCGTTACGACAAGATGATCGGCAATTTTACCGGAAACGACGTGGCGGCATGCGGATTTTCCATCGGATTTGAGCGGATTATCCTTTTGCTTTTGGAACAGGGGTATGAGATTCCGGGAAAACCCAAAAAAACCGCATATTTGATCGAAAAAAATTATCCTGCGGATAAGCTTTGCAGCGTCATTGAACAAGCGCAGAATGCCCGCGCCGCAGGGCGGCAGGTCTTAGTGGTGCGCATGAACAAGAATAAGAAATTTCAAAAGGAGAAGCTTTTAGCGGAAGGCTACGAAGAATTTGAAGAGTTTTTCAATCGATAGGAGGAGAGTACATGGCAGAATCAATGAAAGGGCTGAAACGCTCCCACCGGTGTACGGAGGTATCCGCGCAAAACATCGGACAAACAGTGACAATTATGGGCTGGGTGCAGCGCAGGCGCAACCTCGGCGCGCTTATTTTTACGGATATCCGTGACCGGAGCGGGCTGCTTCAGGTAGTCTTTGATGAAAACAGCGTGGGCAGCGAAGGCTTTTTAAAGGCGGGGACGCTGCGCAGCGAATTTGTCGTGGCGGTTGTGGGCAAGGTGCAGAAACGTACCGCGGCAGTCAATGAGAATTTAAAGACAGGGGATATTGAAGTAATTGCAGAGCAGCTGCGCATTTTGTCGGAAGCCGAAACGCCGCCGTTCCCGGTAGAGGAAAACAGCCAGACGAAGGACGAGCTGCGTTTAAAGCACCGTTACCTCGATCTGCGCAGGCCGGATATCCAGCGCAACTTAATGCTGCGCAGCCGCGCCGTACAGCTGATGCGTGAATTTATGGCAAGGGAGGGCTTTTTGGAAATCGAAACGCCGATCCTCTGCAAGTCCACGCCGGAAGGGGCGAGGGATTATCTCGTACCGAGCCGCGTGCATCCGGGCAGCTTTTACGCGCTGCCGCAGTCGCCGCAGCTTTACAAGCAGCTTTTGATGTGCTCCGGGTATGACCGTTATTTCCAGATTGCAAAATGCTTCCGCGACGAGGATCTGCGCGCCGACCGCCAGCCGGAATTTACGCAGGCGGATATGGAGCTTTCGTTTGTGGATATGGACGAGGTGATGGAGGTCAACGAACGCCTGTTACAGTATGTGTTTCAAGAGACGATTGGCGTAGAGCTTACGCTGCCGCTGCCGCGGATGTCCTGGCAGGAAGCGATGGACCGCTTCGGATCGGATAAGCCGGACACGCGCTTTGGAATGGAGCTTTGCAATGTGTCGGAGCTTGTAAAGGACTGCGGATTCGGCGTATTTACCGGGGCGCTTGCGCAGGGCGGTTCTGTCCGCGGGATCAACGCAAAAGGGCAGGGCGCGCTGCCGCGCAAGAAAATTGACAAGCTGGTGGAGTTTGCCAAAGGCTACGGGGCAAAAGGCCTGGCGTACTTGTCGGTGCAGAAGGACGGCACATACAAGTCTTCGTTTGCGAAGTTTATGACAGAAGAAGAGCTTGCGGCGCTTGTAACGGCGTTAAATGGCGCGCCGGGCGACCTGCTTTTGTTTGCGGCGGATCAGAATAAAATCGTATGGAACGTGCTGGGCGCGCTTCGCCTGGAACTGGCGAAGGAGCTTGATTTATTAAACCCGGATCAGTACAATTTCCTCTGGATTACAGAGTTCCCGCTTTTGGAGTGGTCGCAGGAGGAAGAACGGTTTGTGGCTATGCACCATCCGTTTACGATGCCGATGGAAGAGGACTGGGAACAGGTGGATTCTAATCCGGGGGCGGTCCGTGCAAAAGCGTATGATATTGTGTTGAACGGCACGGAGCTTGGCGGAGGTTCCGTCCGTATCCACCAGAATGAGATACAGGAAAAAATGTTTGAAGTCCTGGGATTTACGAAAGAAAGCGCGCATGAGCAGTTCGGCTTTCTGTTAGACGCATTCGGGTACGGCGTACCGCCCCATGCAGGGCTTGCATACGGCGTAGACCGTATGGTAATGCATATGGTGCATGCCGATTCCATCCGCGACGTGATTGCATTCCCGAAGGTAAAGGACGCTTCCTGTCTGATGACGGAGGCGCCGGGCAAAGTGGACGAAAAGCAGCTTGCGGAATTGCGGCTTCGTATCGAAGAGTAAAGCGGCTCGAAGGGTTTGGATTCCGGGAAAATTTTTTGCAGAAAGGAAGGATGGGAGAATGAAAGAAAAAGGGAGATTCAAACAGTTTGCGGCAGCCGGTTTTTGTATGTTCGTATGTATTTTATTGTTACGGACGCCGGTGTCTGCAAAGACGGCAAATATAAAATGCGGGGAACACGCAACGGCAGTGCTGGACGATCTGGGAACGCTGACGATCGACGGAAGCGGCGACATGTATGATCAGGCGCGGATGGCGGAGCCGAACGGTTCCGATCATATATTTCAGGACATTTATACCGATGTATACCGGATTGTAATCGGCGATAAAATTACGCGGGTCGGGAATAAAAGCTTTACGGGTTTCCCGAATGTGCAGAGCATATCCATCGGGAAAGGGGTAACGGCAATTGGTGAATGGGCGTTTATGAATCTTGAAAATGCCATGTTTACCCGAATTGACATCCCTTCCGGCGTACAGATTATTGAGGATCGCGCGTTTGAGGGCTGTACGAATGTAACGGAGCTTTCTTTAAAAGCGGGGTTAAAGAAAATCGGGAAGTCGGCATTTGCCGGGTGCCGCAGCTTGAAGCGGGTATCTCTGCCGGATGGAATGGATGCCGTAGAAGAAAAGGCGTTTTCTTACTGCAATCAAGATATGCAGGTTACCGTTCCGCAGAATATTGCAATCATTAAGGAAGAGGCGTTTTACAACAATGCAGCGTCCGGTACCATTACCGTAACGGTATATTCCCCGAATGTGGTACTGGGCAGCAACTGCTTTTGGTCTTCCAACACCAGGATAAAATGCTACCGCAATTCCACGGCGGAAAAATATGCCGCCCAGTACAGCTATGCCAGCAGTACTTACCTGGGAGTGGAAAGCAACCTGATTTTTGATGCGGCGGGGGGAATCTGTAAAACGGCGTCTATGCGTGTTACTTCGGAATATTACTATGCGAATCTGCCTTCAGCCGCCCGGGCGGGATATCGGTTTTTGGGCTGGTTTACCGAAAAGAAAGGCGGCACGCAGATAAAAGAGGGGGATTTCATTACCCAGGCCGCGGACAGGACTGGTGTTAGAATATAATTAGTACAAGTTAGACATGGAAAATTCCCAATAGGAAAGTATAATAGAACAGATGGAGGA
>QXXL01000547.1 GCA_009911505.1 Lachnospiraceae bacterium | reverse complement strand
TACAAGATGAAATATGAAGCCATGAAGCATCAGGGGAAGAAGTCAGGGAAGAACACCCTTGATGAAGTGGGCGAAGCCGCCGGGGAGAACGCAAAAAAGGTTCAGCGGTATATCTGGCTCTCCCGCCTGTCTGACGGACTACTTGCTATGGTGGATAATAAGAAGCTCGGATTCTCACAGGGCGTGGATATTTCCTTTCTGGCGGAAGAAGCGCAGCAGTGGGTGCAGGTTACTATTGAGGAAAAGGGCTGTAACGTCAGCATGGTACAGTCGGCAAAAATCAAGGAATACGGCAAGACAGGGGAGCTTACCCTTGCAATGGTGCGCCTGATACTGACGGAGGAAAAGCCAAAGGAACGGAAAGTGACACTCAAAGCGGATAAGATCAGCGAATATTTTGCGGAGGATTGCAGCAGTGAGGAAATAGAGGGCATCATCATTCAGCTATTGGATGAATGGAAGAAAAGACAATAGGAAGGAGGTCGGGCAGAATGGATGGCGGTTTGAAATTCGATTACTATTACGGTGCGGAAGCGGAACAGTTTTCCTTTTACAGAGTG
>QXXL01000546.1 GCA_009911505.1 Lachnospiraceae bacterium | reverse complement strand
GCCGCTTTTAAGAAAAGCATTTTTCCGCTTTCCTTTGCGTTTTTGATTACAGTTTCCGCTTGTTCCAATAATGGGGTTTTTCCGTAATACCTGCCATTGTCTGTCGGGCATTGCGGATATTCATAGATTTCATAGTGCAGAATCGTATAATCTCCCATAACTACATTCCTCCTTTCGTCCTGCTTGATTTTAGGCAGCAAAAAAAGACAGTTTAACGACTTGTCCAGGTCGTGATTTCTTGCCATATAATAGGGTGGGGGTCATAACAAAAAATCTCATTTCAAAGCATATAACCAACTGGTTCTCAAAATTTTATATAATTTTTTGCCCTATAAGGGCAATTTGTACACAAGATGGGAAAACAGAATCATTAGGAAATCCAGTTTTGATTGTATTTCCAGTATACAGTTTCGTACACAGTTTGGTACACAACTTAATATATTTTTGATGGCTGCTAATGAATCGTCAATATTGGAAGAATCCAGTAATGGAGCGCGTTTCAGCCCTTAAAGATTTCTACTGGATTTTAAGAAAACACCTCGTTCTAAAGTCAAGGGTTT
>QXXL01000545.1 GCA_009911505.1 Lachnospiraceae bacterium | reverse complement strand
TTTGGTTTTTCGCCATGCCCTTCATCTCCTTTGCTCTTTCATTTTATAGTATAGGTTGTTCAACTTTTTCTGTCCACGCTTATATACTAACACCATTCTTCCCATTTTTCACTTTACTCACAATTCACACCTGTTACCGCTGTTGTAAAAAATGCCATGTTTCTACCTCTTTCTTTCTCATGAAATTGTTTTGTCTGGTTTCT
>QXXL01000544.1 GCA_009911505.1 Lachnospiraceae bacterium | reverse complement strand
TTTTTCGTGTAAAATGCCCTGCCTTATGGTAAGATAAAGACAGGGCAATCCTTTAGGAAGAACCCTGCGGGCATCCGACATATTCAGTTTGGCGATTGGCTATGCCGGACGCTTTGTTTTGTCCTTTCCCAAGTACATTTAAAACTCCATTCCACTTCTGGACTTTTTCGAGCTGTTGACAAACCTCCCAATTTCGTAAATGTCACAAAATATCATGATAAAAATCTAGTAAAGATAGCAGAA
>QXXL01000543.1 GCA_009911505.1 Lachnospiraceae bacterium | reverse complement strand
CGGATCCGCATGTATCAGGCATTAATGTTAAAACAGCCTGAAAATATGGATATTCCCAGCGAACGTACTGTTTACCGCGTCATGGAGGATATCGGCATCAGCCACCATCCCAGGCGCAAACCAAACGGAATCACGAAAGCGGATCGGCAAGCCCGGAAATCAGAAGATCTGTTAAAACGTGATTTCAAGTCAGAGGAGCCGTTGGTCAAGTGTGTAACAGACATAACAGAGATCAAAGCCAGCGATGGAAAGCTGTATGTTTCCGCTGTTTTTGACTGCTTCGATTCCAGCGTGGCTGGATTGGCGATGGATACTAATATGAAAGCCCCATTATGTGCGCGGACACTGGAAAACGCGGCGAAGGCATATCCGGGCATCCATGGGGCAATTACCCACAGTGACAGGGGAAGCCAGTACACCAGCCAGCTTTACCAGGATGTAATCCGGAAGTATGGCATACGGCAGGGCATGAACAGTGCAGGAGGCAGATGCCATGATAACGCCCGGTGCGAGAGCATGTGGGCCAGAATGAAATCTGAACTACCCTATGACCGTTACGATACAGAGAAGATGAGCACGGATGA
>QXXL01000122.1 GCA_009911505.1 Lachnospiraceae bacterium | reverse complement strand
TTTTGTGCATGGGAAAATCGCTGAAACGGAGAAAGAAAATTCAGCGGTGGAGGGCGCACATAAATCGGAGCAGAAAGGAGAGGAATTATTTTCTTTTGTCAAAAGGCAGATAAAAGGAAAAGAGCAGAAACAGCGGGCAAAGATAGCAAAGCTGGAAAAGAAGCAGTTTAAAAAGGAAGTCAATTTCCAGTACCAGAAGTTTTTGGAGGAAAACCCGCAGATGCAGAAAAAGGCATTGCAGAAGCGGTTACAGAAACAGCGCATCAAGCGGGAGTACATCAAGGCGAGGAAGAAAGCGGCGGCAGGGAAAACAGCGGAGCAGGTGTTTGAAAAGACAAAAAACGGTGCGGTCACTGTGGCAAGGAAGTTACAGGAGTTTGCGAGGAAAAACGCAGGACTTCTTGTGACGTTGGGCATCATGGGTCTGCTCCTTATGATGGTTATGGTTTCCGTATCGTCCTGTGGGGCGATGTTTGCGGATACGCAGTCCACCATATTAGCGGCAAGCTATTTAAGCAAGCCAAAGGAGATTGACGCCGCCGACTTACAGCTTACCCGTCTGGAGCTTGACTTGCAGAATGAGATTGACCGGGTGGAAACGGATTATCCGGGGTATGATGAATATTCCTATAATCTGGGGGCAATCGGGCATAACCCGTTTACCCTTATCAGCTATTTATCCGCTGTCCATACGGAGTTTACCGCAAGTGAAGTGGAAAGCGAGATACAGGCTTTATTTGATGAAATGTACACGCTGACGCTTACGCCGGATACGGAAACGAGGACAAGGACAGTCACAAAGACAGGCACGAGGACGGTCACTGATCCGGTCACAGGAGAAGAAACCGAGGAAGAATATGAGTATGAGGAGGAAGAAGAATACGAGGTCAGTATCCTCAGAGTGACGCTTACAGCCATACCGTTAGAAAGCCTTGTTGCCGGGAAAATGGATACGGAGCAGGCGGAGATTTTTGCCATGTACCGGGAAACAGGCGGTCTGCTTCAGGAGTTCGCTTCGCCGCTTGACCTTTACTGGTATTATTATGTGTCAGGCTATTACGGATACCGGAAGAACCCAAGTACAGGGAATGAGGAATTTCACAGGGGCGTGGATATAGCAGTGCCGACAGGAACAACCGTTTATGCGGCGCATGACGGTACGGTGACAGCGGCGGCATATGACAGCCATTACGGGAATTATGTAGTGATTGAGATAGACGGCTACACAACCAAGTATGCCCACATGGATACGCTCAGCGTGAGTGCGGGGCAGAC
>QXXL01000121.1 GCA_009911505.1 Lachnospiraceae bacterium | reverse complement strand
AAAAGGGGCGGTCATCGGCACAACGGGGAATACCGGGAGCAGCACAGGAAGCCATTTGCATATCGAATGTTTATATGGCGGGGAGTATTATAACCCGTTATTCTATTTTGACGTGGGCGAAGGAACGCTGTACGGGGAAACGCCGGGCGGACTTCCGGGGAACGCCATACCGCCGGACGCCTATGATGACGCATCGGTGCAGGCGCTCATGGAAGAAGCCGCAAAATATCTCGGCTACCCTTATGTGTGGGGCGGTTCAAGCCCTTCCACAAGTTTTGACTGTTCCGGCTTTGTCTGCTGGGTATTTACCAACAGCGGGGTGCATAACCTTCCACGAACAACCGCACAGGGGATTTATGACCAGTGTACTCCAGTTTCCGCATCGGACGCAAAAGCGGGGGACATCATATTTTTTACCGGGACTTACAATTCTGCCGGGGCGGTGAGCCATGTGGGGATTTACTGCGGCAACGGGACAATGATACACTGCGGCGATCCGATCAGCTACGCAAGCATCAATTCGTCCTACTGGCAGAGCCATTTTTACAGTTTCGGAAGGTTAAATTAAGGAGGCATTTATGACAAAGGAACGCATTGAGAAGGAGCTTACCAAAGTGCGGGCGCAGCTTGAAACCCTGCAGGCGAAGCAGAAGGACTTGGAAGAACAGAAGCGCATGGCGGAAAGAG
>QXXL01000120.1 GCA_009911505.1 Lachnospiraceae bacterium | reverse complement strand
TGGAAGAAAAAGAAAACGCAAAGGAGATGGCAGGAAATGAAGAAAAAGTTATCAGTTAGGGCGGCGGTGTCGCTGCTTTTATCGGCATTGCTGTTCTGTATGCCCGTAGGGGCGTTTATGGCGAACAGTGGGAATACGGTAGATGCCTATGCGGAAGGTGCGCTTACGGAGGAAAGCGGCGGAGCATCAGCAGAGGGCAGTACCGAAGGGGAAACAGAGGAAAGCGCTGAAACCGGGGAAAATTCCGAAGATGGGGAAGATGAAACCGGGGAAACAGAATCAGAGTCCGGCAGTAATGAGGAAGAAACAGAAAGCGGGACGGTATCCGGGAATGAAGTGCCTGAGCTGGAATGTACCTGTAAAGAAAAATGCACACAGTATTCCATTGATAAAGACTGCGAAGTATGCAAGGGGGATTACAGCTTATGCGAGTATGTGAACCCGAATGTAAAAATTACAATCTCCACTCCGTCCGGGTGGCACAACGACACCACAAAGGTACATATCTCCATAGAAGATGTGGCACATTCCGGCAACTTTACCATAAAGACGGTTCAGGCGAAAGTCGCACAGAATGGGAGCTGGACGGACATCACAGAGGATATGTATGTGGAGATTTCGGAGAATACCACCGTATATGTGCTTGTGACAGACCAGAAGGGTAAAACCTACGAGAAGAACCGTTACATTAAATGCTTTGATTTTACGAAGCCTACTTTAAATGCTGCGGTCAGCGATGGTCTGCTTTCCATACAGGCGCATGATACGGATTCCGGTATTAAGGCGGTATATGTGAACGGGTATGAGTTTACGGAGCTGACAAACGGTGTCTTAAATATCCGTCTGCAACAGTTTGACGCAGGCTACCAGTATTTTACCATTTCCGCTATGGACAATGCCGGGAATATGTCAGAGGTTTACAAAACAGCCAACCCTTATTACACCGATCCGGAAAAAGAGGACAGCAGTGAGAAGAACCCGGCAGAGCAGCTCCCGGTAAACGCACAGGCAACCAAGCCTTCCTCTGCAACCGCACAGGTGATGGAGCATACTAAGACGGACAGTGACGGGAACACCGTATCGGAGAACAGCCTTGCGGAGCAGAAAAAACAGGCGATGGCAGAAGCGGCGGCATCGGAGGGAAAGGAAGAATCCGGGGAGAAGGAAAAAAGCGAAACGGGGAAGGAATTTTATACAATCCAGACCGCATCGGAAAAAGTGTTCTACCTTATCATTGACCGGGACGGGGAGGAAGAAATAGTATATTTCCTGACGGAAGTTACGGAAAATGACCTGTTGAATGTGACAGCGGACAACAGCGAAACCTTACCGAAAAATTCCGCTGCGCTGGAATCCGCAATCCCTGTGACAGAGGGCGCACTTCCCAATAACAACGGGGAAACGGAGAAGGAAGAAGAACCTACGGAAGAACCAACAGAGGACGGGGAGGAAGAAAATACCGAAGAACCCGAACCGGAGCCGGAGAAAACAGGGGAGAACCCGATGGCAACCTATGCCATTCTTGGGATTGTGGCGGTTGCAGCCATTGGCGGCGGTTACTATTTCAAGGTAGTCCGGAAAAAGAAAGAGGAATTTCTTGACGAGGACGATGATGAGGATGACGAGGAAGAAGAATACGGGGAAAACGAAGGCAGTGAGGATGATTTTTTTGAGGATGACAAAGAGGAATAAGCAGTAGTATGGGAGAAAAGAGATATTCAGTTATTTTGGCTGATCCCCCTTGGCATTACCATGTACACTCTAAAAAGGATTCGGGAAGAACCGCAGAAAGCCATTATCCAACCATGAATATTGAAGACATAAAAGAACTTCCGGTAGCTAAAATTGCGGATAGAGATTGCGCCTTATTTCTTTGGGTGACATTTCCCTGTCTTTTGGAGGGAATGGAAGTGATAAAGGCATGGGGATTTACTTATAAAACCGTAGCGTTTGTGTGGGTAAAGCAGAATAAAAAGAGTGCATCGCTCTTTTGGGGTATGGGATATTGGACACGCAGTAATGTTGAGATTTGCATATTGGCAACGAAAGGCAGACCGAAACGTGTCAATGCCGGAGTACATCAGGTAGTGGTATCTCATATCGAGGAACACAGCAGGAAACCAGAAGAAGTGTATCACCGGATCAATCAGCTAATGGGTAGTGTGCCTAAAATAGAACTGTTTGCCCGAAGAAAAACAAATGGGTTTGACGTATGGGGAAACGAAGTGGAATGTGATATTGAATTGACAGGAGGGAAAGAGAAATGCAATTAGTGATAGCGGAAAAACCGAGCGTTGCGAGAAGCATATCAGAAGTAATCGGCGCAACAAAGGTCAGTGACGGATATATGGAAGGGAACGGTTATGTTGTGAGCTGGTGCGTGGGGCATCTGGTGGAGCTGGCACAGCCGGAAAGCTACGGGGAACAGTGGAAAAAATGGACGTATGAGAGCCTTCCCGTAAAGCCGGAAAAATGGCAGTATGAGGTCAAGCCGGACACGAAAGCGCAGTATGACGTGCTTTGCCAGTTGATGCACAGGGAAGATGTGTCGGCTGCAATCTGTGCCACTGACGCCGGACGGGAGGGCGAGCTTATCTTCCGTCTGGTGTATGAAATGGCAGGCTGTGACAAGCCGATCAAACGCCTGTGGATTTCCTCAATGGAGGAAAGCGCCATTCGTGAGGGGTTTGAGAATTTACAGCTGGGGAGTGATTACGATAACCTGTACCATTCCGCACTGTGCAGGCAGGAAGCGGACTGGCTTGTGGGCATCAACGGTACAAGGCTGTTTACCGTCCTGTATGGCGGAAAAGTCCTGAAGGTGGGCAGGGTGCAGACACCCACCCTTGCGATGCTGGTAGACAGGGAAACAAAGATTATGAATTTCCAGAAGGAAAAATATTACATGGCGCATATCCTGATGGACGGGATGGATGCCGCCACCGGGCGCATTGATGATAAAGAAAAAGCGGATGAGATTGTGGGAGCTTGCCGGGACGGGCAGGCTCTTACCACGTCCGTTGTAAAAGAGGAAAAGTCGGTCATGCCGCCGAAGCTCTATGACCTTACCACGCTCCAGAGGGATGCGAACCGTCTGTTTGGATTTACCGCAAAGCAGACCTTAGAGTACACACAGAGCCTTTACGAGAAAAAGTTAGCCACATATCCGAGGACGGACAGCCAGTTCTTATCCGATGACATGGGGCAGACCGCAGAGGGCGTGATTGAAGCGGTGTTCAGTTGCCTTATGTTTGAAGAAAACAAAGCGTCCAGCCCGGATATAAAAAGGATTCTGAACAGCAAAAAAGTGACAGACCACCACGCCATTATCCCCACAATGGAGATAGCGAAGGCTGACCTTGCGGCACTGCCGGAAACGGAGCGCAAAATCTTATCTTTGGTTGCGAACCGCCTTTTATGCACCACCGGGGAGAAGCACCTGTATGAAACGGTCAAGGCGGAATTTTCCTGTAACGGACACACTTTTGCGGTTTCCGGGAAGTCTGTCACGCATAACGGGTGGAAGTCCTTTGAAGATGCCTTTAAGCGTTCCTTTAAAATCTCCGGGAATACGGAAGAAGAAAAAGAGGAAAAGAAGCTGCCGGAGCTTTCGGAAGGACAGGCGTTTGACGGTGTGCAGACCAAAATCAGCGAGCATTTCACTTCCCCGCCGAAGCACTTTACGGAAGATTTATTATTATCCGCAATGGAACGTGCCGGGGCGGAAGATATGGGCGATGACGTGGAGAGGAAAGGCTTGGGTACGCCAGCGACAAGGGCGGACATTATCGAGAAGTTAGTCAAGGACGGATTTGTGAAGCGGGATAAAAAGCAGATCATACCCACTGAGGACGGATTGAAGCTGATTACAGTGCTGCCCGATGTGGTGAAGTCCCCGAAACTTACCGCCGATTGGGAAAATGCCCTGACACTGGTAGCGAAAGGGGAGCTTCCTATGGAGGACTTCATGGCGGATATTGAAAACATGGTATCGGAGCTGATACATACCTACCATGAGGTCAGTGACGAACAGAAAAAGCTGTTCGCACAGGAACAGGAGGCTCTTGGGGTATGCCCGAACTGCGGCGGTCAGGTGGTAAAGGGAAAATTCGGTGCGTACTGCGTGAAGAAATGTGGTATGAACGTGAGCCGGGTAATGGGAGCTGCCCTTACCGACGCACAGGTCAAGGATTTGCTTGCCGGGAAGAAAATCTTGTTAAAAGGGTTAAAAAGCAAGGCGGGCAAGCCTTATGAGGCTTACATCATTCCGAGTGGGACGGAGGAATACCATTACACCAAAGACGGGGAAGAAAAAAGCGGGGTACAGTTTAAATTTGTCATGGAGTTTCCGAAAAAGAAATCTTCTGGCAGGAAGAAGAAATAAATAGGGGCAGAGGGAATGGAATTAAATCAAATTTATCAAAGGGATTGCCGGGAGTATATGCAATCCCTTCCAGATGCTTGTGTAAGCCTGATTATTGCTGATCCGCCGTATGGAATTTCCAAGCAGAAAGCATTTTCAGACCGTTCGCATGGCGTAATTACCGGAATGAGTGAATCATGGGATATATTCGGCAGTGATAGTGAGTATTGTGATTTTACAAGAAAATGGGTTAGCCAGACAAAAAGAATACTGAAAGAAAATGGGAGCATTATTGTTTGGGGAAATTATATCAGCATATTTAAGGTGCAGAAATATTTGGAAGAAACAGGTATGTAATATAAAGGACTGATAACATGGGTGAAACGTGATTCACCGCCAAATGCCACCCGGAGATCTTATGCACTCTCGGCGGAATATGCGGTCTGGTACTGCAAATCAAAAACAGGATGGATTTTTAACCATGACGATTTAAAGCGGTTAAATGGCGGAAAACAGATGAGGGATTTTTGGGACATACCAAAAACCATGACAAAGCAGGAATACACTAAGCACCGGACGCAGAAAAAATATGAAACAGCGGAAAGGCTTGTAGTTGGTCACAGCAGAAAAGGAGATTTGATTTATATTCCCTTTGCAGGAAGTGGAACAGAAATAGAAGCCTGTATTAGAAACGGGCGTAGTTGGCTGGCTACGGAAATGGAAGAATCTTATATAGAAGATTTTATTGTGCCAAGAATCAAGGCGGCTATGAAAGTGCAGGTAACAAAAAATCATTAAAATGGAGGGAAAGATATGTTTACAACAGGAGATAAGTTATTAAATGTGATGAAAGAGGAAGAAATCAGCATTATGGAGCTTTCCAGAATGTCGGGAGTGCCGGAGAGGACAATCATGGATATTCTGGCGGGCATCAGGGAGCCGGAGCTTGGCGTGGTATGCAGGATTGCGGACGGACTTGGCATCTGCGTCCATGAGCTTCGTGCCGATGAGGAACAGTATGCTGTATCCGTACAGAAAGACACCCTTGCAAAGCTGATTGTAGTCAGCGAGATGAACGGTGTGGAACTGGAGGAACTGATACATACCATTCTGGAAAAAGGCATTGAGGAACATGGATTCTATGAGTAATTGATAGTAGGTTGCAGGGTGCTTTAAGTACCCTGCAATTAAAATGTGGAATATTCTAAGAAGAAATTGAGTTACAACTGGTAGGGTGGTATAATTCTCATGATACGTATGTAAAAAATAGATATAAATATTATGGAGGATATATGTTAGAAGGATATTTGAGTGGTCTTGAGGAAAATGAAATTCGTTTTATTTCAGAAAATCATGAGAGTTTTAGAGTTATAGTAGATGAAGAACACTTTTTTTGCTTGCAGCATGAAAGGATAGAAAAGGATATTGTTGAGGGGTATCTTTTTAATAATCGTAATTTTAAAATGTTTGGTTGTATATATAATGGGCGAAGCCTTTCGTGTAAAGGATATGTTTATTCGAGCAGTAATAACCCGCCCGATGCTCTTTTGCAATTTGATAGAATCATGTTTACCGGAAAGCCAATAGATGTATTTGCTGGCGGTAGTGCTAGCGTAATGAAGCGCATTAATGACGGGATAGACTGGAGTAAACGAGCCTATGCAAAAGAACCTCAATATTGGAATGAAATAAATATAAAATATCCAGCGAAAGTTAATGGGGTTTTATGTGAAGTAGGAATTGACTATGCTATTTTTTATAATCTTAGGTGGGGAGAACGTAATATAGGTACTTGTACGCCACGATTTTATATTGATTTTAAAGAACCCGCTGGAATTGAAATGATACCTGAGTGTTATTTATGGGTATATGATTTTATGAAATTTTTGAGTTTTCGGCGAAATATTAAATTTGATGAAATTAAGATATACAAGAGAAACGAAGATGAAAAATTTGAAAAAACGGGGATTGTTCATTTCAGAACAATAGATAGAGGTGAGTATACAAACATAGATATGAATACAATCCTTACAAGGGATATTGGAGATAAATTTGGAGAACTTTTTCAATATATTGCGGAGAGGCGTCAAAGGGATACTTCGGACGAGTTATTTGTCCCAGATAATGATACGGAGTATAAGGAATTAAGCCATACAAGTTTTTTGGAATGTGCTTTAAGTTTTGAAGGGGAGTATGACCGTACGCAGGAAACAAAAATGGAAACTAATGCCGTATTCCAACAGATAAAACAGTTGGCAAATGAGATTGTAATTAACGAATCGTGCAAATTGGCGGATCAGGATGAGAGTGATGTTTTAAGAGGGGAGCTATTGGAATGTATTAGAAAGAGTTTTCAAAGTGCTGCTGAAGAATTAGGAGAACAACAAACATCAGGAAAAAAGAAGAACAAAATTACAAAATATGCAAAAAAGTTATTAGATGACCTTGATAAAAGTGATTTTTCCTTAGAAGAACAATTCAATAATGTATTAAAGAAATACGCAGGTATTTTAAATGATTATAAGAAAATGTTAGCACAGCGAATGAAAATTAGTCTTGAAGGAAAGACCAATTTAGGTCAGATATTTTCCAATATGAGAAATGACATAGGACATGGACACCCGAAGGATTTAGAGGATATTCACGCCTATACATATCAGTTAGCCAGATGTATGATATATGTTATGATTTTGGATAATACTGGTATTTCACATGATGCAATAAAGCGAATAATTCATAAGATTTTTTAGGGAAATGGGATTTAAAGACAGAAAATGCACTTAGGAGTGAATCTTAGGTGCTTTTCTTATATAAAAAATTAGAGGGAGGGAGCAGACAAAAATTGAATAAAGTTTACCGTCACTGGTGGCAATGGCTTATGAACGAACCATAGCCGCCTTTTTAGTGCCTAAAATTACGAAAAACTAAGAAATGGAGGTTTACCATGAGAAAATATGACTTAATTTCCGCACTTTCCGCAGAAACATCAAAGGAAGTGGCGAGGAATGAAGAAAGCTGGAAGAAATATCTGAACACAGCATCAAGGCTCTATAAATACCCGTTCAAAGACCAGCTCCTTATTTATGCCCAAAGACCGGATGCCACAGCCTGTGCGTCCATAGAGATATGGAATGAAAAAATGCACTGCTGGGTAAACCGGGGCGCAAAGGGGATTGCCCTCATTGACGATGAGGGCAACACGCACAGCGGTTTGCGGTATGTCTTTGACATATCGGACGTGCATAAGGCAAGGCGCATCGGGTGTTTCCCGCAGCTCTGGGAGATGAAGGAAGAACACCAGCAGGCGGCGCTTGAACGTCTGGAAGGGATTTACGGGGACACCAATAAAGAAACCGGGTTTACCGACAGGATCAGGGAGATTGCTTCCCGGATTGCACAAGACTGTTATGAGGAACTTGCTTCGGATATGGAATATCTGAAAGAGGGAAGTTTTCTGGAAGAACTGGACGAACTGAATATCGCTGTGCGTGTCCGGGAAACACTGGCGGACAGCATCGCCTACACTGTCTTAAAGCGGTGCGGCATGGAAGATGCGGAGCTGGCAGAGGAAATCCAGTTCCCCTATATCCATGAATTTAATACTGTGGAAACCCTGTCACATATCGGGAACAGCATATCCGATTTATCCAAGCCTGTCCTTATGGAGATTGGAAGGGCAATCGGGGCATATGACAGGGAGAACGCCAGAAATGCAGAAATTAAGAATTTCGTTGAAAAAGGACTTGCAAATACCGCTGGCACACGCTATAATGCTTTAAAGCGTGAAAGCGAAACGCAGGACGTACAACCTAACACACAGACCGGAAACGCCGGGGAAAGGGGAAATAATGATGAATCTGACCTACGAGAAGAACGGGGATTATCTGATACCGATGTTACAGATGGACGAGCAGCCGGAGGGGACACTGACGAAGTACGGGCTGATGAGGAAGAATTACTTACAGGAACACAAGAAGGGAGTCTACACCGGGCTTCTCCTGAAAGGGAAGCTGAAAGAGCATCTTCTGACCATTCAGGAACAGGCGGAGCAGCGGATGGAATTACTGACAGAACAGATGGCGAAAGCCGAGGGCGTGACGGAGGAACTGAAAGCAGCCGATCAGATGAAGTGGGTGGGGATGATGAACAACATCAGGCACTCAGCGGAGGAAATCGTGCTGAAGGAGCTGGTATACAGCCTGTAAATGGGGAAGAAGCAACTGAAAATGAGGGATTGGCAGAGCCGGGTAATGGAGAAAGCACATTATCCGGCTTTTCTTTGTCTGGGGAGGAAATCATTAACAGGCATTGGGCAAAAATTGAAAAGGGCATTTTGCAGTTTGATGAGTTTATGGTGCATAAATGCCCGGACATTGCCGGGGTAATGCTTTTCGAGCCGGATAAGGACAAACAGACGGAATACATCAAAAACAGTTACAGGCATGGGGAGTATACAGAATTTTATGTAGGGGAAGAAAGAGCCGGGTACAGGGCAGACGAAAGCGGCATGACGCTTTGGAGTGGAACATACCAGAACCGGAAAGCGGAAGCGGTTATATCATGGGAAGATGTGAGAAACAGCATTGCCTTTTACATAGACAGGGGCGAATATCTGAAAGAGGGGCAGATACCGCAGTGGGAAGAACCGAAGGAAACGGAGGTTTACCAGCAGCTCAGTTTATTTCCCACGATAGAGGAACAGATCGGCACGATAGAAGCGGCGCAGGCAGGAGAGAGATATACCATGCCCGCCGCTTTTTCTCTGCCGGGAGAGCAGCTTGAAGCCATATTACGCACAGGGGGCGGGCGGGATAACAGCAGGAGCCGGATTTATGCCAAGTACCAGCAGGGGAAAACGCCGGAGGAAATGGCGGAGTTTCTGAAAAATGAATACCGGACTACCGGGAAAGGCTTTGATTTTGGGGAGAATCCCATTTCCGTCTGGTTCAATGAATCCGGCATGAGTATCGGCTACGGTATGTCCGCAAAGGAAAACCCGGTTGCGGTGATGGGCTGGCAGAAAGTGGAGGGCATTGTCCGTTCTATGGTGGAGCATGGTTCTTACATGGGCGCAAATGAAGCGTTCCTTGTGGATGCGGTGGAACGCCAGCGGGTGTCGAATGACCTTTTTCATTTCTTCCGGGACGGTATCGGGGAAACACCGGAGGGCATACCGATTGAAAATTATAATTATCCAGAGAGCATCACAAACCTCTGCGAGCTTTTATCCACTCAGGAGGGGCGGGATATAATCGCCGGGGAGCTTTCCCACGCAAAAGAGCAGCTTGAAGCCGGGGAAAAGCAGATAAAATGGCGGTATGTGAAAAGCCCGGAGCATCTGCTTATGGAGATTGCAGATTTAAGCGTGGAGAAAAAAGAATACCCGGCACAGGACAGTGTGGATTTGCTGCATGAGGATTTTATTACACAGGACGAGATAGACACCCGTCTGACAGGCGGAAGCGGCTATCATCAGGGGCATTTCCGCATCTATGAGTATTTTATGGAGGGGCATGATAAAAAAGAAAATATTGACTTCCTTAAAAATGAATACGGTACAGGCGGCGGTTCGCCAGCCTTAATCGGTTCAGACCGGAGTGATGAATGGCACGATTCCAAAGGAATCAAACTGGAGAAAGGCAGGATAGGCGATCCATACGCAAAAGTGCTTTTAACATGGAATGTGGTGGAGAAACGCATCAGGGAGCTTGTAAATGCGGATAAATACCTTACGCCAAAGGGCAAGGAAGCCTATGCGCAGTACAAAAAAGAGCAGGCGGAGGAAGCCATGCGCCGGGAGCAGGAAAAGCTGGAGCATGGTATCCGGGTGGAGTGCAGGGATGCCATAGAACAGGCGATTGCGGAGAAATTTGACGGTTATACCCTTCCGGGGGATACTGCTGAGGGCGTTATCAGGCAGTATGGGAAGGAACGGGTGGAGATTGTGCTTGCCAACACAATCATGCACTTATCCCATGACGGGCGGTTTTCCCCTGACAATAAGGAGTGGGCGAAAAGCCTTATGCCTTCCGCTGACTGGCAGACAAGGGATTATATCGTCACTTCCCACCCGGCTGTGCTGGACGGTTTTACCAACCAGACAAGGCGGTACATAGAGCGTGACAGGGAGCCGGAAAAAGCGGCTGTACTGGAACAGGAAACAGATACTTCCGGGCAAAAAGCGCAAAATCCCGAACCGGAACATAAAACAAGTGACAGTGAAAAGGCGCTTATGGAAAGGCTTGCGGAGATGTCCGCAGTGGTAAAAATCTGCGGTGCGCTGTCCATGAAAGATGTGGTCGGCTGGAACGAGGATACCGGGGCGGTTGCCATAGAGGACGCTGACAGGCGGTTAGAGGGAAAGGCGGTTTATGACGCCTTGTTTTTAGAAGCCGCCGATTATGTCCTGATGCAGTCATTAAGCGGCAATGCGCAGAAAGCGGTGGAGATGGATGCTCTGCTGAAGGAGGCACAAAAGTATGCGGCACGTTACGGGAATGAGCCGGTACAGCAGAGGGAAGAACACGCTGCGGAAGTTTCTGAAGCAGGGCAGGCGGGGGAAAAGAAAGAAGAACATTTCCCGGATGCAGAGCCGGAAAACCGGACAGAAGAATTAGAGCCGGATATTTCAGGGCACGATATTCAAAAGCAGACAGAAAAAGTAACTGTTGCCATAGAAACATCAATTCATTTCTCCGAGCCGGAATATGGCTTTGTCACAGATGATTCAGCGGGTGGGAATGGTATAAAATACCGCCTTGTGACACTGGACGATGAGGGGTACATGATACCTTATCTTCCCGATCATCAGTTTTTCATGAGTGAAGAACTGATACAGGAATACATAGAAGCCCATGCAGAAGAAATAGAAGTCATTTCATATGATGACATGGGATATGATTCTATTCAGATGCAGAAAGCGTATCAGGAAGAAACAGAACAGGAAACAGAAAAAGATGATTTCCCCGACATTGACACACAGGCAGTCCGGGAGCATCTGGAAAAAGCGGGCATTGTAGACGGGCAGCTTGTAAATGAAAATGCTTTAGAGAACGATCCGTTTATCCAGCAGGTCATGCGGGATGTGGAAACGCTGACCGGGGAAAAGACGGGAGAGCCGGGGAAAGCATCAGAAAAAGCACCGGAGATTGATAAATCGGGAGCAGCGAATTACCGGATTTCTTATAACGAAGCAGAAAACACCGGGAAAGGCTTTGCGCCGAAAGAGAAATTCCGGCAGAACGTGGAAGCCATACGAACCCTTGAAAAGATTGAGAATGAACGCCGCACTGCAACGCCGGAGGAACAGGAGATTTTAGCAAAATATGTAGGGTGGGGCGGTCTTGCCGATGCCTTTGATTCTTCCAAGTCAAATTGGGCGAATGAGTATCAGGAATTAAAGAGCCTGTTATCCCCGGAGGAATACGCTTCCGCAAGGGAAAGCACGTTAAATGCCCATTATACAAGCCCTGTCATCATTCGGGCAATCTATGACGCAGTGGGCAGGATGGGGTTTACCAAAGGGAATATGTTAGATCCCGCCGCAGGCATTGGGAATTTCTATGGCTGTCTGCCGGAGGAAATGCAGGGAAGCAGGCTGTACGGGGCGGAGCTTGACGGGATTACCGGGCGCATCGCAAAACAGCTTTACCCTCATGCGGATATTAAAATCACAGGCTTTGAAAACACCAGTTATCCCAATGACTTTTTTGATGTGGCAGTGGGGAATGTGCCTTTCGGACAATATAAAGTGTCTGACAGGCAGTATGACAAGCACAACTTCCTGATACACGATTATTTCTTTGCAAAGACACTGGATAAGGTCAGACCGGGCGGCATTGTTGCCTTTGTCACTTCAAAGGGGACGATGGATAAGAAAAACCCGGAAGTGCGGAAATACCTTGCACAGCGGGCGGAGCTTTTAGGGGCGGTCAGGCTTCCAAACACAGCCTTTAAGGAAAATGCGGGTACGGAGGTCACTTCGGACATTCTGTTCTTAAAGAAGCGTGACCGGGTAATGGATATTGAACCGGATTGGGTGCATCTGGCGGAAAAAGACGGTATCGTAATGAACCAGTATTTCGCAGACCACCCGGAAATGATACTCGGCAGAATGGAGATGGTTTCCGGGGCGCATGGCATGGAAAGCGCCTGTCTGCCGGACACTTCCCTTCCCCTGTCGGCACAGCTTAAACATGCCATTTCCCATGTGGAGGGCAGCATCGAGCAGGCAGATTTTAATGAGATTGATGATGAGCTGGCAAAGGAGAACATACCCGCCGATCCGGATGTGAAGAATTACAGCTATACGGTTGTGGACGGTACGGTGTATTACCGGGAAAATTCCATTATGAAGCCTGTGGACGTGTCGGAAAAGGCGGAGCAGAGGATTAAGGGCATGGTGGCAATCCGGGACTGTACGCAGGAACTGATAAACTTCCAGTTGAACGAATACCCGGAAGATATGATTAAAAACAAGCAGGCGGAGTTAAACCAGCTCTACGATGATTTCTCCAAGAAATTCGGTCTTATCAGCTCACAGACCAATAAAAGGGCGTTTAATCAGGATTCCAGCTACTGCCTGTTATGTTCCCTTGAAAGGCTGGACGATGAGGGGAACTTCATCGGCAAGGCGGATATGTTCACGAAACGAACCATTAAGAAACAGGAAGTTGTGACGAGCGTGGACACAGCCAGTGAAGCACTGGCGGTATCTTTAAGCGAAAAGGCAGGCGTGGACTTAGCCTATATGTCACAGCTTGCGGATAAAAGTGAGGAAGAAATCACAAAGGAGCTTGCCGGGGTAATCTTCCAGAACCCGGTGACGGAGGAATGGGAAACCGCAGACGAGTATTTAAGCGGGAACGTGAGGGAGAAGCTGTCAGTGGCGAGAACCTTTGCAGAAAACCACCCGGAATATGCCATTAACGTATCCTCTCTGGAAAGCGTACAGCCGAAGGAACTTGACGCATCGGAGATTGAGGTGCGTATCGGCGCTACATGGATTTCCACAAAATATATTGAGGACTTCATGCGTGAAACCTTTGAAACGCCGGAGTACCTGTTTGACCGTAAGACAATGGGCGTACAGTTTTCCAATGTGACCGGGCAGTGGAACGTGAAAGGGAAAAATGCGGACAGGGGAAATGCCCTTGTCAATATGACCTACGGAACAGGCAGGGCAAACGCATACAGGATTTTAGAAGATTCCCTGAACCTTCGTGACACCCGTATCTTTGATGTGGTTACGGAGGAGGGAAAGGAAAAGAGAGTCCTCAATAAAAAAGAAACCATGCTTGCAAGCCAGAAGCAGGAAGCCATAAGGGAAGCATTTAAGGACTGGGTATTTCGTGATCCGGAGCGCAGGCAGGATTTATGCGCAAAGTATAACGAGCTTTTCAATTCCACCAGACCGAGGGAATATGACGGTTCGCACTTAAAATTCCCCGGCATGACGCCGGACATCGTACTCAGACCGCACCAGCTTAACGCTGTGGCGCATCAGCTATACGGGGACAATACACTGCTTGCCCATTGTGTAGGAGCGGGAAAGACCTTTGAAATGATTGCTGCGGCAATGGAGAGCAAGCGGCTTGGATTGTGCCAAAAGAGCTTATTTGTCGTGCCGAACCATTTGACGGAGCAGTGGGCGAGCGATTTTCTGCGCCTGTATCCGGGGGCGAATATCTTAGCGGCTACAAAAAAGGATTTTGAACCCGCCAACCGGAAAAAGTTTTGCTCCCGGATAGCGACAGGGGATTATGACGCTGTGATTATCGGTCACAGTCAGTTCGAGAAGATTCCGCTTTCTACCGAAAGGCAGATGGAAATGATTGAAAGGCAGATAACAGAAATTGAAATGGCAATCGAAGCCCTCAAAGCGGAGAATGGCGAGCGTTACTCCATTAAACAGATGGAAAAGACAAAAAAATCACTTTCTACCAGATTAAGCCGCCTAAACGATTCCAGCCGGAAAGACAATGTTGTGACCTTTGAACAGTTGGGCGTGGATAAGCTGTTTGTAGATGAAAGCCACAACTATAAGAACCTCTTTTTATACACAAAGATGAGGAACGTGGCGGGTATCGCACAGACGGAAGCGCAGAAATCTTCCGATATGTTTGCCAAGTGCCAGTACATGGACGAACTGACCGGAGGGAAGGGAATCACGTTTGCAACGGGTACGCCGATCAGCAACAGCATGACGGAGCTTTATACAAATATGCGCTATCTCCAATACAATACCTTACAGCGTCTGGGATTGGGGCATTTCGACAGTTGGGCGGCATCGTTCGGGGAAACACAGACAGCGATTGAGCTTGCACCGGAAGGGACTGGATACCGGGCAAAAACAAGGTTTGCCAAGTTCTTTAATCTGCCGGAACTGATCGCATTATTTAAGGAAAGCGCAGACATTCAGACACCGGATATGTTAAAGCTGCCAGTGCCGGAAGCGGATTATGAAAATATCGTGTTAAAGCCCAGCGAGTACCAGCAGGATATGGTACAGTCCCTTGCGGACAGGGCGGAGGCAGTGCGTGACCGTAAAGTAGATCCCTCACGAGATAATATGCTCAAGATAACCAACGATGGAAGAAAGTTAGCGTTAGACCAGCGGCTCATCAATGATATGCTCCCCGATGAGGAAAACTCCAAAGCCACAACCTGTGTGGATAAGGCGTTTGAGATATGGGAGCATACAAAAGAGCAGAAATCGGCGCAGCTTATCTTCTGCGATTTATCCACACCGAAAGGAGATGGGACATTCAATGTATATGAGGACATCAGGGATAAGCTCATGGCGAAGGGAGTGCCGGAAAATGAGATAGCTTTTATCCATGACGCCAATACGGAAACAAGGAAAGCGGAGCTGTTCGCAAAGGTAAGAAGCGGGCAGGTTCGTTTTTTGTTAGGCTCAACCGCAAAAATGGGAGCCGGAACCAACGTGCAGGACAGGCTTATCGCTTTACACCACCTCGATGTGCCTTGGCGTCCGTCCGATGTAGGACGGATTTTGCGGACATTCAAAATAAAAAAGAATGTGGAGGTAACAGACAATGGCAAAATCATTATTTGAGGAACTGGGCGGCAAATACGAAAGGCAAGGGGATTATTTGATACCGTGCTTAACTGTACCCGCCGAAGAAGAACAGGCAATAGGCATCTGGGGGCAACGGCATTTAGATTATCTAAAACAGTACCGTAAAGTTACATACACCAATCTTCTTACAAGCGGCAGGCTAAACGCCTACCTTGCCGACATCAACAGACAGGCACAGGAACGCTTTGAAAGGCTCATAGAGGGTATGAAACAGGCACAGGGCATAACGGAACAGCTAAAGGCAGAAAACGCCTTAGAATGGACAGGATGCCTCAATAACATAAGGGCTTGTGCGAGGGAGATTGTGGAAAAGGAAATTATTTTTGCATAAACAGATGATTAGTGGCAGGGGGAAATCCTGCCGCTTTTTCTGCTTTAGTTTGTCAGCTTGACAAATAAAGGGTTAAGGAATATAATTAGATTCAGTATTATACAAGGAGTTAATAAATATGCGGCAAGGTATTCTTAAATAAACTGTCAATTTGATAGTGGGAACAAAAAGTAGCAGTCTCGTTTCACTTTTAATATGGGGCTTAGTTTTTTGTACCCAGTTTAAGAATACTTTTATCATGTAATTTTATATGCCCGAAAACATATAAGTGTTTTGGGGCTATTGGAGTTATTTACCCAGTGATAGGAGTATTTATCACTGGGTATTTTTATGCCCTTTTTTGGGTGTTGATAGGAGGAAAATCACATGAAAATAATTAACTTAGGCATTCTGGCTCACGTTGACGCAGGAAAGACAACATTAACGGAAAGTTTATTGTATACCAGTGGTGCAATTGCAGAACTAGGGAGCGTAGATGAAGGCACAACAAGGACAGATACAATGAATTTGGAGCGTCAAAGGGGAATCACTATCCAGACAGCAGTGACATCTTTTCAGTGGGAGGATGTAAAAGTCAACATTATAGATACGCCAGGCCATATGGATTTTTTGGCGGAAGTATACCGTTCTTTATCCGTATTAGACGGAGCAGTATTATTAGTTTCTGCAAAGGATGGCATACAGGCACAGACCCGTATACTGTTTCATGCACTACAGACAATGAAGATTCCGACAATTTTTTTCATCAATAAAATTGACCAAGAGGGGATTGATTTGCCAATGGTATATCGAGAAATGAAAGCAAAGCTTTCTTCGGAAATTATAGTGAAGCAAAAGGTTGGGCAGCATCCCCATATAAATGTAACGGACAATGACGATATGGAACAGTGGGATGCGGTAATTATGGGAAACGATGAACTATTAGAGAAATATATGTCAGGGAAACCGTTTAAAATGTCAGAACTGGAACAGGAAGAAAACAGGAGATTCCAAAACGGAACGTTATTTCCCGTTTATCACGGAAGCGCTAAAAACAATCTGGGGATTCGGCAGCTTATAGAAGTGATTGCCAGTAAATTTTATTCATCAACGCCTGAAGGTCAATCTGAACTATGCGGGCAGGTTTTTAAGATTGAATATTCAGAGAAAAGGCGGCGTTTTGTTTATGTGCGTATATATAGCGGAACATTGCATTTGAGGGATGTTATTAGAATATCTGAAAAAGAGAAAATAAAAATCACAGAGATGTGTGTTCCGACAAACGGTGAATTATATTCATCCGATACAGCCTGCTCTGGTGATATTGTAATTTTACCAAATGATGTTTTGCAGCTAAACAGTATTTTGGGGAACGGAATACTGTTGCCGCAGAGAAAATTTATTGAAAATCCTCTCCCTATGCTCCAAACAACGATTGCAGTAAAGAAATCTGAACAGCGGGAAATATTGCTTGGGGCACTTACAGAAATTTCAGATGGCGACCCTCTTTTAAAATATTATGTGGATACTACAACGCATGAGATTATACTTTCTTTTTTGGGGAAAGTGCAGATGGAAGTCATTTGTGCCATCCTTGAGGAAAAATATCATGTGGAGGCAGAAATAAAAGAGCCTACTGTTATATATATGGAAAGACCGCTTAGAAAAGCAGAATATACCATCCACATAGAAGTCCCGCCAAATCCTTTCTGGGCTTCTGTCGGGTTGTCCATAGAGCCGCTCCCTATTGGAAGCGGAGTGCAGTATGAAAGCAGAGTTTCACTTGGATATTTAAATCAATCGTTCCAAAATGCGGTTATGGAGGGGGTTCTTTATGGCTGCGAGCAGGGGCTGTATGGATGGAAAGTGACAGACTGTAAAATCTGTTTTGAATATGGATTGTATTATAGTCCTGTAAGTACCCCCGCAGACTTTCGGCTGCTTTCCCCTATCGTATTGGAGCAGGCTTTAAAAAAAGCAGGGACAGAACTATTAGAGCCATATCTCCACTTTGAAATTTATGCACCGCAGGAATATCTCTCACGGGCGTATCATGATGCTCCAAGGTATTGTGCAGATATTGTAAGTACTCAGATAAAGAATGACGAGGTCATTCTGAAAGGAGAAATCCCTGCTAGATGTATTCAAGAATACAGGAACGATTTAACTTATTTCACAAATGGGCAGGGAGTCTGCTTGACAGAGTTAAAAGGATACCAGCCAGCTATTGGTAAATTTATTTGCCAACCCCGCCGCCCGAATAGCCGTATAGATAAGGTTCGGCATATGTTCCACAAGTTAGCTTAACAGCTTGCAAAAGTCATATAAAATGAGATTTGAAAGGATTAGAGACTAATTATGATGAAATGCGAATGGATATTGTGTCCTGTTTGTGGGAACAAAACCCGTAATAAAATTAGGAAGGACACTGTTTTGGAGAATTATCCCCTTTATTGTCCAAAATGCAGACAAGAAAGATTGATTAAAGTTGACAACTTGAAGATAACTGTCATCAAAGAGCCAGACGCTTAAGACGCAGAGCCGATGAAATTGTGGAACAATTCACGAATCATCGGCTCTTTTTGTTTCGTATTTGAAAGAACAAACTCACCAAATAAAAAAAACGATATTCGGGTGGGTTATTTTGTTATACCCTAAATTACCCTCTGAATTTGTTTTTAAATTTGGAGGGATTTTTTTATGTCCTTTTTTCGGGCAGTTATCTATCTGCTCATACGAAGCAAAATTTATCAATACATAGCATATCAGAGAACGGCAGGAAACCAGTTAAAAAAATTTCTGCCTATGCAACGGCACTTCCTGCCTTGAATGTAGAAGTACAATCTCCATACAACAGAATTAATATTTCCCATAACCGTAAAGGTCATAGAGCCTTTGCGGTTTTTCTTTTGTCGATTTTTGTTGGAAAGTGCCATAGGGCTATTAGTGGTGTTAGGTGTCGTTCGCCACCTCTCCATCTGGATTTTGAACATTTCAAAAATTCAGATGGGAGGTACTTACAGTGAAATACGCACCGAGAAAGGTATATATCAAGGAAAGCGGCAGATATGTGGAACTGTCCTATACGGATTTCTGCCGCCGCAGGGAATCCGACCAGACCTATATGGACAAGCTGTTTATCCCCATTCAAGGCTGTCTGCTTGAAGTCGTGAGGGAGCAATACACGGACTTCTACCGAGATAAGGAACGGTGGCGTTATCTGAAAAAATTAGATACGAAGAACAGCCTGCTTTCTCTGGATGGATTTACGGACAGCGAGGGGAAGCCTTTAGACTTTATCGCTGATGAAGCGGCAGACATTGCGGAAACCGTTGTCAATGCGGTTATGGTGGACAGGCTGAAAGCCGCCCTGCCTTTGCTGTCGGATAGTGAACAGGAATTGATACAGGCAATCTTTTTTGACGGACTTTCTGAGCGTGAAGTCGGGGCGAGGTTCGGCATAACCCAGAGCGTTGTGAACAAACGCAAAGCCAGAATCCTAAGAAAACTAAGAAAGATAATAGAAAATTAAAATTTAAGGCGTTCAGCCCCCTTGTTTTTTCCTTTGGGAAAATGAGGGGGTTTTTCTCTGCCCTCTCAATCAATTCTGATTGGAGGAAAAGAAGCATGGCATATAACCACGGACGGGAGGACAGGAAATGGCGTATCTGGAAAGAAGCGGAGGAAAAGCTGCTGCGTGAGTGCGGCGTTGATGAAGCGACCATTGAGCAGATACGCATTGCGGACAGGGCAGACTTCAATTCCAACAGGCGGTTTTACCGATGGACGAATGACATTGCGGAATACCTTGAGGACATGGCAGACAGGGAGCGGCAGACGGAAGTGGGTACGGTTGCGGAGTTACTGGACGAGATTGAGAGCGAAAATCTCTATCAAGTATTAGTCGCGGTGGACGGGCGTACCTTGAAAATCGTCCTGCTGAAAATGCAGGGGTATTCCACAAAGGAGATTGCCCCGCTCGTGCATTTGACGACTGGTGCCATCTATGCGAGGTTAGACCATCTGCGGAAGAAGCTACGAAAATTTTATAGCGTCTAAAACAGCCTGCCGTCCTGCGGGCTACTGGGTGAGGGATGGAAATCCCCTCACTTATTTTTTGCAGGAGGCAAGCGGGATGGCATACAGAGTTAAGGCGTACACGCTTCGGGAGGAATCCACGGAAAGCGGCACAAGGTATTTTATCAGCTTTAAGGACGGGCAGGGCAAATCCCACGAGTTGGAAGTGTCGGAACAGTTCTTTATGGAGTTTCGGCAGATGGAACGCAGGAACAGGAATCTCCTCCAATGGGACGAGCGGCACAGGGAGTTTTCGGAAGTATGGGACGAAACGCTGAACAGGCGGGCGTTGAAGCTGCCTAAGAGCATAGAGGAACAAATGATTGAGGCAGAACGGGCAGAACTGCTCTGTAAGGCGGTTGACGGACTGCCAGAGATACAAAGGCGGCGTTTCCTGCTCTACTACGAGTATGAGTTCAATTTTTACCAAATCGCCGCTATGGAGCATTGCACCGCTTCGGCAATACAGAAATCTGTTGCGATTGCAAAGGAGAAAGTAAAGGCGGAAATGAGGAAGTATCTCCAACCGTGACCGACACCGCCCGAAAAAGAAATCTGTTTTTTATTTGTGTGGGATTGGCGGCATTACATACTCTCACTTTTTCTTCGTGGGAGTAAATCTATTTTTAAGGAGGTCAACGCCTATGTGCAACGAAAACAAAAACACCGCCCGAAAGGAGGAAAGCCATGCAGAAGTTACAGACAGTCAACGCCGAAACGCTCCTTTATGAACCGCTTGAGAAGCCGTCCTTTGTGGTGGACAGCCTTATCCCCACAGGCTTGTCGCTGTTCTGCGGCTCACAGAAGATAGGAAAGAGCTGGCTCATGCTGAAGCTATGTTTATGCGTGTCGCAGGGACTTCCCTTGTGGGATATGCCGACAATGGAGGGCGACGTGCTTTACCTCTGCCTTGAGGACACGTTCTGCCGTATACAGGACAGGCTGTTCCGATTGACGAACGAAGCGAGCAGGCGGCTTCACTTTGCCGTGGCAAGCTGCAAGCTGTCAGACGGTCTTATCGTGCAGCTTGAAGATTATCTGAAAGATTACCCAAACAGCAGGCTTATTGTCATTGACACTTTGCAGAAAGTCCGTACAGCTTCAAAAGACAATGCCTACGCAAGCGACTATGGGGACATCTCACTAATCAAAGACTTTGCCGACAGGCATTCATTGGCGGTCATTGTCGTACACCACATCCGAAAGCAGAATGACAGCGATGTGTTCAACAAGGTGTCTGGGACGACAGGCTTAACGGGGAGTGCGGACGCTACCTTTGTTCTGGAAAAGGAGAAACGGGCATCCGACACCGCCAAGCTGTATGTGACGGGCAGGGACACGCCCTATCAGGAATACACGCTGCGTTTCCGTGATTGCAGTTGGGAACTTGTGGAGAGAAAAACGCAGGAGCAGCTTGCGAAAGAAACGATACCAGACGTCCTTTTTCGGTTGGTGGATTTTATGAGGGATAAGGAAGAATGGGCAGGCACGGCAACGGAGCTGTTAGCCGCTATGAGGGAAACGGAAACCATACCCACGGTGATTACGAAATGGCTCAATGAATACCGCACCACATTTTTAAATGAGAACCATATCGTTTATCAGTACAGCCGCAAAAAACACGGCAGGCAGATTTCGCTTGCAAAGCGGGCGGGTGACAGCGGTGACGGTGGTGACAGCGATATTGGGATACCCCCTGTTACTGTCATTGACGCTTAAAGCCGTGTAAAGCTGGCGACTCTGCCCTGCGGGTGACAGCGGTGACGGCGGTGACAGTGATTTTAGGATACCCTGCCGCTGTCATCCCTGCGGGAGAACACCCCGTAAACGCAAAGTGCAGGCGTAGGATTTACCCGCCCTTTTCGGCGTGTAAAACCACCCCTGCGGTCAGAAAAATCCTT
>QXXL01000119.1 GCA_009911505.1 Lachnospiraceae bacterium | reverse complement strand
ACTGCGTTTACAGGGTGTAACACACTACACTTTGCCCTGCAAAGTCGTGTGCCAGACGTTCCCTCTGGACTCCCTTATGGCAGGTCTTACGCCCTGCTTATCCTACGCTCCACGCTTCGGATAAAAGAATGGCAGCATGACGGTGACGGCTCTTGCGAGGGGGTATTCCAAAAACACCGTCATCATCGACATGACCGTCATGCAGGGAATAAGGGTGACAGTTGAGGCAGTCGGTAGGGGGTATCCCAAAACTGCTGTCACCGCCGTCACCGCTGTCACCCAAAGGGCAGTTTACCCGCCGAAGAAAGGAAGATGATGAATTATGCCCTATGCAATCCTGCGTTTCCAGAAACGCAAAGCGGGCGGCGTTGCGGCTTGCGAACGCCACAACGAGCGTAAAAAAGAAGCCTATAAAAGCAATCCAGATATAGATATGGAACGCTCGAAAGATAACTACCATCTTGTGAATCCGCCGAGGTACACCTACAAGAAAGAGATTAACCGCATGGTAGCCGAAGCAGGGTGCAGGACGAGGAAAGATAGCGTGATGATGGTGGAAACGCTTATCACGGCTTCGCCAGAATTTATGAACAGCCTGCCGCCCAAAGAACAGAAAGCGTATTTTACGATGGCTCTGGATTTCATTTCAGAGCGTGTCGGGGAGAAAAATATCCTCTCCGCAGTCGTCCACATGGACGAGAGAACGCCGCATATGCACCTCTGTTTTGTGCCGATTACACCAGACAATAAGCTGTCTGCCAAAACAATTTTAGGCAATCAAAAGAGCCTGTCCGAATGGCAGACCGCCTACCATGAGCGGATGTCCTCACGGTGGAATCAGCTTGAAAGAGGTCAGTCCTCAATGGAAACGAAGCGGAAACATGTCCCCACATGGCTCTATAAGTTGGGCGGCAGGCTTGATAAACAGTATGAGGAAATTGTGTCTGCACTGTCCGACATCAACGCCTTTAATGCAGGGAAGAAGCGTGACAAGGCTCTGGAACTGATTGCGGCATGGCTCCCAGACGTGGAGAAATTCTCAAAGGAAATCAGTAAGCAGAGTGCCTATATCAATAGCCTAAAGGAGCAAATCGGGCAGGAATCAGACTATGCGGGGCGTATGCGTGATGAAAAGTATGAGCAGGAACTAAAGGTGCAGAAAGCGAACCAGAAGATATTTGAGTTGCAGAGAACCAACGAGCAGATGGGGCGGCTGCTCTCAAAGATACCGCCCGAAGTGTTGGAAGAATTGCAGAAAAACCATAAAAGCAGAGCGAAAGAAAGGTAGATATGTGAATGAAGAAACAGGATTTTAAGGTGTTAAAGACCAAAGACTTGTACCCGTTTCCCGACAATCCGTTTCATGTGGCAGAGGATGAAACGCTGTCAGAATTAGCGGAAAGCATCAAGGAATTTGGCATTGTCACGCCGATAATCACACGCCCGAAAGAGGACGGGAACGGCTATGAAGTGATTGCAGGGCAGCGGCGTGTCCGTGCGTCTGAACTTGCAGGGATAAATACCGTGCCTGCGTTTGTCCTGCCCTTAGACCGTGACCGAGCCATCATCACCCTTGTAGACAGTAATTTACAGCGTGAGAATATCCTGCCATCAGAGCGGGCGTTTGCCTACAAGATGAAATCCGAAGCCATGAAGCGGCAGGGTTTCCGCACAGACTTAACCTCGTCACAAGTTGTGACGAAGTTGCGGACGGACGACAAGGTGGCACAGGGCTTCGGCGTAGGCAGGATGACCGTACAAAGATTTATCCGTTTGACGGAACTGATACCGCCGATTTTGCGGATGGTGGACGAGGGGAAAATCGCCCTCACGCCTGCGGTGGAACTGTCCTTTTTGAAGAAAGACGAGCAGGAAAACCTCTTTGCCACGATGGAGAGCGAAGAAGCAACGCCCTCACTCTCACAGGCACAGCGGATGAAAAGCCTAAGCCAGAGCGGGCGGCTTGACATGGATACGATATTTGCAATTATGACGGAGGAAAAGGGAAACCAGAAAGAAACCTTGAAAATCAACACAAGCAAGCTGAAAAAGTATTTTCCGAAGAACACAACGCCGAAGCAGATGGAGGAAACCATCATTAAACTTTTGGAGCGTGAATTGCAGAGGAAACGGGGCAGGGACAGCCGCTAATCTTCTCTTTTCGGGAGGTAAATGCAGAAAATTGAGGTATGAAGAATGAAAGAAATCCAGTATGAGATTGTAAAGGAAATCGCCGTATTGTCTAAGGGCGACAGCGGCTACACAAAAGAAATCAATCTTATCTCATGGAACGGAAGAGAGCCGAAATATGACATCCGCAGCTTTTCCCCGAACCGTGAGAAGTGCGGAAAGGGTATCACGTTGAACGCTGATGAAGCAGCAGCACTCCTTGAAGCATTACAGAAAGAAGTAAACAGCGGGGATTGATGGTATCTGATTGACAGGGCGGGGCGTTTCCAGACGTTCTCCTGCCCTGTCTGGAAAGGAAGATTTAAGTATGGGCGAGGATAAGAAAGCAGATAAAAAGAGAAAGCGTATCGTGCCGAAAGCACCAGTTCAGATGATAATCAGCCGTGAATATGTCGGCACGCAGACAGTCACAGAAGCGTTTATCCCGATTATTTCCGAGGATATTCGGAAGAAGATTGCCGAGGGCGACACCTTCGACAATGAGGGGCTGTCCGCTTAGAATGTACGCAATGGAACATGAAAACAGATAGGACAGATATGGAGGTTTTACAGTATGGCAGGAATAAGAATGGAGAACAAGATTTATGAAGTCGGCATGTACTGCCGCTTGTCAAAAGACGATGGCACGGATAACGAGAGTGCGAGCATTGCGACACAGAAATCCATCCTCACGGATTATGTGAAAAAGCAGGGATGGCACTTAGCAAAAACGTATGTGGACGACGGTTACTCTGGTACAAATTTCCAAAGACCAAGTTTCCAGAACATGATTAAGGACATTGAAAGCGGTCTGATAAACTGCGTTATCACGAAAGATTTATCTCGTCTGGGGAGGAACTATCTTGATTGCGGACTGTATCTGGAAGTGTTTTTCCCAGAGCATAATGTGAGGTATATAGCGGTCAATGACGGCGTGGACACGCTCAATAAATCCGCTATGGACATCACGCCTTTCCGCAACATCCTAAACGAAATGTATTCCGCCGATGTGTCGGTCAAGATAAAATCGGCGTACCGAGCGAGGTTTCAGCAGGGGAAATTCATGGGGACGACAGCACCATACGGTTACGTCAAAGACCCCGCCGACCACAACCATCTGCTGATAGATGACAAAGTTGCCCATGTGGTAAGGGAAATATTTGACCTTGCGTTAGCGGGCAACGGAATCGCCAAAATCCGCAAGCACATCAACAAACAGCATATCTTACGCCCCGCCGCTTATGCGGCGGAGCAGGGGGCAACAGGCTATGAGAGGTATTTTGAGGAGAATGAGGAGAACCGTTATATTTGGAGCGAGAACAGCGTAAGGGGCATTTTAAGAAGCCCGATATATGCGGGAAACCTTGCAGGCTACAAGCGGATTGCCGCCAACATGAAAAGCAAGAAACGCCCCTCTAAGCTGCCCGAAGAATGGGAAGTGATACCAGACACCCATGAGGGGATAGTCACGCAGGAGGAATTTGATACCGTACAGCAGCTTATTACAAGCCGCAGATTACCAGAAAACAAGGGCGGCTTTGAGAACATCTTTGCAGGCGTTATTAAGTGTGCGGACTGCGGCTATGCGATGCGGGCTATGAGTGCCAACAGGAGGAAACGCCCCGACATCATCGACTGCGTACAATATTCCTGCAATAATTATGGCAGATACGGTAATATCATGTGTACCGCACACAGCATTGAAGCGAGGGACTTGTTCAACGCTGTCCTCACCGACATCAACCGATTTGCGGATATGGCAGTCAATGATGAAAAGGCAGTGAGGGCGATTGAAAAGCGGCTCACGGAAACAGACCAGAGCAAGGCAAAGGCACTGGAAAAGGAGCAAAGAAAACTGAACAAACGCCTTGCAGAACTGGACAGGCTGTTTTCCTCACTCTATGAAGATAAGGTGATGGAGCGTATTACCGAGCGGAATTTTGAGATGATGTCGGGAAAATACCAGAAAGAACAGCTTGAAATTGAAGCAAGGCTGAAAGAGGTAACGGAAACGCTCAGCGACAGCTATGAGAAGACGCAGGGTGTCCGTGATTTCCTCTCCCTAATCCGCAACTATCAAGGCATTAAGGAACTGGACGCAACCATCATAAACGCACTTATAGACAAGATACTTGTTTCGGAACGTGAGAAACTTACAGACGGAATGGTGCGGCAGGAAATCAAGATTTATTATAAATTCATCGGCTTTGTCGGTGAATTACATATCACACCGACAAAGCGGTGGACTGCGTTAAAGCCTAAGAATTGTACGGTGTGCGGTGTTGAATATGTTCCCCGCTCTGGCATATCGAAGTATTGTCCTGCTTGTGCCAAGAAGATACAGAGGGAGAAATCAAACGAGAGCAAACGCAGGAGCAGGGAGCGAAACAGACAGGCATGTATTGAACTGTCCGCAAAAAATGACCGACTGACATTGAACAGCAGGAAGGTCGGATTTTAAGGCAGGGCAACATGAATGACAAGGTAAAAATATTCCGGTATGTGACGGAAGGCACATTCGATTCGTACAGTTGGCAGCTTATCGAAAACAAGCAGAAATTTATAGGTCAGATCATGACGAGCAAATCCCCGGTCAGAAGCTGTGAGGACATAGACGAAGCCGCCCTCACTTATGCGGAAGTGAAGGCTCTGGCAACGGGCAATCCCTACATAAAAGAAAAGATGGATTTAGATATTCAGGTATCCAAGCTAAAGCTGTTAAAAGCGAACCACACCAGCCAGAAGTACCGCTTAGAGGACAATATCGTGAAGCATTACCCGGTAGAGATAGCCGCCATGAAAGAAAGGCTTGCGGGGTATCGTGCCGACATACAGACCTATGCACAGAATAAATTCCCGGATAAAGACACTTTTTCCATAAAAATCGGCAACCGGGTATATACGGACAAAAAAGAAGCCGGGGCAGCGCTGATTGATATGTGCCGGAGCGCAAAACAGCCGAATATGGCGGTCACAATCGGGGAATATCAGGGATTTAAAATGAGCGTTTCCTTTGATTCGTTTTTTTCCAAGTTTACGGTCAACTTAAAGGGCAGCATCAGCCATGAGGTGGAAATCGGCACTGATCCGTTGGGGAATCTACAGAGGTTAAGCAATGCCTTAGAGGGCATGACCGGGAGAATGGAAACGGTGGCGCAGAAACTGGAGAACGTGGAGCATCAGCTTGAAACCGCAAAAGTGGAGGTCACGAAACCATTCGCACAGGAAGCGGAGCTTGCGGAGAAACTGGAACGCCTGACAGAATTAAATGCCCTGTTAAACATGGACGAAAAGGGCGGCGATGGGATTGATATGGACGATGAGCCGGAAAATGACGGGGAACAGGAGGAACTGGACACAGAGGAAATGGGACGTGATGCGGAAGCTGTGGCGGATGCGCCTTTTAAGCCACAGATGAACCGGGCAGTATCGGAAAAGACAGCGGAGCATGGGAAGGAGAGGATATTAGCGGACAGCCCTAGAGGGCGCATTTCCGTAAAAGAAAAACTTGCCGAGATGCGGGAGAAGGCATACGGAAAGAAAATGCCGGAAAAGCCGGATTTGCAAAAAGGAAAGGGAAAAGAAGAAAGTTTATAAGGAGGACAAAAATGGAAACAGCAGAACAGAACACAAAACAGGTCATGGAGGAAAATGATGCATTAAAGCAGTTCATGGAGCTGCTTAACCAGCAGAATATGAAAGAGCAGTCACAGGATTTTATGGGGATTTTCTGGTATGTGGCGGGTATGCAGGTACAGCTTTCCGCAATGGTGGACGAGTTACAGGGTGTCCGGGAACAGCTTTCACAGATGCAGGAGAACCAGCCAAAATCAGTGAAAGAGAACCTCATGGATAAAGCGGCGCACCTTCAGGAGAAGGTCACAAGCCTGTCGGAACGCCTGTCAGCGGTAAGAAACCGTCTGGTGGAAACAGCGGCACAGGCGGTCAGCGCCTTTAAGGAAAAAGGAAAAGCGGAGATGTGCAAGGTTCTCCAGAAGGGAATCTCCGGCGTGAAGTCCATGCTTTCCGATTACCGGGAACGTCTGGTTGACGTGATGACAGATTTTGAAAAGACAGCCAACCAGATTGACAGCATCGGGGACGAACTGAAGCAGATCGGGAACAGCGTTTCCAACGTGGGCAGGCTGTTAGCCGGGAAAGGCACGAAAGAGGTATCGGACGAAAAACCGGGTGTCGGTCTGACAAGGGCAATCAATACGCCTGTAAAAAAAGCGGTGAAGAACCTTCGGAAAAAGATTGATGCGGCGGATCAGGCATTTGAAAAGCTGGATCGGCTCTCTGACCGTCTGGATGCCGGGAAGGAAGCGGAGAAAGGCGGGCGGGTGTCCGTAAAGGATAAGCTGTCGCAGATGAAAGAAAAGGCGGGACAGCAGAAGAAAGCGCCGGAGTCGGACAAGGCAAAGGCGAAAAGCAAAGAGGAAAGTTTATAAATATTATCAGCAAATAAAAATATCCAAAATGGGGGCAGACGGGGAAACTTATCTGTCCCCTGTTTTTATGGAGGAAAAGGAGAACGAACCATATGGCAGACGCAAGAACCGAGAAACAGAAAGTAAAGGAGATAACGGACAGGCTGGAGGAAGGCTTGAAAGAATTATTTGAGGGGGAGAAGTACAAAAGCTACCTGAATACCATGTCAAAATTCCATAATTACAGCGCAAACAATATCCAGCTCATAGAGATGCAGTGTCCGGGGGCTACATATGTTGCCGGGTACAAGAAATGGCAGAAAGAATTTGAACGCCATGTAAACAAGGGCGAGAGGGGTATCCGTATCCTTGCGCCCGCACCTTATAAAATCAAAGAGGAACAGGAGAAAATTGATCCGGTCACAAATGAGCCTGTGCTTGACCGGGACGGGATGCCCGTCATAGAGGAAGTGGAGATAAAGATACCCGCCTTTCGTGTTGTCACAGTGTTTGATTATTCGCAGACGGACGGGAAAGAACTTCCCGGACTTGGCGTGAGCGAGCTGCATGGAGAGGTGGAGCGTTATCAGGATTTTATGGAAGCGCTCAGCAGGGTTTCCCCTGTCCCAATCCGTTATGAGGGCATGGAGGGTGACAGGAAAGGTTATTTTATTGACTTAAACCGCCCTATCGCCATTAAGGAGGGCATGAGCGAAGCGCAGACCGCAAAAACCGGAGTCCATGAGGTGGCACACGCTAAACTCCATGCAAAGGAGATTGAACAGGAAACAGGGACTGTCAAAGACCGGGAAACAAAAGAGGTGGAAGCGGAGAGCATCGCCTACACTGTCTGCCAGCATTTCGGGATTGACACGTCCGATTATTCTTTTGGGTATATCGCCGGGTGGAGCAGCGGAAAAGAAATGCCGGAGTTAAAATCTTCCCTCGATACAATACGCCGGACTTCCTCGGAACTGATAAAGGGGATTGAAGCGCAGCTTTTGGAAATTGAAAAAGAACGTGCTGCAGAACAGGCACAGGAGGATATGATTCTGCTTGTGGCAAATACAGACCGTTCGGAATATGACCTTTTGAGCGTTAAGGGCATGGAGAGGACGGAGCTTTTTAATTCGCTGCTTGCCATGAAAGACGATGACAGGCAGAGCGTGGAAGCCTACCTTGAAAGAACCGGGGCATGGGTAACGCTGCTTGCCAATGAACGGAGCGAGGAAGTGGGGGAATATCATTTAGATTACGCTTACAATACGGATACCCATGAGATAACCGATTTTAAGGCATTACAGGAAGAACGGGAGAAAGCCAATATTCCGATTGAGTATGGCGATGTGGTTGTGAGAATCTCCACGCCGGACAGTGAGGAATATGAAACAATTAAAATCACAAATATGCAGTCAGAAGTGGCAAATGTTGTATATTCTATTCCATTTTTGCAAGAAAATGAGTGGAATGGAAATGTTCTGGACTATCTGCAGGAGAAAGGGTTTGAGTTTGTTCCGATTATGAGAACCGGGGGAGTAAATGACGGTTATCCGCAGTTCTATGATTTTGATGTGGATATGAGCGAATGGGAAGTGCATACCGCTTCGGAACTTCCGGCAACCGTACAGGCGGAACAGCTCATTAACCGCATGGAATTTCACAGATCGGTGTATGGCACCGATGAGCGCAACCTGATTATGAACCACGCTTATAAGCTGGACGATATGTATAAGACAACTTCCCTTGCCCATTCCCTTGCGGAGCAGAAAGATGATTTACCGATGCTTTTGGAAACAATCAAGGCGGCGGAGGAAGAAATTGACTTCCTTCCGGACGGTATGGTGGGATTGTCGCAGATGCACGAATATGGGTATTCTTGGGATGAAATGCTCCCTCTGACAAAGGACAGGGCATCGGAGCTGTTCGGGGAGGATGTGTCAGTGTACCAGCTCCACGCAGACGGTTCAGAAACGCTTGTGGAGGACAGGGCGGCATTACAGGGGCATGATGGGCTGTTTGGCGTGGAAAAAAGCGATTGGAGCGCTTATCTGGAATACCAGTCCATGAAGCAGGAATTAGAGGACAGCGAACCCAACCGGGAAGCACAGCTTTTGTATGGCAATGAGAGCAGGTTTGGCATCTATCAGCTTAAAGATACGGAGGAAACAAGGGATATTCACTTTATGGATATGGATTACCTTGAAAAAGAAGGTATCTCGGTTTCCAGAGAGAACTACACGCTGGTCTATACCGGGGAGCTGAAGGAGGGCATGAGCCTTGAGGATATTTATACCCAATTTAATATAGACCACCCGGCAGACTTTACCGGGCATTCCCTTTCTGTCAGCGATGTGGTGGTGCTGCATCAGGACGGGGAGAACACAAGCCATTATGTGGATTCCGTTGGTTACAGGGAGATACCGGGGTTTACAAAGGAACTTTCCGTATCAGCGGAAGTCACTGCGGAAAAAGCGGCGGTCATGGAGGAAACAGCAGAAATTTTGGAGGGAGCAGCGGCAGAAAATACAGCGGCGGAGCCGGACGATGACAAGGTTTCCTATTATGTTATTGAGGATTTATCCACATGGGCGGAGAACAGCCCGGAAAAAAGTAAGCTGGAGCGTTTTGACAGTCTTCCGGAAGCGGTGGCGAAATTTGCGGAGTACCGGGGAGAAGATGTGGAGGACAAGCCGGATATGGCAAGGGCAACTTTCGGCTTCAATGTCAATGGCAGCGAGTTTGACCTGATTCACGTCAGGAACCATGAAAACTGTCTGTCACTGGATTTTACGCACAGCAGGGCGGCAGAGGAAAGCAGCCGCTTCATGGATGATTTGCAGACTTTATATCATGAGGTCAGTTTTGACAAGGTAAGGGTACACCGGGAGATGTCACCGGAGGAAATCAAGGATTTTGTGAAACAGCGGTTTGAGCATCAGTTAAAGAGCAGCGGTCTTGATGATATTTCCCTCTATATGGACAGGTTTGATACACTTTACGGACAGGGGAAAATGGAACACCTCATGCCGACAGCTAACCAGAAGCAGATAGTGGAAGATGTACCGTTCATGGAGTGGGAAAATCCGTACATAGACACCAAAAGCCAGACAATGGGCAGAGAAGAAACAGAGCTTGCCTTCCGTCTGGCAGACCGTTATATCAGTATTCAAGAAGCTACGGAGGGATATGATTACACCATTTATGATATGAATTACCGGGAGCTGGACGGCGGCGTGTATGATAACCCGGACATAACAATCCGGCAGGCTTTGGACGAGATTGTGACGGACTTGAAAGAGCCGACACATAGGGGTGAACTGGAGGGAAGTATCCATACTGATGATGAACTGATACCGATTGATTATGATGGATTGATGGAAAAAGCGGAGCAGGCGGCAAAAGAGCATCTTGAGGAACGGATCAGAAACGAAGTGCCGGAAGCTATGGAAAGCAAGGTCATAGCGGATTTTAAAGCGAAAACGGAGGAATTATTTCATGGCATCAACGGGCAGACACAGGAAGATATAGAACTGAATGTTTACGCCTATTTACAGTCCAAGATTGACGAGTATGGAATGGATATACAGCTTGTGGATATGGCGGTATCCGGGAGCAGGTGCAGAGGTTTAGAGGGAGCTGGTTCTGACCTTGATGTGGTAGTGGAGTACCGGGGCGGGGAAAACGAAGATGCCCTGTTCAACGCCTTTAACGAGGACGGTTTTAAAATCGGCGGCGTTAAGATAGACATCAATCCCATTACAGAGGGCAAGACAGGGACGCTTGGGGAGTATCTTCCGGGCGTGGAAGCCTACCTTGAGGAAAAACGTGCCGCCATGCAGGAGAAAGCCGCAGAACAGGCACAGGAGGAAAAACGGACGGTTGTAACCCTTACAGTGGCGGAGTGCGGGGAGTTCCACAATTTCGGAGAGTACCATGAGGATATAGCGGGTGTGGAGGAAGCAATCGCCATTTTCAACCGGATACCGCCAGAGAGGATGAACGCTATCCCAAGCATCGGCATCAATATCCATACAGAAGGGACAGAGAGCTATGAGGATACGCAGATGGATATTGTTTCGGGCAGAGTTGCGGATTTGGAGATTCTGGACTATGTGCCGGACATTACGGACAACCCGAAGGCGGTGGAGGTCATTGCGGAGCTGATCGACAAGCTGCCGGACATCGAGGTGCGGGGTTCTCTGGAAAAGTGGCAGGCGGCTTTCCTTGCTGCGGAGATAGACCAGCTTTCCTACGATTATGATACCATTCAGTATAATCATACAGTGGAGGACAGGGAAGCGCAGATAGCGAACATCACAGAGGACATCAGGAACGGAAATACCGGGTATCTGAATGATTTCCTCAATGCGCTCATTTCAGACAGTATCAGAGAGGGCATGACGGATATTTTCGGGAAAGGGACGGAGCTTGATGACAGCGAGGGCGTACAGACCGCAAGGAAAGCAAAGGAGCTGTTAGATAAGCTGGCGGAATACAAGCCGCTTGCAAAGGTTGAGGAACTGGAAGAATGTAACTATAATATGATTGATAACGTTCTGAACAATGAGAAGCCGAAAGAGGAAAAGCAGACAGGCAGAATTTCCATAAAGGAAAAACTGGCGGAGAAAAAAGTGGTTATCGAACAGAGGGATAAGGGAGAAAAAGAAGTCCCGGAAAAGGGAACGGAGAAAAAATCAGAGAGGGAGATATAGGATATGGATAAATTTACAGTGGAAGAAATCAATTTGATGTGCGTGTTTGGGGGGCAGGACAGGACGGGCATGATTGCCGACATAAAGAACGTAATCACCCACATACAGGACAGCGATATGGTGGAGCTTGCAGAGCAGGTCATTGGGAAACTGGAAGCCATGAGCGATGAGGAATTTGCAGGGGTAGCACTGGAAGCAGCCGAGTGATTAACGCAAATCTTTTATAGCATTATTCGACATAACGTGCTATAATCCTCTTAGTCAGATTAGAGCGAGTAGGGATAGTCTGCGGTTGTCCTTTCTGGAAACGGAAAGGAGGTCGGTATGAACACACTTGAGATACTTACACTGCTGTTGGTCATTTTCGCAGCATTAACATACTTAGACAACAGAAACAACCGCAAATAACGGAAAAGGCTATCCTCTACTGCGAATAGGGGATAGCCTTGTAGTCCGTTGTTTTTCTAACGTATTATAAGTTTCCGATTGTACAACCGTCGGACACGCTAATATCCTTCGGCTTCTAAGATGATTATAAACCAACACTGCGAATTTTGCAAGAGGGTTTAGGAAATGGGGGTGCTTCGGCACTCCTATTTTTTTGTGGATTTGTAGACTATATTACATGAAAACAGTGCTATTGGCAATAATTTTGTTGATGTGTAAAGAAAGAGTGTGATTGGAAGCGGCAATGCAAAATAATTGAAGGAGTAAGAAAAAAGCAGGTTGAACAATATTTAATAGAATTGTGTGGGGTCTTATGATAGAATAAATAGCGTTGAACAATTCAATAAGTTGAAATTTGTTTTTTCAAATTATATATAATGTGAGGTAGGATAATGACATCTACAATTAAAAGCCATATATTGTCCACCTTAGAGGGTGGAGGATTTCAGGATTTATGTGATACTCTTTTGTGTGCAGAGGGATATGAAGGTATTTTTTCTTTGGGAATGAAAGCAGGAAGCTTAAAGACTACAATAGGAAATCCAGATACTTATTTCCGAAGCAAATCGGGAAAGTATATTTTTGTGGCATATACCACAGAGCAAACAAACATAAATAAGAAAATCAAAGAAGATGTTGAAAAATGTTTAGATCAAGAGAAGACAGGTGTAGATGTAAAAGATATTGAGAAAATAATCTGTTGTCATACTTCATCGACGTTAAAAGCTGGTGATGATCAAGCATTAAGAGAATTGTGCGGTTCTTATGGCGTAGAATTGGAATTGTATGGAATAGATAGGATTGCAGATAAGATTTATAGAAATTATCAATATATTGCAAAGGATAAATTAAATCTATCAATAGATAGCAATCAAATATTTCCAAGGGAAGAATTTATTAAACGATATGATAGTTCAAATGGAAGAACTGCTCCCTTAACAACTACCTTTTTGTATCGTGAGAAGGAGAAAAAGGAAATTCTTGAAGCTCTGGAAGAGAAAAAAATAATAGTTATTTTAGGGAAAGCTGGTGTTGGAAAAACACGCTTAGCCTTAGAAATTGTGAAAGAGTACCAAGAAAAGAATAAATGTAAAATTCTCTGCATTAAATGTAATGATCAACCTATAATGGATGATTTGTCACGCCACATTTATACAGCGGGAAAATATCTTATATTTGTAGATGATGCAAATGAATTGGTAGGATTATCACATTTGGTTGAATATGTTATAAGAGATGATAAAAGATATGATATTCGTATTATTGCTACAGTTAGGGACTATGCAAGTAAATCTGTCATAAATGAAACAGAGAAGTTAGGAGATATAAAATGCTTTGCTGTTTCAAAATTTACAGATCAGGAAATACGGGATTTTGTAAAAACGAATCTGAGAATAGAAAATAGTGATTATATAGAACAAATTGTGCGTATTGCAAGTGGAAATCCACGCATTGCACATATGGCAGGGAAATTGGCGAAGGAAAAAAATGATTTACGGTCGATTGCTAATATGGAGGAGTTGTATAAAAGCTATTACAGTTCCTTTCTGGAAACTACTACTATTTTAACAAATATAAGACTTTGTCTGACTGTTGGAGTTACTACTATCTTTAATACCATAGATTTAGAAAATTTGGACAGAATACAAGATATTCTTGATATGATAGGAATGACAAAAGAGGAATTTACTACTAACATTCATTCTCTGCATAGTATGGAATATGTAGAAATTAAATCTGAAAGAGTAGCACGTATTTCTGATCAGTGCCTATCAAATTATATGTTGTATTATGTTTTTTTTGAAAAAAGGCTGATTGCTTTCTCTGGTGTTTTAAGAGCTGGATTCTGGAAATATAAAAAAAGTACGATTAAAACTGTTGATATACTTTTAAATGTTTTTTATTCTGATAAAATGAAAGATTACTTAACTGAAGAAATAAGCAAGGTTTGGGATGAGCTTAAAACAGATGATAAAGTATTTGAAGAATTTGTAAAAGCATTCCATATTTTTAAACCAGAAGAATCTTTATTGTATGTGAGTGAAAAAATTGAGCAAGCTGAAAGTGCCACTATTGATATCCGTTTATTAGAAGATGAGGAAAAGAAATGGAATGTAGATATAAAGGATAGTATACTTCAGTTGTTGAACGGATATAAAAAGAACTATGGTTTAGTTGAGGCAGTAGAACTGGCGATAAGGTATTGCATGAAAAGGCAGGATGCTGTGAAATTGGTTTATAGCCTTTTTAAATCATATTATAGTATCAATAAGTATTCTTATTATGAAGATTACTATGTTCAGAATCTTATAATTGATAAAATAAGAGAAAATTTGGATTATCCTGTTATAAAAAAATTGTTTTATAAGATTTCCAGCCATTATTTATCACTGTATTTTGATTGTGTAGAAATAGAAAGGGATAATGTGTTTACCTCATATCGAATTGGAGTTGCTTTGACAGAAGGTTGTAAGCAATATCGGTCTAAGATATGGATGGAGATTATTTCTTTGGCAAACGATAAAGAAAATTTGGAGGATATTGTTTACTTATTATGTGCTTATCCTAATTTGTATGTAAATAAAAGTGTATTTTCAGATGAATTGGAATTTGACTGGCAGAATATAAGTCTGGTTTTGGAACGTATAAGGGTATATATGGAGCCATTTCGCTTTGCATATATATGTTCAAGATTTTTTAGAATGTCAGAGATGCACTCCGTTGAATTAACTGAAAAATATAGTGAAGTATTTAATACAGAGGAGTGGAATATATATAAAGTATTATCCAATCAATTCTATAGAGATACTTCGAGTTATGAGGAAAGAAAAGCTATATTTGAATCGAATATAAGAAGATGTTACGAAAGATACTCTGCTGACCAGATGGACAATTTGGTGCAATATATTAGCAATATTATCGGAATAATAGGCAGTAGAAAGGCGGATATGGGTGAGGGGATAACAACTTTCTGCACATTCCTAGCACATAATAAAGAAAAGCTATGGGCGTTTGTTTTGGCTTTCTTTAAATTTGGAGAAAACATTGAGTTCCGGTCAGAAGCTCTGGTTGCTCCATTGTTGAAATATTTTGACTGTAAGAAAGTAAAGGATAGTATCTGGAATGCCTCGTTTCCAATGAAAAAACAGTGGCAGTTTACATATTATGAAATGATAGCTGAAAATGAAGTAACACAAGATGATTATAGACGGTTGATGGAGCTTGTAACGGAATCGAAAGTTGTATGCGAAAAAGAAAAGTTTGAAATCAATCTGAGGTTACTGGATAAATTTAAAAAATATTCTCCAAATATATATGTTAGTATTACAAAAGCTTTATTGAATGAAGTGGAGAATAATACAAGCTTATGCAGAAGATATTTTTCTAATTTGTTTGATGCCAACTATTATACTCCTAAAGAGGTATTGAATATTTATCAAGATGCGACAGAAGAACTAAGGCATATATATTTAAAATGTTTACTTGGGTGTAGTTACATAGATTATAGAGGTATATTCCTTAGTGGATTTATATTACAAGATATAGAGTGGGTAAAGTGGTATGCCAGATATATTCAGGAAACGCAAGAAAACTATTCAGTAAATGATGAAGAATATAGAATGGAAACTTGCTGGAAGCTGAGAAGTTTTTTAAATATATTTGATCTGTTTTTTGATGAATTACTTTGTGATAGGAGATTTTACTGGCATAGTAGAAGCTATTTTCGAAAGCTTCTTTCATTTGATGGAAAAAAAGAATTAGACAGCAGAAAGGAACAATGGATTATCCATTATATAAGGGAGAATTCTAATAGTGAAAATCTAATAGAGTTGTTTGGAATTTTGCAAGAAATAAAGAAAGAGATAAGAAAAAAAGCCATTTTATGCTTTTTGGAATGTAATTCAAATTTTGAATTATTCAGTCGTTTAAGTTTAGTGTCTAATTCATGGACTGGAACTTCCAGTTTGACAGATAAAATTATATTTTGTGAGGAATTGTTATCTGAAATATCTGGAGTACAGTTTTTGGAACATAAAAAGCGAATTAGAGATGAAATTGCAAAGTGGAAGGCGGTTAGAAATAGAGAAGAAGTGGACGAAATTCTTATGGAATTATACCGATAGATGGATTACTAATTTTAGAGTTGAAGAAAAGAGCAGGATTCCGCCGCCTTCGATATTGTGGGCAGTGTGTATAACTCCCCGTCTTATGGAGCTGTGGGCAACACTGTTTGCAGGATGTGGGAAAGCTGCTTTTGCTTTTCCATATGCTGTGAATAGTGTTGTCCATAGCGGAATGGGGAGTTATGCGCACTGTCCACGATGCTTTTTTTGCTTTTAAAGCCTTTTCAGGGCTGGATATTACCGGGCAGGGTTATTGTCCCGGTCTGGCTGTTCCTGCGCTTTTTTTGGTGGCTCTGTGCGCCCTAAATACTGGTTCAGGTTTTCCAGTTTCCGGTTCAGCGATTTCAGCTCCTTATCGCAGTTTTTGTAAGTGGCGGTCAGTTCCTTCTTCTGTGCGGTCAGCTCCTGATATTCTGCTTTCAGTTTGTCAATGTTCAAGCCTTTTAAATGGATGCCCGCCTGTTCCAGCATACGCCTTGCGCCGCCATAAAGTATAATCTGGCTTTCATGCTTGCGGAAATATGCGTCAGGGTTTTTTGATTTCTTATAGGCAACATTGTAAGACTTGTTTGCTTTGTATTGTTCCGCATATTTGATAATTTCTGCAAGGTCTTTCATACGGTTTTCCAGTTTCCGTACCGTCTGCTTTGCTTCCTTTCCGGTGGCGGCAGTGGCGGCGATTTTCTGTTCCAGTTCCTTAATCGAACCAACTTCATTGTACGCCTGTGCTGCAATCTTTAAATTCTCAACCGCCGCCCACCTCTGCAGTCCCGGACAGTTCTGGAATTTCTCATCAGAGGTGTCAATCAATCTCTTATCTGCATAATCTCTTTTCGGGATAACTGCCTTCCGTTCCCGTTTCAATTCTATCCGTTCTTTGATGTGTTCCTTTGTATATTCACTGCCGAGTGACTTCGCACTGCCACGCACAAAACGGTCTTTGCCAAGTGGACGGAAAGAGATAAATTTGGGGGCATCTTCCCCAAAGGCTTCACCTTTTATCTCATAGCCTTTTGCCCGCATCAGGAGCAGAAATTCTTCATAGGTGGAGGATGCTTTGATGGCAGCATTGATGTCTTTTCTTATCTGCGTTTTCCATGCTGTACCATTCTTGTCTGACTGCCATTCATTGTATTTTTTGCCACGCTCCCCACCGGGGATAATGACGGAAAGGTTATGCTCGCTACACAGCTCGTCACTTAATTTCCGGATGTGGTAATAGCTCTGCTTGCAGTCATGGTATTTGTTGTGTTCCATGTTGTCGGCGGCACAAAAAATGATGTGGTTGTGGACGTGACCTTTATCAATATGTGTGGTGACAACATAAGAAAATTTACCCTCTAAAACCTTATCCGCAAGCTCCTTCCCGATCTGGTGCGCTTCATCAAAACTGACCTCACCGGGAGCGAAAGCCTGTATCAGATGGTAGGCTTTATTGGGGCTGTTTTCCCGGCAGTGGTCTAAGGTATATTTGAAGTCAATCGCTGCGGTTTCCGGCGCACAGGCATAGGAAGAAATGTAGATGCTTTCGTCCGTTTTATCCGGGTTGCATATGTAGGCTACCGCTTTATCAACGGTTGCTGTGATAGCATGGATTTTTGTGTATGCCATACCTGTTTCATCAACTCCTTTACTTCGTCCATATCTTCCTGATAGACATGGTTTGTGCTGTTAATTCTTTTTGCAATCTGGTTCAGGCTGGAGCTGATCCGTCCAAGCTCCGTATTGTATTCCCGCAAAAAACTGTAATCCACGTCATAGACATATCCGTAGAGAATGAGCTTCCGGAGGAAAGCCGACTTGCTTTTCATGCCGGACAGTTTAAACTTTTCATCAAGGATATACTGCTCCTTATCATCTAAGTGAAATTCGTTCCGGTTGGTGCGGATTCTGTTTGCCATTTTTAACACTCCTTTTCTGTTTTTGGGCATAAAAAAACTGCTGTAAATTGTCCGGTTTACAACAGTCTGGTTTCGTGTCTGTTCAGTTTTTTTGGATAGACTTATCCATGTGTTATTGTAGCAAATCTGCGGATAAAGGTCAAGGACTGGCAGAGAAAAAACGGAAAGAAAACCAAAGAGGGTTAGGGACACTTCCCTATGGAAATTTCATCAAACGGACGGTAGGACGGAATGATAAATTTCGCCCATGTGTCCGGACATGGGCAGTGCTTGCTATTCTACCCACGACACTCCCGGAGGGTGTGTCGGTTTTAAGATATATAAAAATAAGACTTGATATTATTCGTTAAGACGTATAAAATATAAATATTAAGGGAGGCAGATTATGGAATATGTATCGGTAAAAGAAGTGGCAGAAAAATGGGGAGTTTCTGAAAGAAGAATACAACGGCTATGTTCAGAAGACAGGATTGAAGGTGTAATCCGGTTTAATGGAGTTTGGGCAATCCCTAAAAATTCAGAAAAACCACAGGATCAAAGAAAACGAGGAAATAAGAAATGAGGATAATTTTGATTGTGGATGACGTAGAAATCAGTGATATGTTGAAAAATTTCTTGCAACAGAAAGACTTGATGCTATGATGGAGAGTACTTGTGAAAACTATTTGTGCTGTCAGCCAAAGGCAAAGAAACGGAGATTTTTATGGAAAGATATAAGATTTTAATAGTTGATGATGAGCAGGGCATTGTCACTATGTTGAAGGATTATTTTCAATTTCATGGATATCTGGTAAATACAGCTATGAGTGGAACAGAAGCTCTTAAGGAAATCAATTCTAAACCTGATATTATTCTGCTTGATATAAATATGCCTGGCATGGATGGGCTTGAAGTATGCAGAACAATCAGAGATCATGTATCATGCCCTATTATTTTTTTGACTGCAAGAATAGAAGAAATGGATGCAATTATTGGGTTTCAGTCAGGTGGAGATGATTATGTAGTAAAGCCCTTTAAGTTAGGCGAGTTAGGCGCAAGGGTAGAAGCGCATTTACGTCGTGAAAGCCGAGGGGGGTCTGGTTTTTCAGCAAAATTTTTTGAAAACCTTACCATAAATTATGACAAAAGGCAGGTGTCTTACCAAGACAAAGTGATACCGTTTACCAAAAAAGAATTTGATATTATTGAATTACTTACAAGGAATCCGGGACAGGTTTTTGATAAAGAAAGAATCTATGAAGTTATCTGGGGATATGATAGTGAGGGGAATAGTTCCATTATAGTAGAACATATGCGGAGGATTAGAAAAAAATTTATGGAGTATACGGAGAAAACTTATATCGAAACGGTCTGGGGGATAGGGTATAAATGGGAAAATTAGAAACAGTTTATAAAAATCTTTCTTTGAAAAAGGCTTTGACCATTACAATCGTAGGTTCTCTTTTTATCGCTTTTTTAGGGGCGATGGCGATATTATTGGCAACACGTCCAAGCTATTATGCCCTTGCAGCGGAAAACCCGGAAAATCCAGCTTTGCATTGGCATGATTTTTTTGCCATATCAACTGTAGGCATATATGTTTGTGTTGTGATTATTGCAGGATCATATATTTTCTATAAGCTAAAGCTTTCTGAGCCTTTAAAGATATTAACGGAGGGAATAGAGCAGATAGCCGTAGATAATCTGGATTTTTCGATACAGTATGATGCAGAAGACGAATTAGGAATACTCTGTGGGTCTTTTGAACGGATGAAGAATGAATTGCAGAATAATTATAAGAAGATATGGCGAATGACAGAAGAACGCAGAAAACTCAATGCAGCCTTTGCGCATGATTTGCGCACACCGCTTACGGTATTGCAGGGATATACAGATTTTTTGGAAGAGTATATCCTGTTTCCTGAAAAGGAAGATGCAAAACTGTTGGAAACAAACCGCATGATGGCATATTATATAAAACGTTTAGCGGATTATGTCGAAGTTATGAACACAATCCAAAAATTAGAGGATACACCAGTGAAAATACAGACTGTTCCAATAGGCAGTTTTATGAATATGTTAGATGACAACATAAAATTGATAGCTAAGAAATATGGGAAAGATATTTCCGTTACCAATGAAGCCGATCTACAGGAGGTTAGGGGGGATATTTCCTTGATTTTCAGAGTGTTAGAAAATGTTATGAGAAATGCCTGCCGATATTCTGAAAACAAAATTTTTGTACGTCTGTATGAGCAGAATCATTTGCTTTCTTTTGAAATGATTGATGATGGAGCAGGATTTAGTCCAAAAGCTCTGGAGCAAGCGCTAAATCCCTTTTATACTTCCGGACAATCCGAATCCCCGCATTTTGGTCTTGGATTGAATATCTGTAAAATTTTATGTGAAAAACATGGAGGCAGCATTTCAATTAGTAATACTCCGAACTTAGGAGCTAGAGTACAATTTTCATTTTTGTTGGAAAAGTAGATACTTTTGTGATATTTTTCATTTACACTCTCCTTGTATTATCGAGGAGAGTTTTTATTTTCTCTGGAAAAAATTTGTGAAGGAGTATTGGTATATGGAAAAAATATTATCTGTATCGGGATTGGAAAAATCCTATATTACAAAAGGGAATACCTATCCTGTACTAAAAGGTGTCAGCATGGAGGTAAGCAGAAGAGAGTTTGTGGCGGTCATGGGACCGTCCGGAAGTGGAAAAACGACACTGCTGAATATCGTGTCAGGTTTTTTATCAGCAGACAGCGGTAAAGTGAATGTGGGTTCAGTGGATATGCTTCATACGGATAAAGAAAAACAGGCTGAAATCCGTTCCGGTATATTAGGCTTTATCTTTCAGGATTTTATGCTGATAGATGGATTGACAGTGCAGGAAAATATTTTTCTTCCACAAATCATCGCAAAAAAGCCTGCCGCAGATATGGAAAGAAAGACAAGAGAGCTGTTGTGCGCATTTGGCATTGAGGATATTTGTGATAAATATCCAGGCGAGCTTTCAGGAGGTCAAAAACAACGGGTGGCTATTGCAAGGGCTTTATCAAATGAGCCGTTGTTAATCTTAGCTGATGAACCGACTGGCAATCTTGATTCCAAGTCAAGCAATGCTGTCATAGAAGCGTTTCTGTTTGCCAGGGAACAGTTGGGGGCTACAGTTTTGATGGTGACACATGATGCGATTGCTGCTTCTCATGCGGATCGTGTGATTGCTTTATCGGATGGGATGGTAGTAAGGGAATTGGTGCGTCAGAAAGAACAGGGGCAGTTTATGAATGATATTCTGGAATTTTTGAAGATTGTGGAGGTGGGACAATGACATTAAATGAAATCACCCGAAAGCTGATTCGTCAGAACAAAAGCCGATACATTCTTTTTGGATTGTCAATTTGCTTTGCAGTTGCCATGACCGGGGCTTATGGTGTCTTGCTTTTCAGCAAAGTTATAACCGATGTATTGATGACAGATGGATCGACTTACTTAATCTCACTTGGAATGTATGGAATTACATTGATTGGTATTATTGTTTTTCTTTTTTACGCTAATGCTATTTATATGCAGCTTCAAATGGGGGAGATTGGGGTATTCCTTTCCCTTGGTCTTTCACCAAAATCTGTTGGTAAAATACAAAAGCAACAGCTTGACATCACATTTTTGATCGGAGGGGCTACCGGTCTTGTTTTAGCTGTTCCATTTTCTTTTGGCATATGGTCGCTACTGTCTTTATTTATTTCCTATACGGATGGAGTCTTTCGTGTGGGATGGGAAGGACTGCTGATCGCAGGAGGGTTATGGATATTGGCATGGATTATCCTGCGTATTAGAAATGCAGTTCATATTGCAAGATTAGATGTAATTAGGATTCTGCGTTCATCATCTGAAGGTGAGGAAGTGAAAGCCGCCCACCCGGTTTTGGGGATCATAGGGCTGATAGCAGTTCCTTTGGGACTGATATTGTTTAATATTACTGCGGTTATCTATTGGTTGAAAAGTTTCTCTGCGCTCTTTCTTGGCGTCAGTGTGATTGGAATGTATATTCTGACGGCACAGATTACTTCTATGGGTAGCATTATAAAGCGTTTTTTTCCTAACGCATACAGAAAAAGTATCTTATTTTACAATCTTGTAAGGCAAAAAGGAAACCAATATACATTGTCATTATTTGTTTCCTCACTGTTGATTACGCTTACGATATTTTCTATATGCTTTAATGGGGGCATGTTCTTGGAACTATGCTATTTAATCAAGGAAGAACCTTATGATTATGCTGTTTTAGTTGGGGAATCAGGAGAAAAACTTGATGAAAGCAGGATACGCTCCTTTGCAGAAGAAAGCGACATTTCTTTAAGCGAATGGCATTCGTTGGATATGCTTCTGCTGGGACGGGAGCATCAGTATATGGATGTTTCAAGAAATGAGTGGGCATCGGAAATTGTTGTTAATGTGTCAGATTTTAATGCACTTTCCGGAATGAACCTGTCTGTTCCGGATGACGGATATATTTACTTTCAGGATTCTGATGATTCCATGTTTCAAACCTGCTCTGAAGATAGAGGACTGTTTTACAATCCATGTATAAAAGAAGATTTTACATTGCAAAAAATTAAGCTGTTCTCAAAGGGAAGCGTACTGAATGAAACCGCAAAGATAAATTCCTTTGCAGTCGTCAGTGATAATACTTTTTACAGAATAAGTGATACTTTGGATTCCTCATATAAAATGACCTATTATCTGTTTCATGGCAGCAATACTGAAAACAGCAGAGAATTTCAAAAGAGACTTCTGGCGGAGATTGTAGCAATAAACAAGGGGGAGATATTTGTTAGCTGGCAGAATCAGGCTATTAAAGATAAAATAAAGAATTATGAAGATATTTATATCCCTTATGATGGAAACGAATTGTATGCCGCCCGATGGTGGGAATTTTATCCTTATGCAAAACAGACGGAGCTTGATGTCCAGATGGAGGCAGGCGCAGTTTATCTGATCCTGATTTTCTTTATTGCCATTATTTCTTTTGTGTCAGCAACTATGATAATGGGATTGAAAATTGCAGGAACGATAATGCAGGATACTGAGAGCTACAAGAGGGCGATGTATCTTGGGCTAAAGGAAAATGATCTGAAAAGGATTATTCGGAAACAAATAGGGCTTATTTATTTTTTTCCTGTAATTTGCGGATGTGTCACAGCTTCATTCATGATAAACCGTTTTATGGAAGCATCTTCTGCTACACGCATATTTGAAATAACGCTGGTCGCCATAGGATTATCGCTTATAGTATTCCTCATGCAGCTTATCATATTTTTCTTCCTTCAGAATAAATTGGTCGTTTCGACATCAAGGATAGTATATGAAGGCAGGTGACAGGATTGAAATATACGATACAGACTTATGAGTTATGCAAAAAATATGAGGGGTGTTCTGTTGTCCGGAATGTGTCCATGCACGTTCCGAAAGGACAGATATATGGGTTATTGGGCAGAAACGGGGCTGGTAAAACTACAATTATGAAAATGCTGCTTGGACTGGTGAAAAAAGATTCTGGCTCAGTGACATTATTTAATCAGGTGATGGCAGATTATCAGAGTGGGATTTATGCACGTATTGGAAGCACGATTGAATCCCCCGGCTTTTATTCAAATCTGACAGCGGTGGAAAACCTCTCAGTTTTTTCAAGATTAAGGGGAAAAGTGGATAGAAATAAGATACGCAAAGCACTCGGTGTCGTAGGACTTCCGTATCAGGATAAGAAGATATTCTCAAAGTATTCATTAGGAATGAAACAGCGGTTGGCAATCGCTAATGCAATCGTAAATGATCCTGAATTACTCATTTTTGACGAGCCGACAAATGGACTTGATCCTATTGGCATAGCAGAGATGCGGACACTTATACGGCGGTTGAGTCATGAGTGTGGGAAAACTATTTTAATATCCAGCCACCAGCTTTCGGAGATGGAGCAGATGGTGGACTGGATTGGAATTATCCATGAAGGCAGGATGTTGGAAGAATGTTCTTATCAACAGCTAGAGGAAAATAGACATTCCTATATCCGATTAGTTGTGAAAGAACCGGAGCAGGTATATAAGTACTTGAAAAAAACTCTTTCAATCGAAAATATTAAGAGACCAGAAGCATCTGTCATAGAGATTTATGGTTTGAAATACGGTACTTTGGAATTAAACAGCAGACTCTTTGCTGCTGGTCTTTCAGTGGTTGAGATTTCTAAGTGCCAAAACAGTCTGGAAGATTATTTTAAGGAATTGACAGGAGGTGCTGGCATTGCATAATGCAGTTTGTTCTGAAATTATAAAATTCCGCAGGAATAAAATGGCATGGGTGGGAACTTTGATCATTGTTACAATTCCGCTTTTTATGATATGGAATCGTTTGGTTATTGACCCACAGAGAGAATATATGGAATGGTTGATGAGCGTACTCATGTTAAATACTCTCATATTACCTATCGTAAATGGATTTGTAATCACTTCGAATATGCAAAGGGAATATCAGGACAGAACAATACGGAATGTCCTGACCGCTCCAGTATCGAGAGAAAAATTCCTGACAGCTAAATTATCTGTGTGGTTTTTGTGGTATTTAATATCATTTTGTTTGTCTGAGGTGATAGTGATAGCAGGCTGTTATATCCTTTTTCCCGTTGAATTTACAACAGGGAATATGAGGTATGCTTTATCTTTATTTACCCAGAATAATTTCTTCTCTTTTATTGTGGGGATTCCTATTCTTTTGATATGCGTGAAACAGCAGGCATTGTTTTATCCGTCTATGCTTGCAACATTGGGAAGCGCAGTATTGCAGGCGGCAGGACTGCAAGTATCAGAAGAACTAATACTGCCAGCTTGTATATGCCCTTGGACGGCAGTATCCATTTCCGGTATGGTGGGTTGGGGAACACAGTTTTGGCGAATATGCATGATTACTATAACAGTTTGTGGAATAATAGGATTTATTGGAGCTTTAGTTTCTTTTAAAAGACAAGATCAATAAAAAATAATATTGTTAATGTGATATATGCTTTGTAACTATCAATGCATGACATAGGAAGGTGGGAGATTTACATGGGAAAATAGTAATATTGTCGGTGGAAAATGAGGATGATATTTATAATGTGATATTGAAAGCAATACATAACTATAAAAATCTTGATATATGTAATTATTTTCAAGATAAAGAAATGATTCAAGCTGGGGCATTAAAGATGGATGTAACTCAAAGAACTACATTGATAAATGACATTGAGATTCGTCTGTCTAATATAGAATTTGAAATTTTATATTTGTTAGCCAGTAATCCCGGCAGGGTATTCAGCAAAGAGCAGATTTATGATATTGTCTGGCAGGAGCCGTATTCCGGCGATTACAACATTGTCATGAGCCATATCCACCACATAAGGGAGAAGATAGAGGACAATCCGGGCAAGCCGCTTTACATACAGACCGTATGGGGCATTGGCTATCGGTTCAACAAAAATTTAAGCAGCAGTCTGTGATGTGAAAACAGATTGTTGCTTATTTTTTGTCCTGTACGCCTAAGAGGTATTCGCAGGATACATGGAAGAACTCTGCCAGAGCCACCACTTCATAATCCGGGACGAACCTTGTCCCTTTTTCAATCCGTAAAACGGTCAGGTCGCTAAACTCATATCCGGCAAGCTGGAGCTGTTCGGCAAGGGCTTTCTGTGACAGCTTCTTTTCCGTCCGCAGTTCCATAACCCTTTGACCGATTAGGTTTTTGGAGTTGTTTTCCTTATTCCAATAGATTTTAATATCCTACCACCAACTTTCTAAAGATGAAGCCCCTTACCATTGATTTTACGAAATATTGTTGATAATATACTTCTAAAGATGAAGTGAAAGGAAATTATCTTGTTATTGTGAAATTGGGGATTGATAATACTGCCTGTAAAAACAATAATATTTTTAACAGAGAAAGGTGGAAGCAAGCATGAATGAAGTTTTTGAAACATTGTCGGATGTCTTTGAGGAACTGCGCAGCGAATCAGAGGACAGGGAGTATTCCGTCCAGACGGAGGAAGCAAAAGCAGCCAGCCGGGAACTGAAAAAGAAGCAGAAGGCATTTGAAGCATATCTTTCTAAGCTGCCGAAAGAGGACAGGGAATTTCTGGAGGACTATATGGATGCGGTGGATCATGCCCATTACAAGGAGGAACAACGAGCGTATTATCAGGGGTTTTTGGATAGCGTACAGGTTCTTGACGGACTTGGCATTATAAAAAAGCGTATGCGGATAAAGGAGCTTCTTAAAAAATTCAACATATAGATAAAGAGGTGGCTGGCAGGACAGAAGGCGAGCCACCTTTTTGCATGGTTCAGAAAAATCCAGAAATACTCATGAAAAAATTCAGATA
>QXXL01000118.1 GCA_009911505.1 Lachnospiraceae bacterium | reverse complement strand
TGTTTGTATGTCCGAAGATAGGCTTCCACAATAGCAAGGATTGTTGTAATCTGCTCCTCCGTACATTGTGACAGATAAACCAGCAGACGCTTGTAGTCAAGATTGTCTGCCAGGGCATCTGGATAGAAAAACGGATCGGCGGAAATATGTAAGGCTCGTATGAGCTGCCCCAGCTTTTCAATGCTTGGCACATTTCCATGATTTTCGATTTCCTTGATATAGCGGGAGGAAACGCCA
>QXXL01000117.1 GCA_009911505.1 Lachnospiraceae bacterium | reverse complement strand
TCAGACGGAATCCCATTTCCTTGTCAATTTTCTTTTTTCTTGCCATATATGCACCTCCATGTATAGTGTATATTGCATATTTCGCTTTGAAAATGCACTAAAAAATCACTTTATCAGAGGGACATAATGCACACATAAGAATAAAAAGACTTTGGATATTGCATATAAAAAAACGCAGTATCCAGAGGTTTTTTGCGTGGCTTTTATCCTTTGGGTACGTTTAGGGGAATTTATGTGTTCTGAACGGTCTGAGGGATATTTTTTTGACTTAGTGAACCTGTCCGGCTATTGGCGTGGGAAGGTTCTTTTATAAGGTGTTTTACTGGCAGTAAAGCAGAATCTACCCTGATAAGTGAACTATACGCTCCTGTGGCGTGTGGAGAAAATAGAATAGCAGATATGAATAACGTCCAGCGGGCATTTTGCCTGTCCGGGCGTTTTTTATATACAAAAAATTATTCAAACATTTTTTACACCCACCCGAACATCAGTCTACCGCTATTTGGCAGATACAACGGAAAGGGAAAAGGCGTATGCCTTTGTCATGTCACAACGGGGGAGGAGGTGAACTCGTATGAAGAAACCTTCTTGCCATGATGAAATGACAATCAGGCATCGCTTTGACCGCTTGTGCCAGATGTCGCTGAAAGGCGAAGCAATCAATTATTACCGGCACATGGATTACCGCAGGGAACATGAAGCCATGTTTTCTGAACTGTCTGAAAAGGAGCTGAACCAGTTGTTTGTTATGGACGAGTATGGAGTGGAGAACAGTCATTTTACAGTGCATGGATATGACATTGAAGTAAAAGACACCCTGATTGCGGAAGCGTTGCAGGCACTTTCAGAACGGAAGCGGAATGTGATACTGCTTTCGTATTTTCTGGAAATGAGTGATGCGGATATAGCAAGGGAAATGAACCTTGTCCGCAGCACAGTCCATGAACACCGGACACGCTCACTGGAAATTTTAAGGAAGATTATGGAGGAAAAAGCAGATGACAAAAAGATGTAAGAGCAGAGAAGAAAAGAATTTGCTGCCTTTCCATATCATAAAGGCAGCATCAGAAGGCGATGTATTGGCAATCAACAAAGTCCTGAAGCACTATGAGGGATACATAATTACCCTGTCCACCCGGAAGATGTATGACGAGGGAGGGCGGCTTCATTATTGTGTTGATGAAACACTGCGCCGGAGGCTTGAAACAAAGCTGATTACAAAGATACTGGCGTTTGAAGCGGTATAAGGGGCGGTTAGCTGCCCTTTTCCATAGCTGACAGATTTACAGCGGTGTACCTTGAAAATTGAATATGCAATAACCTCACAGGACGTGAGAAACTGTGGAGCTACACAGCAGATACGCTATGACTGTTTGTTCCAGTAGGGAATTGAAAGTGAAGAAGCATTTTTATGATGTTGAAGCAAAGGCACGAGCGAAAAATATCAGTGTTGGAGTAGAATAGGGGATTCTATTTGCGAAGAAGCAGTTTCGTGATAATGATACTTCTGGCGAAAGCCAGTCACATAGAGAAGATGATGGTGCAAGTCCAATGTGGGCAGGCTTCCCGCCTGCCACCTGTGAGGATATTTAATAAAGAAAGGGTGATTACATATAGATGGGAAAAAATTATTAAGATACAGTATGCAGTTATCTATGTTGAAGCAACTTTTAAAGTTGAACTTGATAAATCAGTTGGAATATGAGCAAATCCAAAAAAAGTTAATGCGGGACTATGGGATTGTATCGAATATTACCGCTTGACTTATTAACTGTGTTGCACTATAATAAAAGCGAACACTACGATAGGAACACAAAAAGGAGGAAGATATGGAAGTAGAGATTATTAAGGCAAACAATCCATTTGATGAATCTTCCAAAGTCCGGAAAGTAGACCGCTTGAGAGTTGCTGCGTATTGTCGTGTCAGTACGGATGATGAAGATCAGATAAAAAGCTATAACTCGATGGTTAAGTATTATACCGAACTGATACAAAATAATGCACAGTGGGTATTTGCAGGTGTATATGCAGATAAAGCGATTACAGGAACAAAAGTTGACAAAAGAGAAGATTTTCAACGTCTGATACAGGACTGCATGGATGGCAAGATTGATATGGTTATTGCTAAGAGCTTGCCTCGTTTTGCAAGAAATACATTGGATACTTTAAAATATGTCAGAATGTTAAAAGAAAGGAAAATAGCGGTTTATTTTGAAGTTGAAAAGATAAACACCCTTAAAGACGGAGAATTTCTGATGACAATTTTAAGCTCTGTTGCACAACAGGAGGTGGAGAATACCTCGGCATATGTGAAAAAGGGTTTGAAAATGAAAATGAAACGTGGTGAGTTGGTAGGGTTTCAAGGCTGTCTAGGATATGACTATGATGTAACAACTAAGTCATTATCTATAAACGAAGAAGGGGCAGAAACTGTAAGATACATATTTGATAGGTATGTTGCTGGTGCTGGAAGTTCGATGATTGCTAGAGAATTGAATGAACAGGGGACAACAACGATAAGAGGAAATGCGTGGACTTCTTCTAGTGTAATGGGAATTATTAACAATGAAAAATACAAAGGAGATATATTATTAGGAAAGACATTTACAGTTGATCCAATTTCTAAAAGACGGTTGGAAAATCTTGGGGAGGAAGATAGGTTTTATGTTAAAGACCACCACGAACCAATTATTTCAGCAGAAACTTTTGACAGAGCACAAGAGATTAGAGAGCGGAGGAACGGGGGAAGAAAATCAGTTACTCCGGGAAAACGAGAGAAATATAGTAGACAATATGCGTTTAGTTGCTTGCTGGAATGTGGATTTTGTGGAGCGAATCTATCAAGACGAAGGTGGCATAGTAGTTCTAAATATAAAAAAACAATCTGGCAATGTGTAAAGTCTACAAAAGACGGGAAAAGGTTTTGCCCGGATAGTAAAGGCATACCAGAACAGGTGATAGAGGAAGCCTTTATTGAATCTTATAAAATGTTATGTGCAGGTAATAAGGATGTTTTAGATGAATTTATTTCCAGAGTGGAAAAAACCTTGAGTGAAGATTCTGCGAAAGATAAGGTTTTGAAACTACAAAAAAGTGCAGATAATCTTCAAGCAAAGAGAAAAAAGCTATTGGAAAATTACCTTGAAGGAGTTGTTGCACAGGACATCTATGAAGAAACAGATGTAGGTTATGAGAGAAAGCTATCTGATATAAAAGCTAATCTATCAATGCTAGAACAGCAGATGGAAGATGAAGTTTCTCTAAAACGGAGAATTGCAGACTTTAAGAAGGCATTATCGAAAAACGGTGTTTTGGAGGAATTTGATAGAGGAATATTCGAGAGTATAATCGAAAAAGTCATAGTTGGTGGCTATGATGAAGATGGAAACAAAGATCCCTATAAAATTACTTTCATATATAAAACAGGATTTAGGAATGAAATTGGAAATGCAAAAGAGCGTTTTGACAAGTCTAAGGGCATAGGGGACAAAGCTAAAGAATTGTGTTCCCATATCGTAGACGAGGTAAAAGATGTGTGTTCCTATGTTAGTGACAACACATGTGGAGACGGTTGTAATGCTTTCCCACAAAAAACCCGACAGCGTAATCAACGTAAAAGTGGAGTTTGGCGAGGGCGAGGGTAAAGTGCCGCTTGATAATATCGCCAAGAGAGCCGCAGCACACAAGCCGAAAGAGCGGGTTACATATAAGATGATTAAGGAATATATAGAAGCGAAGTATGGCTTCAAAGTACATACCGCATATATCGCAGAGGTAAAGAGGGAGTTAGGATTGCCGATGTATGATGCCCCCAATGCAGTAGAGGAATTGAAACATCCGAGGAAGCATCCGACGGTGGAGAAAGCGGAAGCCATAAAGGATGCTTTGAAACATTTTGAAATAATATAAACTTATTTAGTAGGAGGAGATTTATGACTCAAAGGATTAAAGAAATAATGGATAGAACGAATTACTGGTTATCTTTTGCCGAGGCGAAATGTGCAGGGATGGGTGTTATAAATTTAACAATTATTATTGCTATAATTGGAGTGCTATTTGATAAATATTCAGAACTTACATGTTATTTGTTGATTTACATGTATAATTTTTTGATATGCAATATAATATCACTAATACTAATATTGATTGCCATGTTGCCTTATTTAGATAAACTGAAAGAACAAAATAATAATAGAAATGAAGAAGATAAAAATTTGATTTTTTACGGGGATATAGCGACTTATAATTGTGGTATTACATATGTTCGGGATTTATATAAATATTATGAACAGAAGAATGTTGAGGATTCACAAATATCCATAGAAGAAAGAGATTTTGCGGAAGAGGTTATTTGTATATCTAAAATAACTATTAGAAAATATAGACATTTTAAAGAAAGTATATTCTGGACATTAGGGGGCTTTTTAACACCAGTAATTGGAGGTATTATTTATTTTTGTGTAATAAGGGGAATGAAAAAATGATTGAAACAGTACGACCTATGTGTGGAATTGTTGTATCTCTGGATATTTGCAAATCTACAAACATATTTGAAAAAATCGTTGAAAAAGGAACGAAAGATAAAAATTCAGATGGTTTTGATTTATATCAAGTAGTAGATAAAATTTACAAAGCAATTGAATGGTCAGTTAGTAGTTTTTCTGGCGAAATAATTCGTTTTACTGGTGATGGTGCTTTGATTTTTTTTGAAGAATCTATGGGAATGTCTTCTACAGAACTTGCATTAGAATTTAGTATAAACTTTTCTAATTTATGGAAAAAGTGCAAAGAGTGGTTTGATATGCTTAGAGAAATCAATTTTAGAATATGTCTTGATAAAGGACAGGTAATGTCAAATCCAGATGGTGGGCTTTGGAGTGGTTTGGTGTTAAATAGAGCTAGTAAAATGCGACATGTGGAAGGAGAAGAAAAATTTTTTAATAGGGTAACTATTTCTGAAGATGTATTAGAATCAATTTCAGAACAGAGTATATACCATAATTTATTTAATGAAACTGGGCAGTGCAAAATTGGAGATATTAAAATGAAATTATATAATATTTCTTTTGAATCTGAAGAAAAAGGCAATGAAAATGAAGTACAAAAGGCCTACAGCATACCGTGTGGGATTTGCCTTAATGGTATTGATACATCCTTTTCAAGAATTGCTTCTGTTTTAGATTCAGTAAAAAATCAAACGATTTTGCCTAAACGTGTGATTTTAGCCACAACAGGAAGTAATATTGAAAAAATTAAAAATAATTATACGTTTCCATTTGAAACGGTGTTTATTAGCGAAGAAAGTTTGCGTAATATTAACAGATCATCTGTAAGAAACATTTTAATGAAAAGGATGCTTAATTTTAATGATTGTGAAATGTTTTGTTTTCTGGATGGAGATACAGTTATTTCACCGTTATGTTTGTCTATTGCTAATAATTTATTTCAATCAAATCCTGATTGCATATTTAGTTCACCAAGAATAGATTTTGATTTTACTTTGTCAGATACAGAAATAGAAAAGATAGTTAAAATCTTTCTCGGAAAGAAAGGTGAATTTTATGTATCTAATGGATTGAACTATTGGGGAAATAGGAATGTTAAATCTATTGATACTACTTATAATTATAAAGAAAAATTTCTAGGAAGTTATTTATTATTTGTTCCACTGACTATTATTCTCGAAAACGGAATGTGGGATGAGAATTTTGTGGGATGGGGTGAAGAAGATATTGATTATACATATAGAATGTCTCTCAAGGGCTATCACTTATTAACACCTAAAATTGAGGGATTTTTATCATTACATTTAACACATGATGTTGGGAATGATTCTTCTTTGATGTTGAAAAATGCAAGGTATCTTTTAAGTAAATATCCAGATTTATATGAATATAGAATGGGTTTTTATGCTCTTTTAGGTTTAGTGTGATGAGGGCTAAGATTTAAAAATTTTGTATTATGACAGGAATTGTTATTGATGATAAATTTGTAGGAGAAAGGTTATACGAACGGTATTTGTGCTGTACAAATATTACCATATTTTTGTGATTTTTAGTGATATGTTTCAAATTCCAGACCATGTGGAGACGGTTGTAATGCTTTCCCACAAAAAACCCGACAGCGTAATCAACGTAAAAGTGGAGTTTGGCGAGGGTGAGGGAAAAGTGCCGCTTGATAATATCGCTAAAAGAGCCGAAGCGTATAAGCCAAAAGAGCGGGTTACATATAAGATGATTAAGGAGTACATAGAAGCGGAATACGGCTTCAAAGTACATACCGCATATATCGCAGAGGTAAAGCGAGATTTAGGATTGCCGATGTATGATGCTCCTAATGCGGTAGAGGAATTGAAACAGCCGAGGAAACATCCGACGGCAGAGAAAGTGGAAGCGATAAAGGATGCTTTAAAGCATTTTGAAGTAATCTAAATATTATGTATCGTTTATCATTTTATAGCTGTTTGTTCATCCGTTGAATGGACGGCTATATGATTATATAGATTTTTAGAACTATCAAAAAAGCGTAATAGGTTGTATAATATATGTGGGTAAAAAGCTATTTTGATATTAATATAGGAGAATGATAAAGTAAATATGGGATTTTCTAAAAATGATTTTGCAAAAGTAGATTTACGGATTAAAAAAATAACAGAACAGACTGTTGAGCAAATAGAAGTTGATTCAGAATTACCTCCAACAATAGAGAAATTAGAGGATAATAATAAAACCTACTCTATTATGGCAGCCATACTATTTATTGATATTCGTAAGTCAACATACTTAACTGAAAATAGTCAAGCAAAAAGTATGGTTAAAATATACCGTTCATTTATGAGAATGGCAGTTGATTGTGTTAGAAAAAATGGAGGAGTTACAAGACAATTTCTGGGTGACAGAATTATGGGGGTCTTTATTGACTCCATTGGTGAAAACGGAGATATTGCAGAAAGTGCAGCAGATAAAGCAATTAATACGGCAAGAAGTTTGCAGACTGTAATTGATTATAGCTTGAATAAATATTTGAAAACTAATGTTAATGGGAAAGTTATTGAATGTGGTATTGGAATAGATTATGGAAAAGTTCTTGTAACTCAGGTTGGTATGTATGGTCTGGAGAGTGATGAAAATAGAGAGAATGAAGTGGATTGTGTATGGGTTGGCAATACAACAAATTATGCAAGCAAATATTCAGATATAGCATCTGGTGGAGAAATATTTATTTCAGATAATGCTTTTAAGCAACTATCAGATGAGTACAGGAAAGTTTTTGCAAAATCAGCAAAATATAAAGGAACGAAGTTATTTCAAGGATATGTGACTAAGGATTATTATTTGGGGTTTTCAGAGGATTTAGGAAAACCAATCAAAATAGAAGAAGACACAACAGTAGAGTCAGATACATTTGGAGGATTGGCGGATGGCATTAGAGAAATTGAGAGATTACAAGATAAACTTATACAAAGAGAAAGGCAACTTGCTGTCTTAGAGGATAAACTTAAAAGAGAAAATCAGGATTACAAAGATAAATATAATAATGAAAATGCAGCAAAATTAAAGGCTTTTGATGAAAGAGATGTTGCTGAAAAAGAATTACAAGAAATACGAAAAGAATATTATATAGAAATTAAGAATATTCTTTCTAAAGTACATTACCATGAATATCAGTATATGGATAAGGTGGGAAAAAAGGATTTAATTTCGATGATAGAAAAGGAATATGAATTAGGGGGATTGCTAGGGAAAACCTCAAAAGAAGTGTCATTAGAATTAGGTTGTTATTTGATAGGAATTTATGATTACTTTCAAGAATATTCTAAAGCATTTGATGTGATGCTTGTTATGGCAGAATTATCGGATTTTTGGGTAGACCTAGAAATTGCAACACTAAATTGGGCAAATAAGGAACATATTTTGTATAAGCTTTATAATGAAATAGAAAGAGCACTGGTTAATTATAGAGTAAAGCATGAAAGAAGAAAAGATTTTGAAGAATATTTACAAACAATAAAGAAAATAAGGGGGTATTAATATGGAAAACAATGATAATCAAATGCAAGGAAATAGAGCATTTAAAAAAGAAGATGCTTATGAGACGTTAAATATCATAAATACATGGATAGGAAATATGGATACAAAAGTTTCATTTGCATTAGCATTAGCAGGGGTTCTAATAGGTGTTATATTTGAAAAGGGTATGCCCAGTGCATTTCATAGAATAACAGAGGTATCAAAACTGGCAGAATTATCTGGAGGAGAAATTATAGCAACCATTCTGGTGGCATTATTATATCTAGCAAGCTTCATTTCTATTTTATGTTTTATGTTATCTATTATTGCAAGAGTGAAAAATCTTAATAATGCACCGTCTGTTTTTTTCTTTGGCTCTATTGGAAGCATGACATTAGAGAACTTTAAGAATGCTGTAAAAGATATGGATGAAGAAGAAATTATAGATGATTTAGAAGAACAGATACATACGAATTCTAAGATATGCAGTTTAAAAGCAAAATGGTATAACAAGGGAATAAAATTTTTATTAGCAACAGTTATTTTGTGGTTTGTGTGTATGATATTTCAGTTGATATAAAGGGGGGGAGAATAATGGAATCAAATCATACAATGTCTTATGACGTAGATAAAAGTTCGGAGAGAATGGATGAAATTTTAAATGCAAGTGATAATGATTACTGTGATAAAGACAGCATTCCTATGAGAAGTGATTTGACATTTAAAAATGGTTATTATGTTAATGTTACTGCAATTTTTATTGATATTGTAGGGTCATCTGATATGACCGATGAGCATAAAAGACCAACATTAGCGAAAATGTATAGAGCATTTTTATCAGAGTGTGTTGCTATTATGAATGCAGAAACTGATTGTAAAGAAATAAATATTAATGGAGATTGTGTATGGGGAGTTTTTGATACCCCTTATAAATCTGATATCGACAATGTTATTTCGGTGGCAGCTAGACTAAATAGTATGATTAAAATACTCAATTATAAATTAAGGAAGAAAAATTATTCGGAAATTTCAGTTGGGATAGGTATTGATTATGGTAGAGCGTTGATGGTTAAAGCTGGATATTCAGGTAGTGGAATTAACGATGTTATTTGGATGGGAGATGTTGTAAATTTAGCGTGCCATTTATGCAATAAAGCAGGTAGAGATTATAGAAAAGTAATTGTAATTTCAGGCATTGTTTATAATAATTTAAATGAGCATCATCAAGGTTTATTTTCAAGCTATTCCGATGGATGGGTGACTAGATATGAAGGAGATATTATAAATACCAGTATGAATGATTGGTATAATGAGAATTGTAAATAGAGTTTAGTTTGAAGCAGTTAAAAAATGAAAGTGAAAGCTGATTTTGTAGTAGTTATTAATAGCAACACAGGCAGCTATACAAAGTAGGTAGGAGTTCTCTTTCCTTTGAATTACCGCTATCTTTCGAGCAGGCAGCGGCTTACCGAAAGGCTAACGGACAGTATGTAAGGAAAAATCAATGGAGAGAAACA
>QXXL01000116.1 GCA_009911505.1 Lachnospiraceae bacterium | reverse complement strand
GTTTATATCGACCTTGATTAGAGAATGAATTATGATAAGCGTATCATTAGAAATAGTGGTACGCTTATTTTTTTGTCTGAAGCGTACCTTTGATTGAATTGATATTTCTCTATATAATAAAACCAAGAAAGGTTGGTGTTGATTATGAGAGAAAAGAAAAATCATTTATATGTGGATAGTGAAGAAAGAAAACTCCTGTTACATAGCCTTGTAGGATTAAAAAATCAACTCATACAGCAAGGCAGATATACAGACTGCGTTGATGAACTTATTATTAAGGTTATCCATGCACCTGTAAAAAAGTTAAGGGTAGAAATGGCAGGAGGAAGTGATGTGCGATAAGGAATTTAAAGAACTGGTGAAAATAGCGGTCGAGAAACTAAAAGACGAATCTGTATTGAAACTGTTAAAAGCGGATGCAAGTTATCAAAAGGACAGTAATAGTGAGGGAAGTGCAGAGGATGCTTTTAATCAGCTTGATTTAACGGAGAAACAGAGGGCAGTTTGCCAACGCCTTTTAGATTGCAGGGATAAGCAAGATTTTGAATACGGTACTCATGCCTATATTGCAGGGCTGATAGATGCGTTTCATATTATGGTGGTATTGTTCCCAGAGAAATGGGATACAGAGAGGATAAGAGAAGCCTTATCACAAAAGTGCATATAAGACGAAGAATAAAATTGAATAGATTTTTACATAGCCGATTGGTGTAGTTTAGCAAATAAAAACAGCCAGTCGGTTTTTTTTATTGCCATGAATCCTTTACATAGCCACTCTGACAAAGTGGCTAAATTTATGCGAAAGGAGGACGCACCTATGTCAAATTGCAAAGTAATCGCTCTGACGAACCAGAAAGGCGGTGTCGGAAAGACCACCACGGCGGTAAATCTGGGTGTTAGTCTGGCACAGCAAGGTAAGAAAGTCCTGCTGATTGATGCAGATGCACAGGCAAATCTTACCATGTCGCTTGGCTATGGCAGACCAGATGATTTGTCTGATACGCTTTCAAGCATCATGCAGGACGTGATAGACGATAAGCCTGTCAATGTCCAGAAAGCTATCCTGCACCATGACGAGGGCGTTGACCTGCTCCCGTCCAATATTGAACTGTCGGGCTTGGAAGTAAGGCTCATCAATGCCATAAGCCGTGAAAGTGTGCTGAAAACCTGCATCAATGAAGTAAAAAAGAATTATGATACTGTCCTTATTGACTGTATGCCGAGCTTGGGTATGCTAACAATCAATGCACTTGCGGCGGCTGACAGCGTGGTTATCCCGACACAGCCCCATTATCTTTCTGCAAAGGGTTTAGAGCTGTTGCTTCGCTCCGTGTCTAAGGTCAAACGGCAAATCAATCCCCATCTGCGGATTGATGGTATTTTAATGACGATGGTAATGCCACGCACGAATATCTCTAAGGAGATTACCGCAACGGTAAAGAGTGCCTACGGGCAGAGGATTAAAGTTTTCGATGTTCAGATACCCCATTCTATCCGTGCGGTAGAAGCCACCGCAGAGGGAAAGAGTATTTTTGCCTACGACAAGGGCGGCAAAGTAGCCGCAGCCTATGAACAGTTTGCAAAGGAGGTG
>QXXL01000115.1 GCA_009911505.1 Lachnospiraceae bacterium | reverse complement strand
GAAACAAAAGAACAGGAATCGAGCTGACCGCATACGATGACCTCTTTGAAACAGACGAGAGCCGAGCAGAAGCGAATTTAAGCAAGATAAGGGAAATACCCATTTCCGAGATTGACGAGTTCCCAGACCACCCGTTCAAGGTTTTGATGAATGAGGATATGGAACAGCTTGTGGAAAGTGTCAGTCGGAGCGGTGTAATGACCCCTGCCACAGTTCGGCAGAAAGAGGACGGGCGGTATGAGCTTATCAGCGGTCACAGGCGGAAAAAGGCTTGCGAGCTTGCAGGGCTTGAAACGCTGAAATGTGAGGTTAAAGAGCTGACCCATGATGAAGCAATTATTGTCATGGTTGAAAGTAATCTCCAACGCTCTGTTATTTTGCCGAGTGAAAAAGCCTTTGCGTATAAGATGCGGTTAGAAGCTATGAACAGACAGGGACAAAGGAGTGATTTAACTTCTTCTCCACTGGATAATAAGTTAAAGGGGACAGCATCAGCACAACAAGTAAGCCAAAAAAGCGGTGACAGTCAGCCACAAATTTATCGCTTTATCCGTTTAACGGAGCTTGTACCCGAAATTCTGCAAATGGTAGATGAACGCCAGATTGCTTTCCGTCCTGCGGTAGAGATTTCCTATCTTTCCGAGGAACAGCAGTACACGCTGCTTGAAGCAATGAGCTACAACGATGCTACGCCCTCTCTTGCACAGGCTATCAAAATGAAAAAGTTCATGCAGGAGGGAAAGCTCACGGACGGGGTTATCCAGAGCATCATGCAGGAGGAAAAGCCAAACCAGAAAGAGAAGCCTGCCTTTAAGGATGAGCGGATAACCAAGCTCATACCGAAATCCATCCCCAGAGGGCAGGAAACAGATTTTGTCGTAAAGGCGTTGGAGTTCTACAACCGCCATCTGCAAAGGCAGCGGGGGCAGGAAAGATAAGCGCACACTTGGGGAGAAGTCCGCCTTTTGAGGGATAGCAAATTTTTTTCTGCTTCCCCCTCTCCACACCTCTCCCCCTTGATACTGCCAGTAACTATCCGAGAAAAGAATTATTAAAGCTGTCCACATGGGTGGCTTTTTTTCTGCCAGAAAGTCAACTATCAACATGAGAACGAACAGGAGGTAATGAATGAAGATTTGTAAATTATTCAAAAGGGCTGCGGCGTTTGCCCTTGCTGCGGTCACGGCATTGTCCGCCGTCCCTGCCACGACAGCGTTTGCGGCGGGCGACATCGGGACGATTAGCTTTACCCACACCTACGACAGTGCAGGGAACGCCATGAGGTATAATTCCAGTGCTAATATCGGCGGTCATACAGCAGGAGGGACAGGCGAATACAAATACCGTATGTATGTGGACGGGGAAACGGCATTCTGCCTTCAGCCAGGAGTGTCGCTGAAAACAGGGAACACGCTGGCAAAGGCTTCTTCCAACACATGGAACGCCCTCTCCGCAGAACAGAGGAAGGCGGTGGGGCTTGCACTTTTGTATGGGTATCAGGGGAACAGCGGGAATTTATCTGGGAGCGATGATGAGAAATGGCTTGCCACCCAGACTCTTGTGTGGGAGTTCGTCACGGGATGCCGCAATTCCACAAGCCCGTACAGCCAGACAAGCACGACCGTTTACAGCCTGCACTTTGGCTCTAATTATGCCAACAGCGGGGCGGTGGCGGCTTACGACCAGATTGTGTCGCTGATGACAAGGCACAGCACAATTCCGAGCTTCATGTCGGCAGGGAAGAAAGACATTACAAAGGAGCTTGCCTATAAGGACGGGAAGTACAGCTTAACGCTGACGGATAAGAACAATTCCCTTTCCGAGTATTCCTTTACCAGCTCCGACAGCAATGTAAAGGTATCCAAGTCTGGGAACAAGCTCACCATCACGTCAAAGAAAGCCATTGACGGCAAGGCGAGGATTACGGCGACAAGGAACAACACGCCGACGGTCAGCAGCGGGGCGATGATGATTGCTTACGGCGACCCCAACTTGCAGGACGTCATTACGGGCGTGGAAAACGTAGATACCATGACGGCGTATATCAACGTGGAAACGCCGACAGGCACGGTCGCACTGAAAAAGACTTCCGAGGACGGCGTTGTTGCGGGGATTTCTTTTACCATCAAAGGCAACGGTTTCAACAAGACCGTAAAAACAGACAAGGACGGAAACATCACGGTGGAGGGGTTATTCCCTGGCACTTATACTGTCACAGAGCAGTCCATTGACCGCTATGAGCCGCAGAAAACCCAGACCGTAACAATTATCGGCGGGAAAACCTCTACGGTGACGTTCAGCAATGCCTTAAAGCGTGGAAGCCTTGAGGTTGTGAAAACATCCGAGGATAATCTTGTGGAGGGCGTGAAGTTCCACCTTTACGGCACTTCTTTAAGCGGATTGGCAGTTGATGAATATGCCATAACCGACAAGAACGGACTGGCAAAGTTTGAGAACGTCCTTATCAACGGCAGCACGCCATATACCCTTGAGGAAGTGGACACGGCAATCCGCTATGTCGTGCCTGCATCCCAGACCGCCCCGATTGAGTGGAAGAAAGTTACAAACCGCAGCTTCCACAACATTTTGAAGAAGTTCAATGTCACGGCATTAAAGACCGACGTGGAAACGGGAAAGAAGCCGCAGGGCGACGCTTCCCTTGCAGGTGCGGTTTACGGCATCTATAAGGGCGAGGAACTGGTTGACACCTACACCACCGATGAAAACGGGCAGTTCACAACGAAATATTATATCTGCGGTAACGATTGGAGCGTCCGTGAGATTACCCCGTCCGAGGGCTATCTTCTGGACACGACCGTACACCATGTAGGCGCAGAGCCAGAGCTTTACACCGTGGAATATAATTCTGCAAAGAATGACGTAAACGAGCAGGTCATCAAAGGCAATATCGCCATCATCAAGCACACTGACAACGGCGAAACCCAGATTGAAACGCCAGAGGAGGGGGCTGTTTTTGAAGTGTTCTTGAAATCCGCAGGCAGCTTTGATGCGGCGGAGGAAACGGAA
>QXXL01000123.1 GCA_009911505.1 Lachnospiraceae bacterium | reverse complement strand
GTTTTATCATGATATCTTGTGACATTTACGAAATTAGGAGGTTTGTCAACAGCTCGAAAAAGTCCAAAAGTCCGATGTAAAGCCGGGACAGGAAGAAAAATCTGATTTTGTAAAGGAAAATAACACTTTTACCGGACAGGAGAATTTCAGCCAGCCGGAGGAAAAGGAGAAAAAACAACCAGATGCAGAAGATTACCACCGGAGGGATACATACAGGCAGTCACAGAAAAAGGGAAAATACCATAAAAAGCGGGTGCGGAAGGAACACCGGGTAAAAGGCGGCACAAATGATAAACCGGAAAATAAGACCTTTACGGAGGAAACTTTTACGGGGGATACCAGAAATACTTTTCAGGGGGAAGGAGGCTCTGAATTTACCGGAAGTAAAAAGCTGCAAAAGAAACAGCGGCAGGCACAGAGAGCCGGGAAAAAAGTACAGAAAGCAAGGGCAAAGCTGCCAAAGAG
>QXXL01000114.1 GCA_009911505.1 Lachnospiraceae bacterium | reverse complement strand
GGCATCTATACGGTTCACCAGACCTCTGGATGGGACGGGCGTGAGCTGATGAAAGACTTTGACGTGTTCATCTGCAAAGACAGCCAGACCTACCGCTACCTTATCAACAATGCCAATTTTGAGAGCTATATCAAGATTGTGAAAAAGGATATAGAAACAGGCAGGGTTATCCCGTATGCAGGTGCAGGCTTCCAGATTTACGACCCGAACGGCGAGCTTGTGACGATGACGTTCACTTATCCAGAAGTGACAAAGATTGACACGTTCTACACCACGGCAGACGGTGAGCTTATCACGCCGCAGACCTTAGAATACGGCAAGGGATATTCTCTTGTTGAGGTGCAGGCTCCGTATGGTTACGTTCTGGATTCCGAGCCAGTCTATTTTGATGTGGAGCAGGAAAATTCCGAAGAAGAAAGCGGCATCACCATTGTCAAGGTGGAACGCTCCAACGTGGCACAGAAAGGAAAAATCACGGTAGAAAAGTCTGGCGAAGTATTCAGCAGGGTATCAGGAAACAAGGGGCTGTATCAGCCGATTTTTGCAGTAGACAGCCTTGAGGGTGCGGTTTGATGTGGTATAAAAAAAGTTGACAGCCCATTCTCAAGGATTTGAGATATAATCAAGAGAATAAGGAGTGAACA
>QXXL01000542.1 GCA_009911505.1 Lachnospiraceae bacterium | reverse complement strand
TGCCTTTCCTGTCACGTTTTGCCCACATACGGACAGCGGCGGCATGGTTGGCGTACACTTTCCCGTAGGCGGCTATGAACTCGCTCAATTCCTCAATGAACCGTTCCAGCCTGTCCGGGTATTCCCCTTTCAGCTCCGCATATTCGGATTCGGAGAGGAAAAGGTTTTTATATCTGCCAAAGGGTGCGGGCTGCTCCCCAT
>QXXL01000541.1 GCA_009911505.1 Lachnospiraceae bacterium | reverse complement strand
GTTGGTTCTCTTTTAGTTGGTTTATAGTAAGTTGGTTAGGGGTCGGTTTTCCGTCCAACGCAAAGGTCGGTTTTCCGCCCTTATGAGGGTCGCTTTTCCGGCTATCAGAGGGTCGGTTTTCCGGCTGTATGGCGGTCATATGGTCGGAAAACTGTACCACTGGCATTTGCGGTATTTTCACATAAAGGCGGTTCGGTGCGGAGAAGCCCCGGCGTTCCCTCACCAGAAGCCCGGCAGCGTCCAGCTCGTTCAGTGCGCTTTTTAT
>QXXL01000540.1 GCA_009911505.1 Lachnospiraceae bacterium | reverse complement strand
GGCCTCTCAAAGGAGGAAGGACGCATTTATGTCACGGAAAAACTAAAAGGCGCAGGATGCAGGCAGACGGTCTTTGAGGAAAATGCCCTTGAGGCAGTCCTTAACTCTGCCAACGGTACGCCGCGTGTCATCAACCGTATCTGCGATGCCTGCCTGCTCATTGCTGATTCCAAGGAGCTTCATACAGTAACTGGTGAGACCGCCATGCAGGCCATCAATGATGTCCAGCTTGGGTAAGCATTCGCAAATCCTTTGTTTTGCGAATAGTTAACTGACAGCACACAATTCAGTATCAGCTGATGAGAACAGGGGATTTAAGAGTACAGGAAATCCCCTGTTTTCTGAATTATATCCGGAAGCAGTACAATTCACTCGGGACATCTTCCCATGAACACTTTAAATTGTACTGACAATTCAGATGCTGTTTCTTTTTTCCCATGCGATAGGCACCGGAAAAAGGAAACTGGCTGGAATTGTTTATACAATACTGACCTTAAATAAGCTGCGCAAACAGATGCAGAAATTTTGAATGTTTATCCATACCATCTGAAATACAGGCGCATTTAATGTGAAGAATGTAGGTGCAGATAATTTGCCGAACAACA
>QXXL01000539.1 GCA_009911505.1 Lachnospiraceae bacterium | reverse complement strand
CTGCGTGTGCTTCCTGTGCATGGCAGGAATTTCTTTGTTTAAAAGCTGGATTCCCGCCGTTATCTGTTTCCTTCTTGCATTGTTTTTCCTATGGCGGGCTGTCGGAAAATTTTCTGACGAGTATTTACGGGAAATGTACGAGGAGGGGCTTTTGGTTCCCGGCATGATCGTGAAAACGGAACCCCTTACTATCATGGCAATCGCAAACATGACCGCGCGGGATGGCGCGGCAACCGTAAATGGGTGCTACTGTCTTGAGGTGAAAGAGCTTGACGGGGCGCAAAAGATTCTATTTGAAAAAATCCCCTGCTCCTGTTTTTTCTGCTATGAGGGCGGCGATTACCATTCTTCCTTCCAGCCCCATCCCCTCTATTGGGGAACGGCTGATCAGCAGTCTGTTCAAGAAGCGTTAAGACAGGTGGAGGAGGACAACAAAGAAAATACAAAAGATGAATGGGAAGTGCTCAAGGAGGTTGCGCGTCAGTTCCCTGATTTGGGAAACGGGAACTTGATTTTACTGGATGAAAATTACGTTCCCTTCGGGAAAAAGAACTACATGGACAGCAACTATAAGCCCCTCAACGAGGAAGCTGCCCCCAAGTAATATGTTCCATTTAGGGAAACGCTGATGAAAGCGTTTCCC
>QXXL01000538.1 GCA_009911505.1 Lachnospiraceae bacterium | reverse complement strand
GTGAGGAAACTGTAGCACATTATTGATGGGGGAGCGCACAACTCCCCCTGTTCTTACGATCGGAGGTATTTTATGAGAGAAGTCATTAAACTGGATGCAAAAAAGATACTGCCTGCCCAACGGAAACGTGTGGCGGCCTATGCCCGTGTCTCCAATGGCAAGGATGCTATGCTGCATTCTCTGTCCGCCCAGATTAGTTATTACAATAACTATATCGGCAGCCGTGGTGACTGGGAGCTTGCCGGGATTTATGCGGATGAAGCCGTGACTGGTACAAAAGATGGCCGGCCTGAATTCCAGAAAATGCTGGCAGACTGCCGGGCTGGGAAAATCGACATGGTGATCACCAAATCACTGACCCGGTTCGCGCGGAATACCGTAACCCTGCTGTCAGCAGTGCGTGAACTCAAATCCTTGGAAATCGACGTTTATTTTGAAAAAGAAAATATCCATACCTTAAGTACAGACGGTGAGCTGATGCTGACGCTCCTGGCTTCGTTTGCACAGGAAGAAAGCCGTTCCGCTTCAGAAAACCAGAAATGGCGCGTCCGCAAGCTGTTTGAGCAGGGGCGGGCTACCAACGGCGATGCATTGGGCTACCGTTTTAAGGACGGGACGTTCCATATAGTCCCGGAAGAAGCTGAAATCGT
>QXXL01000113.1 GCA_009911505.1 Lachnospiraceae bacterium | reverse complement strand
GCTTCCCTAACCGCATTGTGCAGCGCTTCCGAATATCTGGACGTCCCAAAGCTCATATTGATAATCTGGATTCCATTGTCTATGCACCAGTAGATGCCTTCTATGATCCGGCTGACAGGGGCTTTGTTCATTGAATCAAGCACTTTTACAGAGTAAAGTTCGGCATTTGGGTTCACACCCTGCACTTTATTCTGCGCAGTACCGGCAATAATACTGGCAACTCCTGTACCGTGGCCGCTCATGTCTAAAAACATCGGCGACATGTTTGCTTCTTCCGGGACAAGGTTTACGGATCCCGCCAGTTTAATCCCCAGTACGGTATCAACACCGGAATCGAGCACTGCAACTTTGATTTTTACCTGG